>NZ_WQFL01000010.1:0-132407 GCF_013034175.1 Ruegeria sp. HKCCA5463
CCGGTGCCGCAGGTATTTTCACCGGCTTTGGCTGGTCGGATCCGGCATTCTTCGCCCTGCTCTCGGCTCTCTGCTTCCTGCAACTCCGCAAGGGCTGAGCCCGCCCCAATGCAACCTCAACCACACGTTTCTCGCAACTCCTCAAGAAGGACCAAATCATGAGCACTCAGAAAATCTGGGACATCCATCTGACCTACGATGGCCCCGTCACCGAAGATTTCCGCCAAGGCGCCAAACAGCTAGCCGAAAGCATCGCCCAGGAACCCGGCGTTGTCTGGAAAATCTGGACCCATGAGGCCGGCACCAATCACTTCGGCTCCACCTATCTGTTCAAAAGCCTTGAGCAACTGGAGGCCTACAAGACCATGCACATTCCCCGCCTGAACGCGATCGGCATCGAGGTCGTCAGCGACCACGTGTTCGACGTGATGGAAGAACTCAGCCAGATCAACCGCGCGCCAGTTGGGACAAGTTCGTAGACCGGCCCGCTGGTCCTGAGTGCCTCTCCTGACCGCAACAGGAGAGGCCTTCCAAATCCGGGTTCATTCTACAATTTCTTCCCGCCTGCGCCTCAATTGCGGCAAATAAACCTTGGTTCCAGGGCTAGAACGAACAAGTGGGGTAGCCGCTATTCGCCATCCCGGTAGTTTACAGCAAATGCCGACCCGTCCTTGGCAGCAATGGTCTCCATGCCCGGTATGACGTCGGTGTTGTGCGCAGCCAGGACGGTCCAGCCATTGGCCAGACGCTGTGCAAAGAACACCATTATTGCAAACCGGTCCTCAAGGGTTTCACCTGCCTTGCCAATCTGCCCTGCTAGCTTCCAGCGGGTGTGAATGATCGAGGTGTCGCCGCCAACCCGCCGGACCTTGATACCCCGGGCAGTAATCTCTGAGTGCTGGAAAAACGTACTGAGCCCGTAGGCGTGCGCTTTTTCAATGTTGACGCGGTTGTGCCACCACAGGCCAACCACGTTGACGAAATCAGCGTCCTCAGCAAAGAGGGCAGCCAGGGCGCGAGCGTCCCTGGCATTCCAGGCCTCGGCAAAAAGCCGGGGGATGTCATCCGGTGTTTCAGGCATAGGCATGCAGCACCGCCGGGATCAGGATATCTTCCTCGTCATAGGTATGCCGGTTCAGGATCTTGTTCAGAACTTTCGCCTGCTCCAGCGCCTTGCCGATCTGCGATTTGGAGATTTCCCCGCCACGAAGCAGGGCAAAGACCTGTTCCGATTGGTCCAGCGCCTGCTCCAGGACCTGGTGGTCGTTTTCCAGGAGGTCAATGGCCGAAGCCAGCTGCGGGAAGCGCCCCAGGAACCCGGGCAGCACATTGCTGTCCTCGAAGCTGTGATGGCCGTGAACATGCGAGACCAGATCAAGCCCCAGGCGGTTCATGCCGGTCAGGCCCATCAACTCCTGCGCGCTGCCCTCCGGCTCCACCAATACGACTTCCAGCCCGCCGATCAGTCGGGCACTGGCCTCAGAGATCGAGGCGTGAAGGCGCTGAAGATGCGCGGGCCAGCCAAGAAACCGGGGATCATCGTCCCATGCCGAACGGTCCGCTGGAAACAGGCCGTGCAGCAGGTCCGGGCCAATCCGGCCGCGCGAAGCAATGTGGTAGTCGGGTGCGTTGTAGTCGTAGCTGTGCATTGTCAGCTCAATCCCTGCGTCTTCATCGCAGCTTGCACGCCGCTGTCTTCCAGCATGGTTTCCATGAAGCGTTTCACCGGCGGGTAGTCCTGCCAGGGTTTCGGCGTGTGTGCCGTCCAGCGGACCATTGCAAAAGCATAGGGGTCGGCAATCGTGCGCTTGCTGCCTGCAACATGCGGGCCGCCGTCCAGCAATGTGCCGAGATGGCTCATCACCCGGTCAATCCTGGCGTATGCCGCTTCACGGACTTCATTCTGCGCGCCCTCGCTGCGGTTGACCGTGTACCGGTCCGGCACAAAGAAAGGCCAGAACGCGGGATGGAAATCGCCTGTCAGAAAGGCCAGCGCCTCATCCAGCCCGAATTGGCTGAGCGGATCCTTGGCGACGCCCAGGCCGGCCTCCGGGTATTTGGCCTCGATATACTTCAGGATCGCATCTGCCTGCGTCATGATACGGAAGCCATCATCCTTCAGCGCCGGGACCATTCCCATAGGATTGATCTTGAGATATTCCTCGGATCCGAGTTCGACCCGCTCTGCTTCGTAAGGCTTGCCCGTCCATTCCAGGGCGATATGCGGTGCCAGGGCACAGGTGCCGGGTGCGTAGTAGAGTTTCATGACCGGTGTCCTTTCCATGCAGCTCTTCAGTTGTTGCGCGGCTTGAAGGTGAGGCTTTCTGTCTTTTGTCCCGGCTGGCTGTAGCCATCGCTGTCCAGCGGCCGGTCGAACAAGCCGGTCAGCCTGTTTCCAGCGATATCTTCCAGCGTGGTATCCACCTCAATCCGGTAATTGGCGTTTGCCCAGGGATCGCGGGGTGTGAATATCCACTCCCGCTCATCCGGCCCAAGCCGCAGCGAGCCGCCGAGCTTTGCACCGGTTTCATCGGTTACCCGCACCCTGTAGGCCAGGGAGACGTGATCCATCGGGCCATTCAGTGTCACCAGAAGCGGCTCAGTTGAATCCGCCATGGGTGCCTGCACCTGCCATTTCGCCAAATCAGGCGCCTCGAAATCTGCTTTGGCGGCAACGAAGGTCTTCTTATAGCTGCGCGTTAACGTGCAGCCACTCCTGGTTTCCGCGCTGTTCCTGACTTGCAGCGTATAAGTCTTTCCCGGCTCCAGCGCCCGGCCCAGCTTATTGTGTGCAACCAGCCCAGTTTTTACCCGGCCCGGATCAAACAGCACCGTCAGCCTCCGGTCATCCGGCGACCAGAGATCGAATTTGTTCTCGATAAAAGCCCCCGGAACCACCTTGCCGTCTTCATCGAGCAGCACGACGGAGTCCCATATGCCCTCCCGTGCCATCGGTTCGGAGAAGTAGACATAGAAGCGCAGCAGGTTTTCCGGCAGCACATCAGCATTGGGGTAGACTTGGGTTACCCCGGCAGGACCTGGCACGCTTTCCTCGCAGGCCTGGGCCGCTGAACTGGCCGCAAGAAGCGCGGCCAGCCAGAGGGATGAAGTTTTCAGATTGCGGAGCATCTTCACTTTACCTTGCCAGATCAGCGTAGCCCGCGTCTGCCTTCAGCATGTTCTGGAAGTTGCGGAAAAACTCCTGCTCCTCCACATACTGATAGTCGGGGAAATTGTATTCGCTGACGAAATCGCTGAGCCGGAAGTAGGCGCCCTTGCGGAAGGAGACCAGGTCGACGTCGCCGGTATCCAGGTTGCGCTTGAGCGTAACCAGAAACTGCTCATCCTGATCATCGGCCTGCAGGACTGCCCCCAGCGGGCGGGCAGCGGTTTTGACCCCTGCGTCGCCCCAAAGCTCGGGGGACGACAGCCCTTCGCTTTTGGCAGCCTCGGCCAGGTCAGCCACCCGGATCAGATCGGCATCGCGTTCCTTGTTGATGACCAGCACATACTCTTCCGGCTGGAACTCCTCATTCGGCGCAGTGAAATGCAGCACCTCAAGCGGGGTGTTGCCATAGCCCAGTTCGGCTACGGTTTTGCCGGATACATGGGCACCATCAGCCAGATCGGAAGAGGGGATCGTGACCAGCGGTGTACAGGTGTAGGCGGCAACAACCGTTTTCACGCCATCCAGCTCGACCACGCTCATAGCCCGGATCGGTGCCCGGGTTTCGGTTTGATTGTGAACGGTATGGTAGATTTCGATGCTGGACGCGGAAGCGGTGTCGGTGAACGGGTATGGGATCTGCCGCAGGGTTGAGGCGAACTCTCCGGTCGACAGCCCGGCAGCGAACAGCGTGCCATCCACGAAATCAAGATCCGTGACGGTGAAGGTGGCAGCCGGAATGTCATGCCAGAAAGTGACGCTGTCATCGGGTGTGCCGTTCAGTTCCACCGACGTGCCCTCCAATGCGGCCAGATCCAGCGGTGTGATACTGCCATCCTGATCCACGCGCACAATCATCGGCGACTTGCTGCCGCCCGAGCGCAGGGACATCGAAATATAGGTTTCCTTGGAGACGGGATGCACAGCGATGTCGTGATAGCTGATGCTGTACGGATCAGCGCCGGTTGTGGCGGCCAGCCGGGCGCCCAGGCCAATCAGGTTGTAACTGCGTGATTCCGCTGCCGGGGCAGATTCGGGCAGCGTGTAGGCAAAGATCCTTCCACCGTCGGAGTCAGCTACAAACAGCGTATTGCTGTCGGCAAACTCCAGCACGGTGGTGGACTGAGGCGTTTCAAGCGCGGCAGCGCCTGTTGCAAACGACAGGGACAGAATTCCTGCCGCCAGGGCGGGTGAGGTGGATTTCAGTTTCATGGTGCCTCCAGGCAGGTCGTGGGCTGGCGGCTCCAAGACAGTTTCTGCCTTGCCGCCGCGCCCCAATTTAGCACCTATGGCCCAATGTGGTGAGTAGGAACACTTTGGATACTATTGAAGATGTCAGTTCGCTTCTGCACAGTGGCTGTTCATGACGCAGAACCCGGCGCCCTGCGAGGGAGCAAACCTTGGCAGGGAAGCGCAACCACGGGTACATTTCTGAAGCGGGGAGCTTAATGGGATGTTCGAAGACAAGATGAAGGATTCAAAAGAGGAAGATGCAGGTGCGCATGAATGCCCGGTCGAAACCGTCATCGAGATCATCGGCGGGAAGTGGAAGTGCCAGATCATTCATTTTCTGATTGGCGGCACCCGGCGGTTCGGTGAAATCCGCCGTCAAATCCCCGACGTTTCTCAGCGTGTTCTGACCCGCAAATTGCGGGAACTGGAAGCGCATGGAATCGTCATCCGTACAGTTTATGCAGAGGTTCCGCCCCGCACGGAGTATTCCCTTACGCCGACCGGGCAGTCGCTTGAGCCCGTAATGCAGGAGCTTGACCGTTGGGCACAGGCAAATCTGGGCAGTTCCGGTGGCGTAGTCTAGTTAGAATAAGCGGTGGCGAAACCGGGTGCGCCTGTTGAATGCCGCACTGTCCTGGCGCAACAGACCAGTGCCGTTGGCACAAAAAAGATCTTGGAAGGCTGTACGGGTTGCAGGCCAAGGCCAGAACCATTGCAACAGCCTTCACAATTCCTGTTCAGTTCACTCCGCTGGAGCAATTTTCGAAAACGGCGCTAACTGACATAACGCCCGCCTAAGCCGTTAGCTCAGCAGTTCGCGCGCAATGATGGTTCGCTGTATCTCCGATGATCCTTCATAGATCCGGAAGATCCGTAAGTCGCGCAAGTAGCGTTCCACCGGAAAATCGCGGGTATAGCCATAGCCGCCGTGAATCTGCAGCGCCCGGTCCGCAATGCGCCAGGCTGCCTCACTGGCATAAAGCTTGGCGAAGGCAGACTCAGGCGAATAACGCTCGCCGGTGCCCCGCTTGCGGGCGGCTTGCAGCCCCAATGCCCGCGCCGCGGCCAGCTCAGTGGCACTGTCGGCCAGCATCCACTGCAGCCCCTGGAAATTGCCGATCGGCTGTCCGCCGACCTCTCGTTCCTTGGCATAGGACACAGCTGCGCCCAGTGCAGCGCGCGCAATGCCAGTGGCCTGCGCGGCCACTTCGATACGGCCGTTATCCAGCACCTTCATCGCGGTTCGGAACCCAGTGCCCTCTTCGCCAAGCCGGTTTTCCGCCGGCACATGGCAATCAAATGAGATCGGGAACACATGGCCGCCGCGCAGACCCATGGTCTCCTCGTGTTTGCCGACCTCCACCCCGCCGGTCTTGCCGGGTTCCACCACAAAGGCGCTGACCCCGCGGGCGCCGGCTGCGCCGTCGGTCTTGGCATAGACCACGATAAAATCTGCATCACCCGCATTGGAGATGAAGCATTTGGAGCCCTTCAGCCGGTAGCCGTCGCCTTCGCGGCTGGCGGTACTGCGCATATCAGCGGGGTTGGAACCCGCCATCGGCTCAGTCAGCGCAAAGGCGCCAAGTGCCTCACCCGCTGCGGCGGCCGGCAGGAAGCGCTGTTTGAGCGTCTTCCCCCCGCCCAGCAGCAGCGAATCCGTTGCCAGGAAGTGCGCCGTCAGCATCGAGGCTGTGGAGCCGCAGGCACCTGCGATAGCCTCCACCGCGCCATAGAGAGCGGGCCCGGACAGGCCGATGCCGCCATAGGTTTCGGGCAGGTTCATCCCCATGATGCCCATTTCTGCCAGCGCCGCGCGGTGCAGGGTTGCAAACTTCCCTTTGGCATCGATGTCGGCGGCGGCCGGTGCCAGCACCTCGCTGGAAAACCGTTCAATCTGGCTGATGACAGCCTGCTCTTCGCTGTTCAGGTCGCCGGTCATTCGGCCTCTCCTTCCTGTAACTTTTGCAGAATTTCCTGTGTGTGCGCGCCCAGTTCCGGGGCCGCCTGCCGGTGACCTCTTGCCGCTCCACTGAAATGGACGGGCTGTTCCGGCACAGAAAATTCACCGAGAATGGGATGTTTCACCGGGGATGCCAGCCCGCGCGCCTGCGCCTGAGGCGAGGCCCAGGCTTCAGACACTGTACTCAGGGCCGCGGCTGGAATGCCCGCCTCTGTCAGGACCGTCACCGCATCCTGCGCGCAGCGCGCGGCGGCCCAATCTTCGATATGCCGGGCCAGGGCCGATTCATTCTGTCGCCGCAACACATCACTGGCAAAACGCTCGTCCTCCGCCAGATCCGACGCGCCAATGGCTTCTGCGAAACGGGCAAACAGCCGGTCGTTCAGTACCGCTACGGAAAAACTGCCATCTTTAGCCGGATAGGTGCCAAATGGCGCTGATAGCGCATGTTTACTGCCCGTCCGCTTTGGCGTCTCACCCGCCATCAGCGCCCGGCAGGCCGCCACCGGCATCATCGACACCAGCGAGTCATAAAGCGCCAGATCAACATGCCGCCCCCTGCCGCTGCGTTCCCGGTCAAACAGTGCCACCATCGCCCCAAATGCAGCAAACATGCCGCCTGCAACGTCAGCAAAGGCATCTCCGGCCATCATCGGCGGGCCGTCCTCGGCGCCGGTCATATCCATCAGCCCGCTCATCGCCTGGATGATGATGTCATAGGCCGGCAGCATCCGGTTCGGGCCTGTCTGGCCGAACCCGGACACAGACACATAGACCAGTTGCGGACACACCGCGCACAGCTCTTCTGCACCCAGTCCGAACCGCTCCATCACGCCGGGACGGAAGTTTTCGATCAGCACGTCGCACTCCGCCGCCAGCGCCCGCGCCGCTGCCGCGCCGTCCTCGGATTTCAGATCCAGAACGATGGATTTCTTGCCGCGGTTCACCGATTGGAACAGCAGGCTTTCGCCGTCCTTGAAGGGGCCGATATGGCGGTAGTCATCGCCCGCAGGGGGTTCGACCTTGATCACTTCCGCACCAAGATCAGCCATCAGTGCCGTGCAGTAGGGCCCGGCCAGAACGCGCGAGAAATCCAGCACTCTGACACCCTCGAGCGGCCTGTGGCCTGCCATTTTGTCATCTTCAAGCATGTATCCACCATCAATTGCTTGCTGGAGGATAGCGTCCGATAAGATATACTTGGAAATGCGATATGCATATAAAGGGTATTCTCAGTTGAATATACCATTGAACTTCCGCCAGGTTGAAATCCTGCTGGCGGTCGCGGACACCGGCAGCACCGCCGCCGCGAGCCGCGCGCTGAACACCTCGCAGCCCTCGGTTTCGCTGGCCATTGCCCGCTGTGAGGAGGTGTTCGGACAGAAGCTCTTTCTTCGCATCCCAGGGCGCGGGATGGAGCTGACCCCGTTCGGGCGGCACAAGGTCGCCCAGCTGCGCGAACTGGAAAAGCAAGCGCGTTGGGTACTGAGCGGCGGTGGCGGAACACCGGAATTCATGAACCTGGGAGTGTTTTCCACCCTCGGCCCGCGCTATGCCCCACGGCTGGTACGCCGGTTCCTGGACGACCGCCCGGACGCCAAAGTCCGTATCCTCGAAGGTGACCTGCAAACGCTGTTCGACTGGCTCAGCGAAGGCCGGATTGACATGGCGCTGCTTTACGACTTTGGCATTCCATCTGATTTTGTCATCACACCTCTGATGGCGGCGGTACCCTATGCCTTGCTGCCGCAGGGGCACCGGCTCGCGCAGCAGCCCAGCGTCAACGCCGAAGACCTGGCACAGGAACCGGTAATCCTGATGAACCTGCATCACAGCCGCGGCTATTTCCTGTCCCTGCTGCAGAATGCCAGAAGTCCAGTGCAGGTCGCCCACGAAACCAGCTCAATTGAAATGCTGCGGGCGATGGTTGCCAACGGATTCGGCGTTGGTCTGCTGGCCACCGATCTGCCCGATACCGCCTGCTATGACGGGACTCCGGTGGCCCGTGTCCCCCTTTCCGGCAGCCCCCCCCTTCATCAGATCGCTCTTGCCCATCGTGGTGCAGCTCTCAAACGGCCAATCCTCCAAGCGTTCACCGCCTTAGCAGAAGCCTTTTTCAATCAGCGCTCCTGAGCGTAACGCGCCACTTCGGCGCAAGGTCCCAACAAATTTGGACTTCAGTTTTCCGTCTTGCTGGCCGTTTGCAGCGGTGGCGGCCTTATTTCAAGGCGCTTTTGTGAAAATCGCCATCAGCCCGGCAGATAGAACTCCGTAATCCCCCGCTTCCCCTCGGTTCGCCCGAGCTGCACGATCACATCGATGGATTTCCGGATGTATTCTCGTACCTCGGCGAAAGTCAGCGGGGTCCCGGCCTGTAGAACCATTATCGCTAGCCGGTCGATGGCGAGCTCTGCGGTTTCGGCGTGGATGGTGGAAACTGACCCGCCATGGCCTGTGTTGATCGCCTCGAGATAGGTCAGGGCCTCGGCCCCACGCAGCTCGCTAACGATGATCCGGTCGGGGCGCATGCGGAGCGATGCCTGCAATAGTGCGTTGGCGCTGCGTTGCGACCCGGCACCTCGGTCGGCCAGGAGGGCGACGGTGTTCGGCTGGCCGGGGAACAGCTCAAAAGCGTCTTCGATGGTGATCAGCCGTTCGTGCTCGCCCACATAGGTCAGCAGGTGGCGGGCGAAAGTGGTCTTGCCGGTCGAGGTGCCACCGCTGATCAGGACGTTGAGCCGCGCTTCGACAAGGGTCTGCAATGCGGCCTCGAGGTTCTCTTCGGCGAGTGTGGCGATGTCTTTCATTTTCTTGGCGCGGAGGGCATCGAGCGAGATGGCCTTGCCGAAGAGATAGGCAGGGGCGTAGTCCCGAACGCTGCCTGAGGCGAAGAGGCGGATCGTGATCGAGGCGCCGCGATCGATAGCGGGCGGCACGGCGACCTGAACCCGAAGCGGGCGGCCGGCATATTCCACCTTTCCAGAGACGAGCGGGTTCTTTTCAGAGACGCGGGCCTTGGCATCGCCAACGATGGTCTGGGCCATGTTGAGCGCGGTGGTCCGGTCCACGGTCTGACCTTCGTGGCGCATGGTGGCGTCGCCTGCGACCTCGAGCCAGACTTTGCCGTCCGGGTTGATCGCGATTTCGACGACGTCGTCGCGCCTTAGAAGGTCGCGGAACGGGTCGAGATAACGCTCGAGGTAGGAGGCTGGTGACGCCTGCTCCATCAGTAAATCACCACATCCCGGTCCACGAGCACAGTGACCGAGGCACCCTGATCGACATAGATCGTGGGCGCGATCGACACCTGGTCGGCGATGACCGAGCCGACCGCATCCTGAAGATCGCTGCCGACATCGCCCAGGACGATGCTGGTCGTTTCATTGTTGGCGCTTTCCGCCGCCACGGCCGGTGCTGCCCCGATCACGGAAATCAGCGCCGCCCCGCCGAAGCGCTCGGCGAATTTGGTATCGACAAGGCCGGTGAGGCCAGAGCGGCCAAGCTGGTCCCCGCCCACGGCGGCGATTTCCATCGAGGTGCCGTCCGGGGTCAGGACACGGGTCCAGAGGATCAGGATGCGCTTCTGGTGCATCTCGATCCCGGAGCGGTATTGGCCAAAAAGGCGGGAGCCCCGGGGGATCAGGATCCGGTCCCCGGAAAACGCCGAAACCGGCTCGGAGACCACCGCAACCACTGACCCGGGCAGATCGCTGTTGATGGCGGTCTGGAGCGCGGCCTGGATAACCGAGCCCTGGGTCAACGTGCGTTCGGGATGGGTGAGGCGCGCAGCCTCCTGCACCTCGAGCGGCGGCGCACTCTGCAGGAACGCCTCATTGCCCGAGAGGACCGGCCCGCCGGTGCCAGCGGCAGCGGGATCGGCCACCGCCGCCCCGCTTGTGCCGCCACGTGGGCCATCGGCGTAGACCACGGCCGGCGACTTGATCTGTGCGGTCAGAAGCTCCTCGGCAACCCTCTCGGCCTCGCGCAGGCGCTGCTCCTCTTCCTGACGGCGGCGTTCTTCGAGCAAGCGCTGATCGGCGATCAACCCTTCGCGGTCGAGCTCGGCCTCGAGCCCCTCGCGCTGTGCGCGCTCGGCATCCAGCATGGCCTGCAGACCCTCGATGCGGGTCTCTGTCTGGCGCTGCAGGTTGGCGAGCTCGGTTTCCTTTTCGGTCAAGGTGGCTTCAAGCGCGACCTTCTGCTCGTCGAAAGCTTCGCGCAGGTCCGCAACGGCGGACTGGATTTCCGAATTCCGCGCGGCCTGGCTGGCGGCGAGGGCCTCGCGCAGCTTGGCGATCTCGACCAGCACCTCGGCGCTCGCTTCAGGGGCAGGGGCCGCGGGCACGTCCAGCGCCTCCTCGACGGCGATCAGCGCGTCATTAACCCGTTGCTCGGTCTCGTCGGGCGGGAACTCTAGCCGCCCGCCGGTGCCGGGGCGACGGTCCTGAAAGGTCTCGACGTCGGAGGTCTCAAGCGCACTTTCGCCCTCTTGCAGGCCGGTCGCCAGGAAATACGCAACCCCAGCTCCGCCAAGGGCGAGGGCAGCGGCGAGGGCCCCAACCCCGAGGCTGTTGCCCCGGCGTTTGGATTTCCCGCGCTGGCTGAATTGATCAAGGCGGTTCTGAAGGTCGGGAGGGGTTTGATCGGCCATGGTCAGTTGCTCACGTAGATTGCGCTCTCGTCGTGCAAGGCGCAGATCGCCTCGTTGCCGATGCGCAGCGTCCAGTAGGTGTTCACCCCGAGCACGCGGACGGTATTGCCTTGCTGGGTCCAATTGACCGTGCGTTCACGGCCCTGGTCGTCGGCCTTGAAGAGGGCGGGCTGGCGGCCATTCTCCGGGAAGACGAAATACGTGTAGCGCCCGTCGTCATAAATATGGCTGGGGCGGAAGTCGCCTTCGCCCGAGACGCGGTAGTTGTAATTGCGCGGGGCCTCAAACCCCTTCGGTTGAGAGGCACCCGCCGCGCGGCGTTCCTCGTCGGGGTAACGGAAGCGCACCTCGAAGAACATGCCTGTGCGGTTCGGGATCGAGCCCTCGCGCAGGTGGAAGGAATAGGTGCGGCGGTTGGTGATCAGCGTCATGTTGGTGGAGGCATTGGCCACATGCGGTTTGATCGTGAGCACATTGCCGAGCTCGGGGATCGGATCGACCTGGAAGCTTTCGGTGTCGCCGACAATCACCGCCTCGAACCTCTCCCCGGCCCCGAAATGAATCGTGGTTGAATGCCGAAGATCGGTCTCGATCCGGTAAACCTGGTTTTCGTTATAGACGGCGGTGCGGATGCGGATGTCGAGCGGGCCGCCTTGCGGTGTGGCCTCGGCGAGGGCTGCAACAGGAAGGGCAAGCGCTAGGAGAAACGTGGTGAGGAGCGCGGGCAGGGAATTCATTTGGGTCAGTTCTCCAGGGTCTCGGCGTCGACGCGGTAGGAGGTCACCACGAAGCCCAAGGGGTTGGCCCAGACGTCCTGAAGGCGCTGGCGGGTTTCGGGTTGGAAGTCGTAGCCGACAGTGGCCACGTAGGACCGGGTGACGGTGCGGGTGTCGCGGGGGCGGCGCAGCGTGCGGGTGAAGCGGACCTGGGCCACGCCACGCTCGATCTGGTTCACCGATTTGATGACCACCTCGATCTTGGCGTCGCGGCCATAGACGGTGATCGGGTAGTCCTCATTGGTGGAGGACCAGAGATCGCGCAGCGTGCGGGCGGCGTCGCCACCCGAGCGATCGAGCACCGAGTTGATGCGCTGCTCGCCGTCGGTCAGGTCATAGGTCTCTCGATCGTCGACATAGGCCACGAGATTGGCCTGGATGATGGCGTCACTTTCCGAGAGCGTCAGCGCCTGCACGGCGGCCACGCGATCCATCTCGCCGGTCTCCTTGTCGACCACGACCACGAAGGTCTCGGTGGATTTGAGCGGAAAGAGGCTTGCGCCCGCGACCATGCCTGCCACGCCGACCAGCACGCCTGCCGCCGCAACGAACCAGGCAAAGCGCTCGCGCCGTCTTGGCCCGTAGATGAAATCCGCCTCGAAAGCGTCGCGGTCTGGCGCGGGGGAACTGGTCACAAGCTTCTTCACGTCAGTCGTCTTTCACATCAGGGTTTGCGGAAAGCCTTGGCGGCGGAGAGGAGCGCGCCGGGGCTTTGCCGGATCAACTCGCCGGTTTTCACCACGCCCGCATTGGCCATCTGGTTCAGCTCCTGCGGGGACTTGCCGGTGACGAGACGCGAGGCGGCACCCGCGCCATACTCCCGCGTATTTACGAACCCCTGCCGCGCGAGGCCGGTCAGCCCCACGGCATTCGAGGCAATGCCGACAACCCCGGTGAGGTTGGAGGCGATGTAGGGCACCGAGGCCATGATCCCGGCGCTGAGGATCAGGATGACGAGGAAGGGCAGGATCAGGCTGACGGTCTCGACATCGCCGGGATCGGCGGAAGCATCCCCGATGGCCTCGGCGATGGCGACGATGATGCCCGCCGCGCCTGCGGCGGCGACGGGCATGAGCGCATAGCCGATGGTGGCGCGGGTCCAGGCCTCGAAGAGGGACTGGGTCGGCTTGAAGAGCGAGGTCACGATCATGAAGGGGGCGATGACAATCATCAGCGCGAAGACGATGCGGGCGAAGGCGATGATGCCGGCGGTGACGGCGGCAAAGACGGCGGAGAGGACGAAGAAGATGGCACCCAGGACCGCGCCGAAGACCCAGCCCGCGCGATCACCAATCGTGTCACCATAGGCGGTGATGCGGGCGACCATGTTGTCGAGGCTCTCATAGACCCCGGCCTCGTCGCCCGAGCCGGTGAGCGCGAGGATCGAAGCGCCGACGGAGTCGGGCACCCGCGTGACGATGTCATAGATGACGCTGAAATTGTCCCAGCTCTGCGCGAATATGCCCACGAGCGCGATCTTCATGCCGAAAGCAAAGCCGGTGCCGAAGGGCAGGGGGCGGAGCTGCATAACTGCGTTGATCCCGAGGAGCACGACGAGGAGCGCGGCCCCGGCGGAGATCACGTCGCCGACGGCACCCGCCGAGGAGGCAAAGCCGTCCTGTGCCACGGTATCCACCGCGGCGTCGACCTGGCTCAGGATGTCGCGAATGACCCCCATCTATTCCGCACAGGCCTCCACAACTTGCGCCTCGAGCGCGTCCGCCTTGGCGTAGAGCTCGAGCACGTTGAAGGGCAGACGCGGGTTGTCCGAGGTCTGGAACCGGGGCAGGGCGGTGAGTGCCTGATCCCAGGTGAACTGGTCCAGCAGGCAGGTGCAGCTCTCCGAGGCGAGGGCCTCCTCGGCGATCAGGATGCGCAGGATCGCGCGGTAGCCGTTGCGGAGATAGGCCGTTTCCGCCAGATCGGCGGGCGGTTTCGGAACACGACATTCGTCGGCCCCGTCCCGCGCGATGGCCATCGAGTTGAAGGGTGTTTCGCCGGAAGGGTTCGTGCTCGTGGTCTGGGCCAGCGCGGCACAGGTCAGGGCACTCACGACGAGCGCGGCGAGACAAAGAGATCGAATTGGTGCCAAGCTGAGTCTAATGGTTTGCCTCATGGGTCGACCGCCATCGACCGGAACTTGCGCTCGTCCGCGAGGGTCGCGGCATCGACGACGCCAAGCTGGCCGGCGCTGACGCCTTGCGCCGCTTCAAGCCGCCAGATCTGGGTCAGGATGATGCCAAGCTCGGCGGTGACGCGGGTGTTGAGATCGACGGCGGCCTTCAGACCGTCCTGATCGTCGATGAGCCCGACCATGGTCTCGAGCCGTTCGAGGCTTTGGCCTGCCTCTTCATGGCTTTCCTGCGCGGCGACGGAGAGCATGGCGCTGGCCCCGGCCGAGGTGGCGATGCGATTGTCGGCCGGATGATCGGAGACTGAGAGCGTGCTCAGGCGCTCCGAGGTGAAGCCGCTGCCCGAAAGCACGCGCTCGACAGAGGCCGAGAGTTCCACGCCGGGATTGAAGCCGCTCAGGAAATCGCCGCTGGCCAGAGATTGCGCGGTACTGAGGGGGGCGACCAGCTTGCCGCGGAGCGCGCGGAATTCCTCGACCGTGGCGAAGAGTTCGCCCAACCCGCTGCCTTCAATGAGCGAGGTCAGTTGCGCCTCGAGGTTGGTGAGCTGCGAGAGCTGGGTTTCCAATTCCAGCCGCATGGTCGCGAGTTGCTGCATCTGGACATTCAGATCCTCTGCCATGTGCTCGAGTTGCGCCACGAACTGCTGAAGTGCCGAGCCGTCGAAAGTTGGCACACCTTGGGCGGTGGCGGGGCTGGAGACCCCGAGCGTAGTGACCGCGGCTACGGTCAGGAGAAGCTGTCTCATTCGGGAACTCCCATCTGCATGAAGTCGCGCTCGGCCAGCCGGTCCGCGACGAGGTGCTGCGCGAAGGCTGCCTCACGCTGCTGGTTCGCAGCCATGAGCCGGACGCGGAGGTTGAGGATGCGGCCGATCTCGGCCTTGGCGTAGGTGTTGAGTTCCCAGGCCGCCTTGGCATTGGGTTGCGCATCGATCTGCAGGATGATCGCGCGGAGGCGGTTGATCACTTGTTCGGTCGTGGCCGAACTGTCGGCGGCGTAATAGACGCTGGCTTCGGAGATGCTGGCATATTCGGCCAGAGCAAAGTCCGAGGGCGAGAGCGTGTCGAGTGCATCGGCGCCTCCGACCACGGCCAAGTATTCGTTGTAGAACTTCGAGATATTGCGCACGTAGCCTTGGGTCTCAGCAAAGGGCGGCACGCCCCCGTATTCGATGACCCGACCCGGCCCCGCGTTATAGGCCGCGAGCGCATGGGGGATGTTGCCGAAGCGATTGAGCTGGGTGGTGATGTAACGCGCGCCGCCGCGGAGGTTGTCTTTCACATCATAGCGGTCGACTCCAAGATCGGAGGCGGTGCCGGGCATGAGCTGGGTCAACCCGTAGGCGCCGACCGGGCTTTCGGCGGCGACATTGAAGCGGCTCTCCTGCTTGATCAGGGCCTGGAAGAGGCAGCGCCATTGGGTAGCCGAGAGACCGGCGCGGGCCACACCGGGGGCACTCGCGAACTCGCCCGCGACCTCGACGATCATCATCTCGACCGTCTCGCGGCCTTCACCGAAAAGGCGGTTGTTCATCGGGCTCGGATCGGTATTGGGATAGACCGCCGCCACTCCAAAATCCGCGTTTCCTTCGAGCGCGCGGATGTCGAAGCCGGGGCCGGTGATGGCCGCCGTCATCTCTTCGAGGACGCGCAGCTGGTCGGCCTGCACATCGGCCAGCGTGGACTCGGTGCGGTCCTTGTCCTGCTGGACGCCCAGATCCTCGGCCAGTGCCGTCACCCGCGCGATGGCGCGGCCGATCGTGGAATTGTCCTGCGTCGGCACGCCCTGGGCATGCGCGGGCAGGGCACCAAGCCCAAGGCAGAGCCCCGCGGATATGATCGCGACGCGGCTCATTCCGGACGGGGCAGGGGTTCGAAGGTGCAGTCGTGCTTCGCAGCCTCTTGAACTGGTGCGCCCATTGTCGAGAACGACAGGGCGGACCGCGTCACCTGCGGCTCGCCATTGCGGCCGAAGCAGGGCGAGGTTTTCTCGGTGTATTTTTCGCAAGCGGCGAGCAGGCTCGCGGCGGCGCAAAGCGCGAGGAAAGGTTTCATATTCATAACACGTGTCTCCAGAAATCGGGGTGGGCGCGCCAATCGGCGGGCACACGCGCCTCGCCCGTGGCACCGCCGCCAAGTATGGGAAGGAGGTCGCCAAGTGCGGAGAGGTCCGCATCGACGAAGACGCTGTCGCCGGCCGAGCGCACGAGCGCGATGCGCTGGCCGATGGTGGGCTGGACGAGGAGGGCCGCCTCTTTGGCGTTCACGCGAAGGAAGTCGTAATCGGAGATGGTGGCGCGATCGTTCGGGAAGAGGATCTGGGTGGGCACCGTCTCGACGATGGTCTTGCCGACGCGGCTGTCGCGCAGCTGGCTTGGATATTGCGTCATCATGATGACGACGCAGTTCATCTTGCGTAGCGTCACCAGCCAGTTTTCGAGTCGCGCCCCAAAGTAGGGATCGTCCAAGAGCTTCCACGCCTCGTCGAGTACGATGATGGTGGGGCGGCGATCCTCGACCACCCGTTCGATCTGGCGGAAGATGTAGGAGAGCACCGCCATGCGCTCGGTGGTCATGTCGAGGATCTCGGTCATGTCAAACCCGACGATGTCGCCCGTGAGCTTGAGACCCGCCCCGCGTTCGGGTTCGTCAAAGACCCAACCGTAGCGCCCACCCGGCGCCCATTCGGCGACGCGGCTTTGCAACTCGCCATCATCGTCGAGCGACTGGAACAGGGTCTCGAAACTGGCGAAGCGCTGCAGGGCCGCGCCCGCATCGGCGTTCTGACCGACCGCGCTCTGGATATGGCGGGATTGCTCGCCCGTGAGGGTTCCATTGCGTGTGAGAAGTGTCGCAAGCCAATCCGAGAGCCAGGCACGGCCGCGTTCGTCGGTCTCGGTGGCGAGCGGATTGAGACCCGTGGGAACGCCCGCGCGGATTTCGTTGTAGCGGCCACCAAGGGCGCGCACGGCCATCTCGAGGCCGCGATCCTTGTCGAAGAAGAAAAGCCGCGCGCCGACCCGTTGTGCTTGGGCTGCGAGAAAGGCTGTGGTCAGTGTCTTGCCGGTGCCGGTACGGCCCAGAACGAGCGTATGGCCGACCGTGGGTTCCTTGCTTGGGTCTCCCGCCTCGTGGAAGTTGAACCGATAGTTCGAGGTGCCGACCGTCGGCAGGACCGAGATGGTCTGGCCCCAGGGCGACTGATCTGGACCCCGCCCCTCGACGCTGCCATGCAGGGCCGCGAAATCAGCGAAGTTGATCGAGGAGATCGGCGTCTTGCGCGCGCGGTAGCCGAAATTGCCGGGGGATTGTGCGAAGTAGGTGGCTTTCAGCGCCATGTTTTCGCGCACGATCACCGACATGATTTCCTGGCCGACGCGCTTGATCTGGGCGGCGGCCCGTTCGAGCATGTCGCGATCCGGCGCATAGACGGCGATGGAAAGGTGATGATCGCCAAAGGCGATGCGCCCCGCCTCCTGGTCGTCGGCAGCCTGGCCCAGCTGTTCGCGCAGGGAGACAGCGGCATCGTCGGAGGCATGCATCTGGCGGATGATCCGCTGGATGCGCTCGGCCATGATGTTGTTCGGGATCGGGCTGAAGGAATTCGTCAGCACGATGTCGAGAGGTAGGTCGAGCGTATCGAGCAGCGTGACGTCGGTGAAGGCCGGATAGGTCTTCATCGAGAAGAGTGCACCGTATTTGATCTGACCGGTCACGGCGTCCGTCAGGGTGACGACGTCGCCATCAAAGGTCGCGCGGCAGTTGCTCAAGGTATGTGAAAGGGGCAGGGCGCTTTGCCCGAAGGCAATGGGGGAGAAGCTGCCCGCATTCAAGGTGTTGAGATAGCCCAGCCATTCGCCACCTGACTTTGTGAGCCTCACCGGATTGGCCGAAGCAAGCGCCACCTCGAAGAAGCCCATGACCTCGTTCAGTTCCTGAAGGCGCGTTGCGCGGTCCTTGACCCAGGCCTTGCGGGCCAGCGCCCGCAGGAGGGGAATACGCGCGGAGATGTCGGGGCGCCGGATCACGCTGAGATAGAGTTGGCGCTTGGCCGGGCGCAGGTCTTTGACATGGGCCTGCCAGCGGGCGTCGATTGCAGCGGCGAAACTGTCTCCCTCGATGGGATGTATCCCGAGATCCTGTGGGACCGAGATCCGGTGGATGTAGAAGCCGAAGGCGTTGCCGGTCTGGGCGACGATGGCGGCAACCGCGCGTTTGAGCGCGTCGAGCCGGGCGTCTTCGCTGGTCATCTGGTTCAGACCATCAAGGCGCAAGGTCGCCATCAGATCGCCCTCGCGCAGGACCATGACATCGTCATCGGCGAGGGTAAAATACGGCAGGTGTTCGGCGAGATAGCTCTCCCGCGCGAACTCCGCGCCGCCCGCTTGAAGGAGTGCCGTTCCGTGAGTGGAAAGTGTGCCCGCATCAAGCGCCAAAGCTGTCGCCTCCATGCAGGGCCCGCTTCTTCGTCGGGCGGACGGTGCCATTGGAGACGCGCAGAACCTCGAAAAAATGCGGCTCGCGGTCTGCGACGAACCACAGGATCGGATAGGCGACGAGACCAATCAGGAAGAAGACCATCGACTTCGTCCAGATGAACGGCAGAACGACCCCGGTCGCCAGAACCACGAGGTACCCTACGGGCAAGCCCAGATACTTGGGCGGACGGGCGAGGCCCAGAAAGAGAGGGGATCGTTCTGCCACTTCGATGCTTCCCTGCTTAGCAATGAAAATGAATCCGCAGGTCGGCTCGAGGCAGCGTTTGCGAAGCACAACGCGTTCGAGGCGACCGTAGGATGCGAGATTGCAGGGAAGTCATCAATCGGGCCTCTTCTCAGGAGAAGCCGTCGACGATGGTGCCGGCCGAGAAGATCAGCACGATCCCGATGATGACCGAGGCGAACCAGCCCCAGTTGAGCCGTCCCATCATGCACATGAAGCCGGTGCCGATGACCGCGAGCGTGGCGACAGCGATCCCGATCGGACCGGTCAGCGCGGCCTCGACGGTTTCCAGCATGGTCTGGATCGGCGACAAGTCTTGCGCGAAGGCAGGGCTTGCGAAAGCCGCCAGGGTTGTGGCGGCAGGCAAGAGGCGGCTGAGGCGATGTCGAAGCATGCGAAGTTCCCTTGTTTTACTGAAGATCGATGAGGACCGGAGCGCGCGCAGGCACCCGGGCTGCGACGCGGGTTTCTGGCGCGGAAACAGGTGTACCCGCGAGTCGGGACCGGATCCGGTGGATGCGCGCGATGTAGTCGCGGGTCTCGGCGAAGGGTGGAATGCCGGAATACTCGACCACGCGGTGCGGGCCCGCGTTATAGGCTGCGAGCGCCAGATCGATGTCCTTGAACGTGGCGATCTGCGCGAGCAGATAGCGTGCGGCGCCATCGAGGTTCTGGGACGGATCGCGCGGATCGACGCCGAGCGCGCGGGCCGTGTCCGGCATCAACTGCCCCAAACCGTAAGCGCCCTTGGGGCTGACGGCGTTCGTGTTGTAGCTGCTTTCCGCCTCAACCAGGGCGCGGAACAAGACCTGCCAGTCGTCGGCACTCAGACCAGCTAGGCGCAGGGCACGGTTCCCCTGGTGGCGGACGGCAGTCGTCCGGATAAGGGAGAGGATGCCGCCGCGACTGGAAGGCGGCGTGGCGTCCAGCGAGGCCAGAACGACTTCGGCCTCAGCGCTATCATCCAGCCCTGCCCAGGCAGGTCGTTCGCCATGAAAGGTCCAGCCGGATGTCCGCGCCGTGCCGTCGCGGCTGAAGGCTGTGACGTCAGCCGCGCTCCTCGAGGGTGAGCTCATAGTCAGGACCAAAGCGCAGATCGCGCCCGTCACCGAACTCGAGATGATGTTTGAAGAGCCCCGGCCATATGTTGAAATACCGCGGCTCGGGCCCGTGCGGGGTGATCCGGGTCGAGACCAGAATGGCTTCCGGCTCGCCCTCGCGCAGGTAGATGCACTGGTAGCGCGGCTTGCCATCGTCCGTGAACCCCACGAGTTCATACCGGCAGCGGAACGCGATGCCCTTCTCGGACAGGTCTTTGACACCATCGATGGTGATCAGGATCTGGTTGCGCGCTATCGGCATGTTCGGACTCTCCCCACGAGAGCCCTTCTACTTCACGACACTAAGGCCATAAAGTCATATGGAGTCAATACAACATATTGCAGAAGAATACAAATTGCAGGATAGTCGGTGCAACTTTTGCGGGAGAGCGACATGAAACGAGAGGCGATGGCAGCTGCAATGGGAGTGATGGCGGTGTTTGGCGCCCCTGAGAAGGCGCAGGCCTATGACATCGACTGCGCCATCATGCTCTGCATGGCGGGTGGTTTCCCCCCGAGCACCGTCTGTGCGCGCGCCTATCGCACCATGATCCGCCGCATCACGCCATGGCCGAGCCTGCCGCCCTTCGGAGTTTGCACCTTCGCCCATGTGCCAGTCGAACTGGGTGGCCCTGGCGGGGAGGGTAAACTCGACACTAGCCTCCCCGAATACGAGTGGCTGAACCGGACCCATGTGATCTGGTTTCGAGGGCGGTCTTACAAGGAGCGGGATATGCCTCGGCAGTGGGATTGGTCGATCCGCTCCTGCGATCGCGAGAACCAAACCTGTCGCTTCATCCAGCGTGTCTACGGGTCCCGCACGCCCTGGCCCACGACATTCGTCTCGGAAAGCGGTCAGGAGATTGCCTACCCGACCAGCGGTGGCCTATGGCACTTCTATTCCCGCAGCATCATGGTCGAATACGGCGACTACGAAGGCAACATGGGCCACTCGGAGTGGTTCTCCTACTGATCCGATTTCTTGGTCGTCTCTAGGGAGAACGGCCTTGCCTCTACTGACCGAAATTCAACACCATCTGGATCGACGAGCCAACGGCGGCTCACGGAGCCATCGTTCCAGCGGTAATCGGTAAAGATGTGGACCTCTGTTTGACCAGCCACAAGGTAGCCTTCTTGGAAAGGCCAGCCTGATTGTTTCTTTACCACTAGCTTCGCGCCACCGTTGCCTTGTTCATTTTGCTACCGTTGTTCATTAGAACTCTGACTTATCCGAGCAAAAGGAGCGGCAGTCACCTTTGCCAGCTGAATCCAGCTTTCAAAAAATTCGGTTTCATTCCAAACCTTCATTCACTGTTATTGCCGAGGGAGGTGCTTTCCCGTTTTCACGATGGTTGAGGTCGCTCAAAAATGACTCGAAACCAACAAGAAAACTGCGAGTTCTGCTGCGGACCAGCGTTTCTATGTTCACCTGTGTCGGTGTCTTATAGATCCACCGCCGCACCCCGAGGTAGAAGATGCTCGAATGGAACCCCCAGATTAACTCCAGCGCCAGTTCATGGTCTTCTGGTTTCGAAAGTGCCTTTTGGCCCATGCTGACGAGTTGCTCATCAAGCAAGGGTTCAAAAATTCGTCTACGCAACATTGAAATATATCGCTGAGAAATGATCGGGTCTTCGAAGGCGGACAGTAGAAAAATGCGCACCCAATCTTTTTGAAGCACCACCTTTGAGTAATCTAATAGGTAGCGTTCCAGTCTTTCCTGGACGCTAAGTTGGCGATCTCTCAGAATCTCGTCCCATTCCGGGTTCCAACGTCCGACATAGACCCTCTCATAAATCTTCTCGATAATCTCTTCTTTGGTCGCAAAGTATCGGTATAGCAGACTTTGGCTGACGTTGAGGTGTCGAGCCAGTTCGCGGGTGGAGAATGCAAATCCATGATCCGCCACAAATTCGATCGCACCTGTAAGGATCAGGTGTTCTCTGTCCTGCGGGGAAAGGCGCGTGCGTTTTTTGGGGGCGGGTACTTGCGTGTCTGGGTTTTGCATCTTTTACTTCACGGTTTGGTGGTTCAGGTATTGCACAAATTTGCCCTGCCCAGGGATTGGGCAGGGCGTTGGGTTTACCTTAGTGCATAGGGCAGCCAGGTGGAAATGCTTGGTATGAATGCCACAATTATCAGAACCAAGATCTGCAAGCCGATGAATGGCATGACACCAAGATAGATATTTCGTGTCGATATGTCCGGGGGGGCGGCAGACCGGAAATAAAACAACGCAAATCCAAATGGCGGCGTCAGGAAAGAGGTTTGCAGGTTCAGTGAGATCAGAATGGCAAGCCAGATCGGATCAATCCCAGACATCAGCAATACAGGTGCGATTGTCGGTACGATGACAAAGATGATTTCGATGAAGTCGAGGATGAAACCCAATAGGAACATGACCGCCAGAACAACCGCCAGAGCAGCATAAGGGCCACCGGGAACGTTCGAGATCAGATGTTGCACCGCTTCATCGCCACCAAACCCGCGGAAGACCAGTGACAGCATGGCCGCTCCGATCAAGATCATGAACACCATCGAGCTCAGCCGAACGGTTTCGACGGCCGTGCTGGAAATCGCCCCCGACTTGAAGACGCGCAACAGAGCAACAAGGAAGTACCCAACGAAAATCAGAACCGGGATAGCGACACTTATGCGTTCTACCAAAATCGGCGCCTCGACATTGCCGAAAACCAGTTGCTTCAGAAATACAGCCGCCGCCAGAAAAAGAAGTGCAATGTTGGCGTGTTTTCGGTGTTCTGACCCAAATCCGGCCAGCAAAATGGCACCTGCAGCCCCAATCGATGCGGATTCCGTTGGCGTTGCAACTCCACCAAGGATTGAGCCGAGCACACCAAGGATGAGCGCCAATGGCGGTACCAACCTAACGAGCAGGGCCTTAACGGAAATCTTCATTTCCGCTGCTTCTGTTTCAGGCGGTGGTGGGCAAGTTTCCGGTCTGAAAAAGGTCAGCAACACTTGATAGATGAGGAACACGACCACCATCAGCAATCCGGGAACGATCGCGCCGGCAAACAGATCCGATATCGACACTGTGTCGGGTGAGAAATTGCCTTGGGCCAATTGGGCTTTTTGATACGCCGAGGAAATCGTGTCTGCCAGCAGGACAAGCACCAGAGAAGGAGGGATAATCTGACCGAGTGTTCCCGCCGCACAAATTGATCCGGCTGCCAAACGCGGCGAGTAGCCCCATTTCAACATTACCGGAAGGGACAGTAGGGCCATGGTTGTCACTGTTGCTCCAACGATCCCAGTGGAAGCTGCAAGAAGTGCACCTACCAGTGTTATCGCAAATCCGAGACCGCCACGACGTTTGCCAAACAGCCGGCCGATGCCGTCTAAGAGTTCAGAGGCGATGCCACTTCGCTCCAACATTGCCCCCATGAACACGAAAAGCGGTACTGCAAGTAATACATCGTTGGTCATTGCCGCGTATATTCGCTGTGGGATGGCAGCCAGAAATGAGGCGTCAAATTGCTGGAAGAGTACACCGATTCCCGCCAGAAGCAGAGATACGCCCCCCAGAACAAAGGCAACCGGAAATCCGGACATCAGGAAGATGAGCAGGCCCGCGAATAGGGCGAGCAAATAGAGTGTGTGAATGTCATCCATCGTGACGTCCTTTCGGTAGAATGCACCGTTTCAGGATCGAAAGGGCTTGCAGGATCAGGAGCAGCAAGGCGATAGGAATAACTGTTTTGAACAGGAAAACACCGGGCAAACCTGATGCTTCTCGTGATCCTTCCAATGCGGACCAGCTGTTGAGCACGTAATCCTTGGATGCCCAAAGCATGAAGATGCAAAGCGGCAAGAGGAAAAACAGAATTCCCAAGGCATCAATGATGCACCTGCGTCGTGCCGAAAACGTGTGATACAGCATATCGACACGTACGTGCCGATCTGAGGCTAGAGCGTCGGCCATAGCAAGCATGAACATGGTCCCAAAGAGGTAAAGGATCGCCTCCTGGGCCATCACGGATCCCGCATCAAAGAGGTATCGTGCGACAACCACTGCAAATTGGAGCAAAACCATTGCAACGGCCATCCATTTACTAATGGTTCCTGTCCAGGCAATGACCTGTCCTAGCGCTCCCGTTCGCGCCATATGTGTTGTTGATTGTTCCATATCATTTTTCCCGGTCCCCGCTGTAGAGCAGGAGAGCCATTTGTTGGAGGGCAGGGATGCAAAGCAAGGTGATCCGATCCGGGAGAAAGAGGTCCAATCCCCGGATCGGATCAGCTGACCACAAGGGTGGACAGGGGTCAGCTATCACTGGGCTTCTCAGCCCTGTTTTAGGCGCGCGTTTGCGTAGTCACCAATTTCGCCCCACTGGCGTTGGTTTTCGCGGAAGGCGATCCAGCTTTCGTGAACCTTTGTGGCCATTGGGCTTTTTGCAGCGCTTTCAGCGAGCACTTCCGGGGCGATGCGTTGCATCTCTTGGACAATGTCCGAGGGCCATTCGTGCAGTTGCACGTCATGATCATTCACAAGCGTGTTCAGTGCATCCAGATTTCGAGCGTTGTATTCAGCAAGCGAAGTGACATATTCCGCATCAGCGGCGTCCTGCATGATGGCCCGCTCGGTGTCGCTGAGGCCTGCCCAAACTTCGGCGTTCACATGGGATGACAGCGTATGCCCCATCTCGTGGAAGCCAGGGTAATAGTAGTGTTTTGCCGCGCGGTGAAAGCCGAAGGCCAAGTCATTCCATGGGGCGATCCACTCAAGCCCGTCGATTGTACCGGATTGCAGCGCTGTAAACAGCTCGCCACCGGGGATGTTCACCGGAGTCGCCCCAAGCCGGGACAGCATCTGCCCGCCCAGACCGGGATACCGGACGCGAAGGCCCTGAAGATCAGCGGCGGTTTCAATCGGGTTCTTAAACCACCCGCCCATTTGCGCGCCGGTGTTTAGGTTGGCAAGCGGCTTGACACCATGGGCTGCACCCAACTCGTCCCAAAGCTCCTGACCACCGCCGAATTTCAACCAAGTGAAATGCTCATCGGCGGTCAATCCAAACGGAACAACCGCAAAATACACAAAGGCTGGGTCCTTTCCGAACCAATAGTAAGGCGTGTCATGGGTCAGATCGCCCGCGCCCGATGCTACAGCGTCCAGAACCTCAAATGGCGCAACAATTTCACCGGCTCCGTACACTTTGATGCGCAGCTTGCCTTCACTCGCATCTGACACGCGTTTTGCAAATCGCTCAGCGCTGGTTCCTAGGCCGGGAAAATTTTTTGGCCAGCATGTCAGCATCTTTAGCTCTGTCCCGCCCTGAGCAAGGGCGGGAGCCGCGAGCGCTGCAGCTCCTGTGGCCGCCGTCGCAGTCTTGAAAAATTTTCGTCTTGTGACCTTGAAGCTCATCACGTTTCCTCCCTGATATATGATGATCAATCGATCAATAGAAATAGCTAGAAGACGCGTCAACAAAAAAATACTTGTGTTAGAAAGGGAAAAGATGTGTATCACTAAAGATCATGTGAACTATAGGAGAGAGAAATGGCTGACATATCCTGCTTGGAGCAATACTCCAAATGGGCACCAGACAAGAGGCAAGAGATCGTTGAAAACTGGACGAATCGTCAGGTTGGATCGCGCGTAGTCTCTGAAACCGACACGTTGCGAATCTGGCATCTGGAACTTCAACCAGGAGAACGCGCACCGTTTCACCGCCATGAGGAATCCTACTTCTGGACGGTGCTTGGGGATGGGAAGTCCCGCTCCCACTATCATGATGGAGAAATCAGGGACACTGACTATCGGGCAGGAGACACACAACACTTCGACCTTCGAGAAGGAGACTTTTTTGTTCACGACCTCGAAAATATCGGAGAGACTCCTCTCGTTTTTGTAACTGTCGAATTCAAGGCCTGAACTTAGGCCCGACTGGCATTCCCAAACGATGCCGGGCCTACTCAATTCCCAAAGAAAGAGCGCTTGGAAATGATACATACGGTTCATAACGCATTCACGGGTGAGACGATTGCTGGAGTTGAACTGAATACTTGGCAAGACGTGGACAAGGCGCTTGATCGAGCGAACGTGATCCATCGAACAAATACGGCGGGTTTGCCCGTTTGGCGGAGAATTGAGATCTTGGAGCGTTTGGCAGCGAGGATTCTAGAATGTCGTGAAGAACTTGCCCTGCAAATCGCCGTTGAGGGCGGCAAGCCTTTAAAGGACGCTTTGGTAGAAGTTGACCGCGCTGCTCAGAGCACGAAACTCGCATCGACAGTTTTGGCCGAGACTGGCGGTAGGGAAATCCCAATGGACCTCACTCCCGCTGGGCAGGGAAGGATAGCCTTTACGAGGCAAATCCCCATTGGACCAGTTGTTGCGGTTAGTGCCTTCAACCACCCTTTGAACTTGATTGCCCATCAGGTCGCACCCGCGGTCGCGGCCAACTGTCCTGTAATTATTAAGCCATCGATGCAAACACCGATGTCCTGCCTGAGCTATGTTCGCTTGCTGCACGAATCTGGTTTGCCGGAAGAGTGTTGTACTGTTGTGTTGGTGAAGCGAGATGTCGCAGAGCAATTGGTTACGGATCCACGGGTTGCGTTCTTTAGCTTTATCGGATCCGCCGATGTCGGTTGGTCATTGCGAAGCAAGCTTGCGCCTGGTGCCCGGTGCGCACTGGAACATGGTGGTGTAGCGCCAGTAGTGATTGCTGAGGATGCGTGTATCGGCTCTGCTGTGGAGAGTGTTGTCAAAGGCGGTTTTTATCACGCCGGGCAAGTTTGTGTTTCTGTGCAGAGGGTATTTGCGGTAGGGAACGCCGCAGATACATTTGTTGATGAACTGGTCGAAAAAACTTCCGAACTCGTCACTGGTGATCCGCGAGAACCGGACACGGATGTTGGTCCATTGATTTCAACTGGAGAAGTTGACCGAGTTTCTGGCTGGGTTGACGACGCAGTTCTGGGAGGTGCGAACCTGCGGTGTGGTGGTGCCCGAATATCAGAACGAACCTATGCACCGACCGTTTTGATTGATCCTCCCGAAGATAGTCAAGTCGCAAAGTCGGAGGTATTTGGTCCAGTTGTTTCGGTGTTCAGATGCGCGACAGTTGAAGAGGCGGTCTCCAGAGCAAATGACGTTGACGCTTCGTTTCAGGCCGCCGTGTTTAGCGAAAGCCTGGATACCGCACTAGCAGTTGCCGAAAACTTGCGTGGCTCTGCGGTGATGGTCAATGATCATACCGCCTTTCGTGTTGATTGGATGCCATTCGCTGGTTTGGGGACATCAGGTCTGGGCGTCGGCGGGATCAAAGGCACTTACCATGACATGACAGTCGAAAAGATGACTGTAATTCGACGTTGAGCATCTCGTCGGTCACCAACAGTATCAACAAAAAATGGCAGAGGTAGAAATGAAGGCTGCGGAACTGCTTGTGAAATGCCTTGAGAATGAAGGTGTCGAGTACATCTTTGGCGTCCCTGGCGAAGAGAATATCGATGTGATGGACGCACTTGTGGATAGTTCAATAGAGTTTGTCACGACACGCCATGAACAAGGGGCAGCGTTTATTGCGGACGTGTATGGACGCTTAACTGGACGCGCAGGAGTGTGCCTTTCAACGCTAGGGCCTGGTGCGACAAATCTGGTTACCGGGATTGCGGATGCAAACATGGATCGTGCGCCAGTTGTGGCGATTGCAGGGCAGGGTTCGACAGCGCGTATGCATAAGGAAAGCCATCAGATTTTGGATCTTGTGAACCTGTTCGAGCCTATCACCAAGTACGCAACGCAAATTCCTTTGCCCGAAATTATTCCTGAAGTTGTCAGAAAGGCCTTTAAGATCGCACAGACTGAAAAGCCGGGCTGTGCATTCATCGACCTGCCTGAAAACATTGCAGGCTCCAACCTCCCACCGGCAACGCCACTTCGTGTACAACAACCGGTCGATCCTATTGCACCGTCTGGAAAATGTGCGGAAGTAGCTCAAATGGTGGATGCTGCAAAATCAGTGATGATTATCGCTGGCAATGGCGTCATCCGGGAAAAAGCATCCTCTGCTTTGGTAGCCTTCGCAGAGGCAATCAATGCCCCTGTTGCAACAACGTTCATGGCTAAAGGGGCGATTCCATTCAGCCATCCATTGTGCCTTGGAGCTATCGGGTTGCAGGCAAAAGACTTCGTTAGCTATGGCGTTGACGCTGCTGACCTCGTGATTTGTGTGGGTGTGGATATGGTCGAGTATCATCCTCGCCTATGGAATCCTGAGTGTACCAAGAAAATAATTCACATCGATCGGAGCCCGGCTGAAGTTGATGAACACTACATTTTGGAAGCGGGCATCGTTGGTACAATTCGTGATACACTTGCCAGGATTTCTGCAAAGGTGAAGGCAAGGCCCGCCTCCCAGCTTCATGAACTCCGAATGAGCATTGCGACCGAGGTGTCGGAGTTCCAGAACGACGGCAGTTTCCCTGTTAAGCCTCAGAAGATTGTTTGGGATCTTAGGCAGGCGCTCGATGTGGAAGACATCGTCATTTCTGATGTGGGGGCGCACAAGATGTGGATGGCGCGCATGTATCAAGCCGAACGTCCAAATACCTGCATCATTTCGAACGGCTTTGCTTCAATGGGCATTGCGCTACCGGGCGCTATCGCTGCCAAACTGGCTTTCCCAGATCGTCATGCCGTTGCAGTGTGTGGAGACGCTGGCTTCATGATGAACAATCAGGAAATCGAAACCGCTATCCGACTGGGCCTTGATTTAGTGGTTCTGATTTTTAACGACAGCAAATATGGACTGATTGAATGGCATCAGCATCGGCATTTTGGACGTGCAACAGGCATTGAATTTGGCAATCCCGATTTTGTCAAGTTTGCAGAAAGCTTTGGCGCCAAAGGATATCGCGTAGAGAGTAGCGA
Source organism: Ruegeria sp. HKCCA5463 (assembly GCF_013034175.1). Taxonomy (NCBI): domain Bacteria; kingdom Pseudomonadati; phylum Pseudomonadota; class Alphaproteobacteria; order Rhodobacterales; family Roseobacteraceae; genus Ruegeria; species Ruegeria sp. HKCCA5463. The sequence continues at coordinate 28,645 of NZ_WQFL01000010.1, forward strand.
AAGCTTGCTACCTATTCTGAGCGAAGCTCTGCACGACGGCACGGTGTCGATCATCGACTGTCCAGTGGACTACTCAGAGAACATGAAGCTTACCCGAAAGCTACAGAGTTTGGTGGTGCCTTTGTAGGAAGAGGTTTGTGCGAATTTTTTAAGTAACTCAAACTCTCATGTTTGCTTTAGCACTCTAATTGTCCGCACCCTTTTGCACCATCTTCTAATGAGAATGATGGGGGCATACATGCAACTTGATCACATCACAATTCGTACTTCTAACCTCCCAGAGGCGCGGGAGTTCTTCCTTGAGGTTTTTCCGGATTTGGAAGAACGCCCGCGACCCAAAGCGATTCAAGCAATCCCAGGTCATTGGCTCTTTGCGAAGGATGAACCCATCGTTCATCTCATCGGTTCCCACGATGGACACTTGGACCGGGGAGGAGAGGCGTGGGATCATATTGGCTTTCGTTTGAAGGGATATGAGGCGTTCCGTGCGCGGCTTGATCGGTTGAAGATACCATTTGCCCCGATGGAATTGCCTGAGTTGGGAGAGCGTCGGCTGTTTTTCAGAACGCCTGGCGGGCCCGTAATCGAAACAGTATTTCGCGAACCCCCAGAACAAGAAGGAACACTAGATGGGCTTTGAAAAAACCACGAAAACTATCGTTATTGGCGGCACCTCAGGGATTGGTCGTGCAGTGGCAGAGTTGTTGAGTGCGCGGCCGGGTGAGGTGGTGGTGGCCAGTCGTTCAAACGGGCTCGACATCTCAGACGAGGATCAAGTGAACGAGTTTTTTAAACGGCAAGGATTGTTTGACCATCTTGTGGTGACAGCTGGATCGCACGCCCCAAGTGGGAAATTGATCGGTCTGAATTTGAACAGCGCAAGATCAGCATTTGATACGAAATTCTGGGGAAGCGTGAATGCGGTTCACGCTGCCGCGTCAAATATTCGACCCGGAGGAACAATCACCTTAACGTCCGGTTTTCTGGCGCGGCGCACGGTGCCAGGGACGTTTGTCAAAACGGCAATGAATGCTGCCCTTGAGGCGACCGCCAAGATACTCGCGCGTGAGTTGGCACCGCTGCGCGTCAACGTAGTCAGTCCCGGTCTGACGGAGACAGAAGCCTACTCAGGAATGGAAGCCACCGCTCGCAGCCAGATGCTTCAAAATGCGGCGGCAAGCTTACCGGCCGGTCGAGTTGCGCAACCTCATGACCTCGCTGCGGGCTACTTGTTTGCCATTGATACGCCGTCTGTCACAGGCGCTGTCATTGATATCGAAGGCGGAGCACTTGTCGCATAGGTTTGACCTCAGTTCGATGTCAAAAATCTCGATTTTTGGACGTTAGGACTGTTAGCCCGATGATCCGGTCACCTGATACGAGAGAATCCTGCAAGCCAGGTCGGTGTACACGGCGCCGACCTGCGTCTTTTGATGCGCCGTATCTGATGCTATGGATTTCGATTGTCATTTTGGGGATTAACTGGCCCATCATGAAGCAGGCGTTGCTTCATGTGACCCCGTTTTGGATGGTCACGCTACGCTATTGCCTAAGCGTGCCAGTAATCGCTGTTTTTGTAATAGTCGCGCGGCATAGATTGCCGAAGTTTGAGCGGCGGGATCTGCGTGTTATTCTTGGCGTCGCGCTGCTTCAGTTTGTTGCGCAGATGGGGTTGGTGACGCTGGCCCTGCAATGGGTGCCAGCCAGCACCGCAAGTATTCTCATATACACCACGCCGGTGTGGTTGGTGCTGATTGACCGGATTTTATGTCGACAACAGGTTTCGCCACGTCGACTTTGGCCGACGCTGGCCTCTGCGACTGGCTGTGTTCTGGTCTTGTTAGGAGCCGGTCAGGTTGGAGACGTGGGGCCGCTGTTATTGATCTTGCTCGCCGCGCTATTCTGGTCATCTTCGATGAAGCTTATCGCGACGCATAACTGGATGGGCGATGTCCGGGATGCGCTTTTCTGGCAATTTCTGGTTGCAGGGGTGATCTCTCTTCCAATTGCGTTCTGGATGGAAGGGGGGATGAAGTTCCATTCTTTATCGTTCGCCGGGTTGGGGCTTCTTGCATTTGTCGGTCCGGTGGCCACGGGGCTTGGGTTCGGACTGATGGTGGCGGTAGGGCGAACGCTTCCTGTATCGCAAATCGCGTTGTTCAGTACGTTGTCACCGGTGATTGGCTTTGTGAGCTCTGCACTCTTGCTGGGTGACCCTTTGAATTTGATGATTGTGGTGGGTGCGGGAACGCTGCTTCTGGCGCTTGTGTGGGGAGCCTTATCAAGCAAGTCTTCTGCTTAGATTTAAATTGGCCGAAAATCTACAAAAACTGACCTGAGCGCGAATGCAGGCCAATCTTTCCTTTCGCAAAATATCGGCAACTCGGGGTGTGACCCCGCTTTCAGGAATTATCTGAGGATGTTGCGATGACCGTGCTGGATCTGCCCAAACCCGACTATGCAAACAATATGAAACTGATCGGTCATTCTGATCAAGGCGGTCGCCCGGATGGGGTGCAGTTGATGATCAACAAGGGTTTTGCGTTTACTGGGCATATGTTTTCAAAGGGGTTTAGCGTGATTGATGTGCGCGATCCCCACAACCCAAAACCCGTGGCATATGTGCCTGCACCGGCTAACACGTGGAATATCCACCTTCAGACCCATGAAGACCTGCTTCTGGTGATCAATGCAAAAGACATGTTCGCCTCGGCAGAGTTCCAGGATGAAACCGAGTATTACAAAGGGGCATTGGGCAAGAAGGTCGGCACAGCGCAGCAGACACGGCAGCGCGACTGGACCGCCGGTATGACGGTTTACGATATCTCCAACCCGGCTGAGCCAAGAAAGATTTCGTTCATGCCTGTTGAGGGCGGGGGGATTCATCGGATTTGGTATACAGGCGGGCGTTGGGCTTATGCGTCTGTGCTTCTGGACGGGTTCACAGATTACATCTTCATGACAATCGACATAGCCGATCCAGCTAATCCGAAAGAGGCAGGGCGTTTTTGGTTACCGGGCATGAACCTGGCTGCTGGTGAAGAACACAATGGCGAGCGGCGAGGTGGGTTGCACCATGCCATCATTCATGGCGATACGGCTTACGGAGCTTGGCGCGACGAGGGCATGGTGGTCATCGATGTGACAGACCGCAGCAATCCGGAATTGATTGTCCATAAAAACTGGTCCCCGCCGTTTGGTGGCGGCACGCACAACTGCCTTCCACTGCCGGACAGAGACCTGCTGGTTGTTGTAGACGAAGCGGTGCTCGACAACTGCGAAGACGGGATCAAGCACATCTGGATGTTTGATAACCGTGTGCCTTCAAGCCCGGTCAGTATCTCGACGTTCCCGATCCCGTCAGAGGCTGAGTATTGCAAGAAAGATGGGCATTTTGGGCCCCACAACATCTATGAGAACCGGCCCGATGGGTTGGTGAGCGATCAGTTAATTTTTTCAACCATGCAGAATGCAGGCATTCGCGTGACTGACATTTCAGACGCCTATCGCCCCATGGAAGTGGCGGCCTTTGTTCCGCCCAAGCCAAACCGGTTGATTGATCACCGTCCGGGCCGTCCATTGGTGATCCAGAACTGTGATGTCTATGTGGACAAACAGGGACTTGTATACGCAAACGACTACAATGGCGGGTTGTTCATTCTGGAGTATCAAGGCTGATATGAAAGATGTGCCTGTAGGAATACCCAGTGTAACGGAGACGGTTCAGAAATATCTTGCTGCGCTGCAAGGTGCGGGTTTTGTCGGAGAGGCGAAGTCTGATCTCGCGGATCGTGTTGCCTGTTCGACCGACAACTCAATTTACCAGATCATGCCGCAGGCCGTGATCTACCCGTTTGATGGGGATGATCTGACCCTTGCGGTTCAGGTCGCACAAAGGGCGGAGTTCACATCGGTGGTGTTCCTTCCAAGGGGGGGAGGGACATCAACCAATGGACAGTCATTGGGGGACGGTGTTGTCGTGGATACATCCCGGCATATGCGCCGTATTCACGACTATGATCCCGAGACAGGGCTGGTGCGTGTCGAACCCGGTCTGGTCCGTGATAAGCTGATTGATTTTCTGGCCCCACATGGGCGGTTCTTTGCGCCGCATGTCTCTACCACAAGCCGGGCGACGATCGGTGGCATGGTGTCAAATGACAGTTCGGGTAAAGGCTCCGTGGTTTATGGAAAGACCTCGGATCACATACACTCGATCGAGCTTGTTCTACCCGATGGAAACGTGGCGACGTTCGATGCGAAAGGTGCATTTGGCGACAACGACGTAACCCAAGCGGCCGACCGTATCTGTCGTGACGTTGAGAAAAAACTGGCGCCACATTTTGACGAGATAGCGTTGCGCTTCCCAATAATGAAACGTGGCTTTACCGGTTATAATCTGAAAGAGGCTCGGGCACGGGATGGGGGGCTCAACCTGCTAAAGCTCGTGGCCGGGTCAGAGGGGACCCTGGGGTTTATCAAATCTGTCACCCTAAAATCCGAACCGATCCCTGCCCATACGGCGCTTGCGGTGTTGGTGTATGACAGCCATGACACCGGACTAAGGGCGGTCCCGGATCTGCTGGAAGCTCGCCCTCATGCCATCGAATTTATAGACGACAAAATTCTCGGAGCGGCTCTTCGATCTCCTTTTGCTGAGGATGTTCGCCAGGTCCTGGGGATCACAAATGAAGGTGGTGCTTTTGCTGCGCATTTCTTCGAGATTTCAGATGAGGATGAGCAGGAACTTGCGCGTAGACTTGACAGTCTTAAGGAACATTTGGACAGCCGCATCGCACCTGCGTTGCGCCCCATCGGCATTAAGATCCTTGGATCACCTGATGATATCGCACGCGTCTGGGAAATCCGCCGGGCGTGTCAGGGGCTGCTCGCGGGATTTGACAAAAACAAACGCGCGGTCGCGTTTATCGAAGACTGCGCAGTGCCACCTGAAAACCTGGCTGACTTTGTCGCAGAGCTGGAAGCCGTTCTGGAAGCACGTAACATTCCTCTGGGGATGTATGGGCATGCTGATGTGGGGTGTGTGCATATCCGGCCGCTCATGAACCTAACGGCGGAAGATGAGCGCCGCCAGATCCGTCAGATTTCGGATGCAGTGTTCGCTCTTACGCAAAAATATGGTGGGCTGTTGTGGGGAGAGCACGGCAAGGGGCTGCGAAGCGAGTACTCCGAACAGGTGATTGGCAGCGACCTTGTTCAGGTTATGCGCCAGATAAAGACGGTGTTCGATCCGTCGAACCGGATGAACCCAGGAAAAATTGCGCGGCCAATAGATGACCGGGCACCTGTTTTGGCCTTGGATGAGGTTCCGATGCGCGGTGCCTTTGATGCACAAATTGGGCCCGTGTTGGCAGAGCAGTTTTCCAACACCCTGAGGTGTGATGGTAATGGCGCCTGCTTTAACCAAGATGCCGCACAGCCATTTTGTCCGTCATATAAGATCACAGGCGATCGCCGTCTCTCGCCCAAAGGTCGCGCCGGCATGCTGCGTGAATGGGCGCGAGCACGCTCGACTGGTGATACCGTCGGTGCGCGCGATATCGCCGACGAGCTCAACGTAATCCTCGAGACGTGCCTTGCATGCAAGGCCTGTGCAGGGGTGGGTTGCCCAGCGAAGGTGGATATCCCCGAGATGAAATCCCAGTTCCTGAACTGGTATCATGAGGACCACAAGCGACCCGCCGCAGATCTTCTCGTAGCCAACCTCGAGCGGGTGGCACCAATGTTGGATCGGATTGGCGGTCTGGTAAATTTTTTGCAATCTACCGTGTTGGTCAGGTGGAGCATGGCGCATGGATTTGGGTTGGTTGACTTGCCGAAGCTTCGCCATCGCCGCGGTTTCTTCGATCAGTTGCAAAAGCTGAATGTTCAGACCATGTCTGCGGCCACCCTGCTTAGGATGGGAGACGCGGAGCGGGCAGGGACTGTTGCAATTGTTCAGGACTGTTTCACAAGTTTCTATGACGCCGACGTTTTGCTGGCCCAGGTTGAACTGGTCAAAAGGCTTGGCTACACCCCGGTCCTGTTGCGCTATCGTACCGGGGGCAAACCCTTACATGTAAGAGGGATGTTGAAGCGGTTCAGGCAGATAGCGCAGCAGAACGCACATGATCTTGCGGAACTATCCAAAGCTGGATTTTCGATTGTTGGTGTCGATGCGGCAACCACGTTGATGTATCGACACGAATACCTAGAAACGCTGCCTGATTGCCCAGATCTAGGCGTGCGACTGCTCAGTGAATGGCTGGATGCGCAAGACTTGCCTCTGCTTGACGGAGATACCTGCTACACGATGATCCAGCATTGCACCGAGCGCTCGCTGGAACCGCAAACCTCTGTGCAATGGCAGAGTATTTTTGAACGCTCTGGTCTATCGGTCAATCTTGTCAAAGCCGGGTGCTGTGGAATGTCAGGCTTGTTTGGCCATGAGGCTAGCCATCAGGAGATGTCGCGTGGGCTTTATGACGAGAACTGGCGGGCGGTGGTCGAAGCCGAAGCGGAAGGGGGTTTGGTTGCAACCGGTTACTCCTGTCGCTCCCAGGTGAACCGTTTGTCAGACGTACAGGCGCTCCACCCAGCCCAGATCTTGTTAAGCCACCTAAGAAATCGTTGATGTTCATCTGATGAATACATCGGGTGCATATCTAGTGCACCCGATGTCATACATTCAAAGCTCTTCGCGCTCCTTGTTGTAAGGATGTGTCCGGTCATTCCCAAAAACCGAGCGATAGGTGTCGTATCGTTTCCCCAAATGCTCTCGCCAAACAGAAAGCCCAAGCAATAAGATGCTGACCACCACGAGAACTGCGGTCAGGATGGGCATCGGGTATTGCATCAGGCCGGAACCGACAGCTGCGGCAGCACAAAGCATGGTAAAGAACCCTGCGGTTTTGTGGTAAGATTCCATGCGGCGGCGGCGTGGGGTCATGCTGAAATGGTCTCCTTCCCAGGTTTTGGGATCTTCGGGGTCAGCGATCTCGTAGTACCGTCCCCCGTGGGAACCGCGAAAGAATGCCGAAATACCTTGCAGAACCCCAAGTCCGATTGTTGCAAGGCCAAAGATGGAATGCAGCGATCCGGAGACGCCTTGGCTGACGACCAGCGCAACCAACATGCCCGCCAGAGACAGAAGAATTGCCAAGTTCAGCCCCCACTGATGAATGTGAAACCAAACCCACTCCGGACGCCATATGGTTCGATAAGCGGTGATCCCAGTTTTGGTGGGTTTCGGTTTGAAATAGCGCAAAGAGATAATGCCAATGGGGACCAGCACGAACCACACGGTAACCATCAGGATGGCGTGATAATTCCAGTGGATTTCAACCGTGCGGCCAAGGAATTCGAGATAGACCTCTTCGGGGATGTTGTGTTGAGTTTTCATGGTTCCTCCCTCAAATGCGGCTTATTCTTCGCGTGGCCCCGCAATGACCGTAAAGCTGGCTTTGGCCAGTGTGTGCTGGTGAATAAAAAAACCGGCAAGGGCTCCTGTAGCGTTGTCCGGAATGTCCAATGTCTCGGCATCCAGTGCATGCAGATAGAACGTGTATCTGTGCTTACGACCCACCGGAGGGCATGGCCCAAAATAGCCTGGCTCACCAAAATCTGTATTCGCTTCTTTGATACCCTCCGGCAACGGCCCACTGTTTAATCGGGTAATATGCCTTGGAATGTCATAGGCGACCCAATGCCAAAATCCACTGCCTGTGGGGGCGTCTTGATCATAGAAGGTGAGAGCAAAGCTCTTGGTCCCAGCCGGTACGTTCTGCCATTCGAGCCTTGGGCGTTCGTTCTCACCGCTGCAACCAAAACTGTTCAGGTATTGTGCGGCCGAAATGTTGGCGTTTTCTTCAAGTGTGGTGCTGTTGAGTTGCAGTGTTTGCTGATCCGTCACATTTCTCTCCTAGGCCGGAAATTCTGACGACATCGGACCACTTGCGCATTTTAGCCACTGACTCGGTGGGGGTGCCTTCAACACTCATCTGTCCCAATATCGCCCATTTTCGGTATTTTTGCCAAAAACGGACACTCAGGCATGCGAGATTCGGACAAACTCCTTGGAAATTCGGTCAAAGGCTTCGCGCTGGATGTGCTGGAGGTCTCTTGCTTTGTCGACAGTGCATTGATCCATTCGTCAGCCTTTTAGAGGCTAGATATTTTTTCCGCACTTGGGCGCACCGATCTGGCAAACGCGGAAGGTGTCTTTCCGACATAGTCCAAGAAGGCGTTTGAAAAGGCGGAGCTGCTGGAAAATCCCACCTCAAAGGCAGTCTCGGTCACAGATTTCTTTTCTTTGCGCAGCAGTTCCATGGCCTTGTTCATGCGGAGTTCCCGAATGAACTCCCGCCAGCTTTGCCCTAGTTCGGTTTGCATATGGCGCCGCAGAGTACGTTCGGACATTCCAACATGTTCGGCGACTTCGGGCAAAGAGGTGGCTGGCCCGCGCGACCGCGCAAAATCTATGACCCTCTGGATGGCTGAGTTCTCTGCATAAGGTGTCCACATGATCCTCTCATGTTGGAACCAGCCCGGGACCATATCCCCCAATGTCACAAAAAAGGCCTTGCTTTTGCGTCGACTCCGCTCTTCTTCCGGGCTCCATTTCAGCGAATACTGCGCCATATGCGCCGCGATATCGGGGATTTGGCCAACCCAACAACCGTCGTGGTTCCAGGTTACTTCATGCTTGCAGAACTTCATCACCAAACCAGAAGAGGGCATTCGAATCCGAATTCGAAACATTCGGCCGGCTGGTATGAAAACCATGTAGTCGGCGGGGATCGCCCACTCACCATTGTGGCCGTAAAGCTCGATCTCTCCGGATTGACACATCACCAGTTGCCCGGCGGGTTCTTGCTCCGACTGAAATGAGCTGCGGTCGGCCTTGAACGCTATGGAATGGCTATGCTCCGGGTCGGTGATGCTAAACGGTTTATCCATCTGAATTTCCATAAAATAAGCTTCCCAGCAATGCGATAGAGTGGGTTCTTTGCACAAGTGTCGACGTGGCCGATTCAAGAAACATATTGGCCGATTATCGAATGCGGGACAAGTCCGAAATAGTGGATAAATGTCAAATCGTTTAATTTAGGACACCTGAGTTGGCGATGATGGGAGGAAGAACATGGACAAAGAGCGCATCAAAAATGCGGGCGTTCCAGTCTTGTCAATCGAAGGGTTGAACAAGCGGTTTGGTGGAACGAAAGCCGTGACAGATGTCAGCTTTACTGTTTCAAAAGGGGAGATTGTCGCGCTTCTCGGCGAGAATGGCGCGGGCAAGTCAACTCTGATCAAAATGCTCGCCGGGGTTTATTCGGCCGATAGCGGACGCTTCTTGTTTGAAGGTAGCAAATTTGATCCCAGAGGCTCAAATCCGGGCGTGGCATTCATTCACCAGGATTTGGGACTGATTGAATGGATGACCGTCGCCGAGAACATCGGCTTGATGCAGGGGTCGTTTGAACGTCGGTTTGGTCTGATCAACTGGCGATTGACCCGTAAGCGTGCCAGCGAAGCCCTTGCACTGGTTTCCGATGCAATTGACCCGGATATGCGGGTGCAAGAGTTGACGCGTACTGAGAAATCCCTAGTCGCGATTGCGCGGGCTCTCGCGCGCAATGCCAAGTTGCTTGTGTTGGATGAGCCCACGGCGAGCCTTCCGCAGTCAGATGTTGAAATGCTGCACGAGGTTTTATGCCGCCTCAGGGAAACCGGTGTGGCAATGATCTATGTGTCGCATCGCCTGGATGAGGTATTTGCGATCGGCGATCGTGCAGTGGTGTTGCGAGATGGGTTTCTGGTTGGAGATGAGCCAATTGGAAAGCTGGATGGCGATAGCCTGATCCAGTTGATCATTGGGCGCGCATTGGAAGAGGTGTTTGTGCACCCACCCGCGATGGAAAACAGCCCCGTTGCGCTTCGACTGTACGAGATGTGTACCGAAGATGTGGGACCAGTGAGTTTTGAACTGCGCCGCGGAGAGGTCCTGGGGTTGGTTGGGCTTCGCGGCGCGGGGCAGGACGCCGTCGGACACGCCTTGTTTGGACGCAGCCCGATTGAACAAGGCCGTGTCGAGCTTGAAAACGGCGCGCCTCTCAAAACCTCGCATCCACAACAATCCATCGAGCAAGGAATCTGCATGGTGGCTGGTGATCGGAACGCTGAATCCATCGCTCCAGGTCTGACCATTCAGGAGAACCTTTTCATCAACCCGGCGCTGACTGGGCGTAGTAACCTGTCGTTTCGCACACCTGCCGATGAGGCTCGCGAAGCGCGCAGCATTGGTGACGCGTTCGATATCCGCCCCAACGATCCAGCGGCACCCATTGAAACTCTGTCAGGTGGCAACCAGCAGAAAGTTGTGATGGCCAGGTGGATGAGCGTTGGAGGCTCGGTCCTGATCTTGGAAGATCCAACTGCGGGCGTGGATGTTGGGTCAAAAGCCGACATCTACGCACTTCTGGCCAAAGCGCTGGAAAACGGGCTTGCGGTGCTACTTATTTCGACCGATTTCGAAGAGGTGGCCGCATTGAGTCACCGCGCTTGCGTCTTTCATGACGGCCAAATTGTTGCGGAGATCCCGCAAGAAGACCTCTCAATCACATCCCTACTGAATGCCGCGTCTTTGGATCCGGCGAGCAAGGAGCCCAGCCATGCAATCGCTTGAATCCAACGCACTCGAACCGACACAGGCACAGTTGAAAGGCCTTTCGACCCCCGCAAAGATCATACGCTTCCTGCCAGTTTACGGTCTGCCGATCCTGACGCTCGGGTTAATCCTGCTGTTTTCAGTTTTGCTACCTCAAACTTTCCCGACCTATTTGAACTTGCGCGCAATTCTAGGGGAAAAGTCGGTAATCGCGTTGCTGTCGTTAGCCGCAATGATCCCGATGATGACGGGCCGGATCGACCTGACAGTAGGATATGGGATCGTCATTTGGCACGTGCTCGCGATCAGTTTGCAAACGGTCTATGGATTCGATTGGACCATTGCCGTCGTCATCGTGTTGCTTGGGGGCTGCGCTTTGGGTTTGCTGAATGGCCTGTTGGTCGAGGTGGCTCGGATTGACAGCTTTATCGCCACGCTAGGAACGGGCACGGTCATTTACGCATTGGCGCTTTGGCATACCGGCGGTCGACAAGTGATCGGTGCGTTGCCCGAGGCGTTTACTGGCATCTATGCACACACAATTTTCGGCCTGCCAATTGCAGCGTTCTATGTCCTGGCTATCGCAATCGTGCTGTGGGTGGTGTCCGAATACCTGCCAATTGGCCGCAATCTTTATGCCATTGGCGCAAACTCGAGAGCAGCTGAACTGAACGGTATCCGTACCCGCCGTTATGTGATCGGAGCATTTATCGCGTCTGGCCTGATCGGTGCGATTGCCGGGATTGTTCTGGCGGCGAAACTGCGCATTGGCCAGGCCAGTGTTGGGCTCGAATTCCTTCTGCCTGCCTTGGTCGGTGCATTTCTGGGATCCACGACCATCAAACCGGGGCGCGTGAATGTCTGGGGCACGATGGTTGGCGTGATCATCCTGGCTGTCGGCATCTCGGGGATCCAGCAACTTGGCGGTGCGTTCTTTGTGGAGCCACTCTTCAACGGGGCCACCCTTTTGATTGCGATCGGCATTGCTGGCTACGCACAGCGCAAGCGGAGCTCCGTGCGTCATGCCCGTGTTCCCGACGTGAAAGCGGAAGCCAACGACCAACAAAAACAAGCCTGAAACATAGACGTTCAACGAGGAGGAAAACCATGAACACGACACTTCAAAAAGCGGTCTTCGCCGCGATGCTGGCCGGATCGGCGTTTGGCGGACAAATGGCGCTGGCAGATGCGGTCAGCGATGCCAAAGCCTACGTTGCTGCTGCCTCGGCGCCCAATGCACCCTGGACTGGGCCGACGGCCGGCCCGGAAGCCCAGCAAGGCAAAACCGTGGTCTATGTCTCTGCGGATCAGCGGAACGGAGGCGCACTTGGAGTGAGCGAGGGCGTCAAGGAAGCGGTTGCAGCCATTGGTTGGGATCTTCGCATCATTGATGGACAAGGATCGGTTTCCGGGCGCTCATCCGCTATGCAACAGGCGATCGCGTTGCAACCTGACGGAATTATCCTGGGCACGATCGATGCCAATGAACAGGCCGAGGCGATCCGTCAGGCGGATGAGGCGGGCATTGTGGTTGTAGGATGGCATTCGACCGCCTCCACTGGACCGTCGGACAAACATCCGATTTTCACAAACATCACGACCGACCCTCTTGAGATTTCGCGAGCTGCGGCGTCGCTTGCGGTCGCCGACAGTGATGGCACGGCAAATGTGGTGATTTTCACGGACAGTGTGTACGAGATTGCGATCGCGAAATCCGATGCCATTGCCGAAGTGATCAGTGCCTGCGAAGGGTGTAAGATCCTCTCAGTCGAAGACACGCCTCTGGCCGAGGCTAGCACGCGGATGCCGCCCCTGACAAACGCGCTGCTGCAGCGTTTTGGGGATGACTGGACCTATTCTCTGACCATCAATGATCTGCCGTTTGATTTCATGGCTCCGGCTCTGATTTCGGCGGGCAAGGAGCAAGGTGGGTTCCCGAGGAATATTTCGGCAGGAGACGGGTCCGAGGCAGCATTCCAGCGCATCCAGCAGAACTTCTATCAATACGCGACTGTTGCGGAACCGCTTAATCTGCATGGCTGGCAGGCCGTTGATGAAATGAACCGTGCGCTGGCGGGAGAAGAGCACTCTGGATTTGTGGTGCCGGTTCATCTCTTCACTCCTGACAACGTGATGGAAGATGGTGGCGCCGATCTGTCTTATGATCCCGGCAATGGTTATCGCGATGTCTATCGCAGCATCTGGGGTGTGAACTAAGCCTTACAGGTCCAGGACTATGGCAGGCCCGCCTAATAGGGCCTGCGACTGGATCGGCTGCTTATGCATGATCCAGCCCCTGCCGGAAGTGACCTCTCCCCACGCTTCCGGCAGATTTCTGTTCAAAAAGGACCGAGTTCAGACGCACAAGATACATCTCACCGGAAGGAAACAGCATGTTATTTGACCTCAGAACATACCGCACCCGCCCCGGTACATTGCCAAAGCAATTGGCGCTATACGAAGAACTTGGGTTCGAAGCGCAAAAGCGGCATTTGGGAAACCCTGCCTTTTATGGTGTCGTCGAAAGTGGCGATGTGAATGCCTATGTACATCTTTGGCAGTATGAGAATGCGGCGGATCGCGAGACGCGCCGCAAGGCCCTTTATGACGACGCCGATTGGTTGGCGTATCGTCAAGCCGGCGCGGAGCTGGGCTATCAAACCGAACAACACAACACGTTGCTGAAGCCTGCCAAGTTCTGGCTGCCCGGAACACGCAAATGAACCAGGATACAACAAAACCCGATCCGCTGGTTTGGGGGCAGGGAGGCCCTGTTTTCGAGGTGTTTCTAGAGCCAACTTGCCCGTTTTCAGCAATTGCTTTTGGAAAGCTCGCTTCTTTGCAAAAGGAGTTCGGAGAGAATGGGCTTGTTTTGCAGGTTTGGTTGCAGTCGCAACCCTGGCACATGTTCTCAGCAATTATCTGTCGCGCGATCCTGGCCGCGTCCTGCTGTGCTGATGGAAAAGCGTCTGCCTGGGCTGTGATGGAAGCCATTTACTCTCAACCTGAGAATTTCGAGTTTGAGCATCACTGCTCAGGTCCGAATATGGACGTGACGCCGAATGCTCTTATCGAGCGGATTGAATCTGTCAGCGGTGTCCCGTTGAAAGAGCAGTTTGCGCGGCATGATCTGGATCGGGAAATCAAAAAGCACGTCAAATATGCCCGGCAAAACGGCATTCACGCCTCCCCGACATTTATGGTCAACGGCATCGTAGATCCCGGTTTGGGAAGCCGCGATCCCATTGGAAACTGGGTGGATGCCCTGAGACAAGCGTAATGCGTTGGCGGCCCCATCAGGCCGCCAACCGTTGTTGGATTTATTCACCTGCGATTTCGAGCGCATCGTCGTGGTCAGGATAGTCGGAATACCCTACCGCAGTTCCACCAAACAGGGTTGCCGGGTCGAAATCGGCCAAAGGCAGACTTTCAGAAAACCGGCGAGGCAAGTCTGGATTGGCGATGAATGGTCGGCCATAGGCCACGATGTCGGCCAACCCATCGCTGATGATTTTCTCGCCACGTTCCTGAGTGTATTTTCCAGCAACGATAATGGTTCCCGAATACACCTTGCGTAGATCGTGGCGGAATTGTTCGGGTACGATAGGGGCATCATCCCAGTCGGCTTCGGACAGATGAACATACGCAATCCCGATGTCGTTCAAAGCCTCGGCGGCTTTCAGGATCACCTCGATGATCTCGTCATCTGCCATGTTGCGTTGGGTGATGTAGGGCGACAGCCGAATGCCGGTCTTGTCGGCGCCAATCTCATCGGCGACGGCTTTGGTGACCTCGCGCAGGAAACGGATACGGTTTTCCTGTGACCCGCCATAGTCATCCGTGCGCTGATTTGAAGACCGACGCAGGAACTCGTCGATCAGATATCCGTTTGCCCCATGAATTTCGACACCGTCAAATCCAGCGGCAATCGCATTGGCCGCACCTTGTCGGAAATCTTGAATGATGTCTGTGATCTCGGCTTTTGACAGCGCCCGCGGAACAGGGCAATCTACCATGCCACCTTCGCCAGTTTCCGGGTCAACGATCCAAACTTGTGCGTCTGGTGACAGAGCGGATGGCGCAACGGGTTTGCCATCAGTGTGAAAGCTTTCGTGGCTCATCCGCCCCACATGCCAAAGCTGCAAAAAGATGTGCCCTCCGACCTTGTGAACCGCATCTGTAACCAGTTTCCAGCCTTCGATCTGATCCGGGGTGAAGATGCCCGGGGTGAACGAGTATCCTTTGCCCTGGTTAGAGATTTGGGTGGCCTCGGTGATGATCAGGCCGGCGCTGGCACGCTGTGCGTAATACTCAGCCATCATTGCATTTGGGATATCGCCGGGTTGCGTTGTGCGGGCCCGCGTCATCGGCGCGACAGCAATGCGGTTGGGGAGGTTGAGGGGCCCCATCGTAAGGGGTTTGAACAGTTCTTTAGTCATGAACCTAGGTCCTTTTAGTTTTAAATTTGTTGCGAGCAGTTACCTGCTTGGCATTTCCAGTTGGACCTTCGCTTTTTTAGAAAAACTTGTTAATAATCGTGTCAGCATAAAACCTTTTAGGATTCTCAAAGAATATGATCGAGAAAATTTCTGATCTGAGGCTGTTTAAACGCATCGTGGAACTTGGTTCACTTAGCGCGGCTGCAGGTGATATTGGGATCTCTCCAGGCTCAGCCTCTCTTCGCTTGTCAGCCATGGAGAGATCAGTCGGTGCCACCTTGTTTCGCCGGACTACACGACAGTTGCACCTAACATCGGCAGGCGAAGAGTTTCTTGAAGTTTCGTTAAATATTCTCAATGATCTGGCTGCTTTTGACGAACAGATTTCGCGTGAAAAACGAGAACTGTCCGGAATGATCAAGGTGACGGCCCCAGTGGATCTAGGCCGAAACTATATCGCTCCGTCGTTGGATCGGTTTGTCGAAGCGAACCCCGGTATTTCGGTGGACCTGGTGTGTACCGACCGCGTGACAGACCTAACTGAACGCGGGATCGATATTGCAGTGCGATACGGGGCGCTAATGGATAGCAGCTTGCGCATTCGACGCGTGTCCTCAAACAAGCGGATTCCGGTCGCTTCTCCTGAATATGTGGAGCGGGAAGGCGTTCCGGAGCACCCGAAGGATCTCGGGAGCCATGACTGTATGCTGCTGTCTTCTTTGGGGGACAAGAATGATACTTGGACATTTGTTGAGAACACCAAGGCGCTGACGGTGCGGGTCTCAGGTTCCAGGGCAACAAATGATGGTGAGGTGTTAAGGCGGTGGGCTCTAGAAGGCAAAGGTATCGCGTTGAAGTCTGCCTGGGATGTGGCGGAAGATTTGAACTATGGCCGTCTTGTGCCACTTCTGGTCCCGTTCTGCCCCCCCTCCGTGGATTTGCAGCTAGTATTCCCTCCGCTCGCGCGTCAACCGACAAAGGTGCGACGTCTGGCAGATCATATCATCCGGGAACTGAAGATTCTCGACAGATGCCTGGAGACCATTAGTCTGAAGCCGCACTATTTGACCAATGACGGTGCCGCTTGTGAATGAGTAAGCCGAGGCGCTGCCGTCCACCTTGGAGAAATCAGATGTGCACAGAATTGGACCGAACGTGAAAGCGCTTCGGGTTATTTGAGTGGAAGTGGCAGATTGCCCAATTACCCTGTGGCAATCCAAGCCTCGCACAAATCGGGGTTTGCTGCGATCCACGAGCGGGCGACATCAGATAGATTACGCCCATCGATACAGATTTCGCGATCCAAGCGAGACACCGTTTCATTCCCGAGGTGCATACGGTCAAGAAGTGCGCGGCCTTGGGCATTCAGCTTGTGGACCGCATCCTTTCGTAGCATCAAGGTTGCGTCGTCTCGCCCACCAAGCAAGCCCAATGGATCCTCTAATTCACGCAATTTGGACTGCCCGTGCAGCCACTGAGGATGCCAGAGCGGCACGATCGCCAATTCGCCCTTGGCTTCTGCATCCAAGTAAGCAGAGGTACACTCATCAAGAGTTCCATTTTCAAAGTGGAACCCTAGCGTATCAAGTTGATAATCTCGAACCAATTGCTTCGAAAATCTGCTGATGCCAGCTCCGGGACCAATGCCCTGAATGCGCTTGCGAAACAGTGCGGCAACCTGTGGATCAGCCAGATCAGCAACCGAGCGAATGTGCTGCGGGGCCCGGTCTGAAACGCCCCAGATGCAATAAGGGTTATAGATGACAGAGAGTTTCAGCAGATCGTCTGCGTACGGCCCGATGTAAGGTCCATGACTTGCAGGAAGCCACGCGGATACGACAAGATCCACCCCACCTGCTTTTTGCATGGCGTACATGTCCTCATGGGGGGCTTCTTTCACGTCCACTTCATGGCCGGTTCTTGTTAGCAGCTCACAAAGAACTGCCGCCGCTGCCTTGTGAAAGCTAAGCGCGATTTGCCCAACAACCAAAGGTGTGCTCATCTGAAATTTCCTTTGTTCAATATGCAGTTCCGGTCCGGAGCCGAACGAACGTTTCGGAGTTTAGGCACATTGCCGGATCGGAACAGATCATGTGCGTGTGAGCTGTTTGCTCCACGGCACCTATCGTTGAACCAAGTGACATTGCAGCGATGTCAAAACAATCAGCCAGTTGGAAAATCACAATTTGCCAGATCTGAAGAATGGAGGAGGTGGGAGCCTCCTCCGCTACGCGACTTTAGTAAGTCACAGCGATCTTACCGATTGTAGCGCCTGTTTCGATGGATTGATGGGCCGCCTTGAAAGATTCAGCGCTCAACCCTGATAACTCCTGTGTAACGGTCGGACGCAGCTTGCCAGTATCAGCGAGGTCTGCAATTTGAGAAAGTATCTCTCCTTGCCGCGACAAATCGGACGTGCTGAACAAGGATCTCGTGAACATAAGTTCCCATACGAAGGTCACGGACTTGCCCTGAAGTTTTGAAAGATCAACGCCACCATTGAACTCAACAATGGCACCGATTGTACCCTGCGGCGCAATGAGGTCCGCCATGGCATCCCAATGCCCTTTGGTGTCTGCCGCGTTGAAAATGTAATCTACATTCTCAAACCCAAGATCGTGCACGGATGACACCAGATTGCGGTGATCAGCCACATGATCCGCGCCCATACGCTGAACCCAGTCACGGGTTTCCGAGCGTGAAGCCGTTGCGATGACCGTCATTTTCGTCAGGGCTTTTGCAAGCTGGATCATGGTTGAGCCAACACCGCCTGCTCCACCGATGATCAGCAGCGAGCCGCTCTGACCTTTGGACAGTTTCATGCGATCAAATAGCGCTTCATAGGCCGTCAAAGATACCAGAGGCAGGGCTGCGGCTTCTGCATTTGCCAGGGTTTGAGGAGCTTTTGCGGTAATCCTAGCATCCACCGCCTGATACTCTGCATAAGAGCCATCGCGGGTGACATCGCCAGCGTAAAACACGCGGTCCTCAAGCGTAAAGCCTGTTACCGCCGAGCCCATTGCTTCAATGGTTCCTACTGCGTCATATCCGAGGACCCGCGGGGTTTCCCTGTCTTGATCCTGCGCCGATCGAATGCGGATTTTGGCATCTGCAGGGTTCACGGAAACTGCATCAATCCGCACAATCAAATCGTGTTCAAGTGGCTCGGGCTTGGGTACTTGGTACTCTTTGAGTGAAGCAGGGTGATCGATAGGGTAAGAGCGAGTAAATCCAACGGCTTTCATTTGGTGTCCTTTTCGTTGCTGTTTTGGATGTAGGCAACGTTCAACGAAGGATAATCTCGGAGGAGCCCAAGTCAGATTTTGGGTTTATGAAACAATCGTTCCAAGGCCGGTTTTGCGAAACCGTTCCTCAAGAAAGCTGGTAAATGCCTGTACTCTTGGTGGAGTGGTCCGGCTGGCGGGGCGGACTGCCCATACCTGCCATTCTGGTGAAACGGTATGACTGGGCAAGACACGTTTCAGTCGCCGGGTCTTTAGGTGGTCTGATATGTCCCAGACAGATTTAAGCCCGATCCCTATCCCCTGAAGCGTAGTATCGGTCACCGCCTCGCCAAAGTTTGTGGTGAAGTTTCCGCCGACACGTACTTCTGTAATGTTCCCTGCCTCATCCTTGAGCGCCCAATTTCGCGTTTCGCCAAGCACGATACAGCGGTGTGATTTCAGGTCCGAGGGTTGCTGTGGAACGCCGAACTTCTCCAGATAGTCCGGCGAGGCGACAAGCAGCCGTGGATTGGGCGCAAGCTTGCGGGCCAACAGCGTTGATGAGTTCAGCATCCCAACCCGGATTGCCAGATCATACCCCTGCTCCACGATGTCGATGATGGAATCATTAAGGTCGAGTTTCAGTGTGACATCTGGGTATTGATTAAGGAATTCGCCGATATGGGGGACAATCTGTGAGCGCCCAAAAGAGGCCGAAGCGGTCACGCGCAGTTCACCTGCAACCTGTCCTTTGACAGTGGAAACCGCTGCTCTTGCTTCTTCGACGCTATCGAGAACCCTTTGCGCATGCTCCAGGAATAGCTCTCCGTCCGGCGTAAGAGACACTGCTCGGGTTGTCCGGTTGAGAAGCTTGGTTCCCAGATCCGCTTCGAGCATCTGTATGCGCTGGGTCGTAGCCGTGGGCGATAGCCGGAATTCTTCGCCCGCCCGTCCGAGGGCTCCAAGAGCGGCCACTCGGACGAAAAGTTCCAGCGATTTCAAGTCAAAGGTCATTCTTTGAGTGAGCCAAACAAAGCAGGCAAAATCAACCGCATTGTTTGCAGCGGCGGAATGGCCTCAAACGGTCAAAATGACTTTTCCGGCAAAGCCGCCCTGTTCAGCGAACTCATGCGCGGCCACAATCTGGTCCAGAGGGAAGGACCGCTCGATCTTGAGTTTTAGTGCACCAGTCTGAAGACATGCGTTTATGTCCTCAATCGCATCCTGTTGCGCTTGGGCGGGGATTGCATAGACAAACACGAACCTGACGACCGCATTTGTTACCAGAAGGGAACGATAGGGCAGGGGAGCGGCAGGGTCACTGGTAGCATAATGCGCAATAACACCGCCCTGTTTGAGGTAGAGATGGGCCTCCTTCATCGTATCGGATAGGGCCACATCGACAATCCGGTCAATTCTCTTTCCGCCAGTGATGGTTAGGACCGCAGCGGGCAGGTTTTCTTCCCGGTAATTGATGATGTAGTCTGCCCCGGCTTGGCGAGCGATCTCCGCTTTTTCGGGTCCGCTGACCGTGGCGATCACCCGCGCACCGGCCCATTTCGCCAGGGCGATGGCGCATTGGCCAACGGCACCGGCCCCTCCGGTAACCAGAACCCACTGGCCTTTGACCGGCCCGTCCGCCATCAGAGCGCGATGAGCGGTCATCGCAGGCACGCCTAGACAAGCACCCTGTTCGAAGGAGATGCCATCAGGCAGCGGGGCCGCAAGTTCGGCTTTGACCACGATCTGCTCCGCGGCGGTGCCCCTGTTGCCCTGGGCTAGGCCGTCTTCAGTACGGTTCACATTGAACAGCCAGACACGCTGGCCGATTTGGTCGGAGGAAATCCCCTTGCCCACAGCCTCAATGATGCCGGCACCATCTGAATGAGGGGTTACATCGCCATCAGGCAACGGGCCCTGAGCGCCCGAGCGGACCTTATAGTCTGACGGATTGATTCCACTGGCGTGAATACGCACGCGCACTTCGCCTGATCCAGGTTCAGGTACGGCGCCGTTTGTGATGCGGAAACTGTCTTTTGCGGCTCCTTGGCCAACTACGGATACGGTTTTCATGTGTGTGTCTACTTCAAAAAAGGGTCCGCGCGGATAACCGTGCGGACAAGTTTGGGGAGAGGTGTCAGTGTCCGATGCGCCCTGGTGCCTCAGGGCGGAATCGGTAGATCAGGTAAGGCGCCTCGTTTCTTGCCTCACCATCGTTGAACAGAGCGGCTTTGGAAATCTGGGCTGCGGAAACATACATGTAGCCGTCCAACGCATAGCTTACGCCATCTGGCCAGGACAGATCCTCTGCCACGGCGTAGCGGCGATATTCCCGGCTGTCTGCCGGGATGATCCCGACAGCGTTGGTTTCCACCTCGGTCAGATAGAGGTTTCCAGCCTGGTCGATTGACAGACCGCCATTGTTGGGCTTGTCGGCATAGCGTTCGACCCGCGCGCCGAGCTCAGTCTCGGTCAGGGTTTCATTCAGAAGATCGGCAAAACGAATGCGATAAATGGCGGAGCCGTTAAGCGGACCGTAATACAACCATTCGAATTCCGTATCCGCAGCGATACCGTCCGCACCCACCTTGATCACGGCCTGCCCCCCATTGCCATCCGGGACGGTCAGCGGTTTGCCATCCACTACGATCGCTACATCTTCGGGCAAGGTCGACACGTGACCTTGCAAAACGCGCCGCGTGGCGCCAGTCGTCATGTCGACGATGACCAATGCCGCCGTCGTTCCGTCGCCACCCGGTCCGATGCCTTCGTCGGCGATGACGAACACGCCATCCTTGTGATTGACGACAAAATCGTTGTGCTGGCTTTCGGGGCGCGAGGCAGGGGCTGGAATGTAGTAAATCTTTTCCAGGTGATCCTCCCAGGTGTTCCAGCCCACCAGCTTGGGTGTCAGCCCGGTGCGCTGACCCATGTCGAGGATCCAGACGATCCCGTTTTCATCGCCGCGAAGACCCAGCACGCTGTCGAAATAGCGGTCGGTTCCATCCCGTGGTGTGTTCCATTCGGTGTTGGGAAACGGGGCAAAGGATTTTCCGTCTTCGCCCAGTTCGGCCACCCGGATTTCAGGCGAAAAGAACGGGTGGTGGCTATAGATAATCCGATTATCCGGCGTGAATGTGATATTGCCGACAGATAGCGGGAGTTCGGCAACGACCTCAGCAGTTTGCGGGGCTTCGCTCCAGGCTGGAAAGGCGATGGCCGCACTCATGCAGAGCGAGGTGACAAGGTGTTTCATGGAGTCTTCCCTTCTTGGTTTCAGCTAATTCGGGCCAGACGGAGCGGGCGTCCGTTGAGCGCTAGTTCCGCCGCTCGCATGATCGCATCGGCGTCGATGCGGTGAGCGCGGTACAGATCTGCTATTGATCCAGTCTGCCCAAAATGCTCGACTCCAAGAGGGCGAACCCGCTGACCCAAGACCGACCCAAGCCAGGACAAGGCGAGGGGATGCCCATCCGTGACCGTGACGATGGCTGCATCTCTGCTGACCTCGGACAACAGCGTTTCGACATGGGATTGCGCATTGGGATGCCCCAGGGCGCGAGCTCGGTCTGCGGCGTGCCACCCCGCGTTAAGCCGATCTGCCGATGTGATAGCCAGGACGCCGATGTCGCGCTGATCCTGTCCAATTCGCCCGGCAGCGGCAATCGCTTCGGCTGCTACCACGCCGGTATAAGCTATCACGAGGGCGCAACCCGGACCCGGCTTGCGGAGCCAGTAACCACCATTGACGATGTCGCGCCTTAGCCCGTCATCCAATGTGCGTGTCGGCTGTTCCAGTTTGTGGGTGGTTAAGCGCAGATAGACTGATCCGCCGGTTTCATCGCGCAGCCAGTCGCCGGGTTCGGGGGCCTCTTCTCCGTCACGCTGCAAATAGTCGAATGACCATTCCAGGATGCAGCTAAGCTCGTCCACGAAGGCAGGTTCGAAACTGGCCAGGCCATCTTGTGACATGCCGATCAGCGGTGTTCCGATGGACTGATGCGCACCGCCCTCTGGCGCTAGGGTGATGCCGGATGGCGTCGCGGCCACGATGAATCGGGCATCCTGGTAACAGGCATAGTTCAGCGCATCCTTGCCGCGTTCGATGAAGGGGTCATAAAGCGTTCCTATAGGAATAAGCCGCTCGCCGAACAGTGCGTGCGACAGTCCTGCTGCACCGAGCAGGGTAAAGAGATTCATCTCGGCAATGCCCAGCTCGATATGCGCGCCTTCAGGCGAAGCAGCCCATTTCTGCATCGATGCAATGCCCCGATCCCGAAACTCATCCGCAATCGGGGTCTTGGCAAAAACCCCCTTACGGTTCACCCATCCAGCCAGCCCCGTTGAGGTTGCCACATCCGGCGCAATGGTCAGAATGCGATCCGATAGAGGGGATGAGCCGCGCGCAAGATCGTCCAGCAGCTTGCCGAACCCGTCCTGCGTCGACAGAGCGGCTTTTGCCGATATAGGCGTCAGACCCGGCACTTTGATACGCGCGGCGGTGTAACGTCGACAACCTTGCGCGATGAAGGGCACCTGATTCAGGAATGCATCGTATTCGGCGGTGGGGCGGGGCAGACCCTCGAAAAGGTTCCACTCATGCCCGGTACGAATTTGGTGTGCACCACGCAAGATTCCCAACTGGGCGCTGTTGATCTGGCCCGAGTGGTTATCCTTGTGACCCGCAAGAGGCAGGCCATAGCCCTTGACTGTGTAAAGGATGAAGCAAACGGGGCGATCATGGTCGATTGATGCAATAGTCTGCATCAAGCTGCGCTGGTCGTGACCACCGAGGTTGGTCATCAGCCTAGCCAGTTCGTCATCCGTGCGGCTCTCGATCAGGCGGCTAACATCGCCCTGATCACCAAGATCGTTCAACAGTTGTTCGCGCCAGGCGGCCCCGCCGGAAAAGGTCAGCGCCGCATAGGTCTGATTGGAACAGTCATCTATCCAGTCGCGCAACTGTTCGCCCCCTGGTTCGGCGAACGCTGCCTCTAGAAGCGATCCGTACTTGAGCTCGACCACTTCCCAGCCCATCGAAACAAAAACATCGCGAAAAAATGCATTCTGCGCATCTTTCGTGACTGCATCAAGGCTTTGCCGGTTATAGTCGATGAACCACCAGCAATTGCGAAGATCGTGTTTCTTGCCCTCAAGTAGCGCCTCGTAGAGGTTGCCCTCGTCCAGTTCGGCATCGCCGAGGATGGAGATCATGCGCCCCGGAGCCCGCTTGCCCCAACCCTTGGCAGCAACGTAGTCCTGCACCATTGCGGAAAACACCGCCATCGCCCCTCCCAGGCCGACCGAACCGGTCGAAAAATCCACGTCATCGGCATCCTTTGTACGGGACGGATAAGATTGCGCGCCGCCGAATCCACGGAAGTTTTCGAGGTTTTCGCGGGTCTGTCGCCCGAGAAGGTACTGCCAGGCATGAAAGATCGGAGAAGCGTGCGGTTTGACGGCGACCCGGTCCTCGGGCTGCAGCACCGCACCATAGAGTACCGCCATAAGGGTCGAGAGCGAAGCCGACGACGCCTGATGACCACCAACTTTGAGAGTATCCGGTTTCGGGCGGATGGAGTTGGCGTGGTGTATCGTCCATGTCGATAGCCAGAGTGCCTTTTTCTCGAGGTCTTCAAGAACGGTGGAGTGTGCGCGATGGTCCGACATCAGGTTTTCCTTAATTGTCGGGACAGCCTATGTGCGCGTTTCGGCCAGATAATCAGATCAGTTGCGAAATCTATTTTTGGGAATAGCAAACAAAGGTCGACCGAGGAGCCTCGGCCGACCCTGACCCGATCCAGGGGGACTGCTATTCCTCGCGCGGTCCGGCAATCACCTCAAGCGTTGCGGTTGCAAGCGTGTTGCTGTTGTAGAAGAAGCCCGCGAGTGCGGCCGAGGCGTTTTCTGGAAGATCCAGACTGGGAGTGGACAGAGCGTATACCGTATAAACATAGGAATGCGTCCGTCCGACAGGTGGACAAGGCCCAAAGAAACCAGGTTGATTCAGGTCAGTGTTGTTTTCAATCGCGCCTTTGGGAATGTCAGTTCCTATGCCAGTTGCGTTGAGGGGGATATTGTAGACGCTCCAATGCCAAAATCCACTGCCGGTCGGCGCGTCTTTGTCATAAAAGGTGACGGCAAAACTCTTTGTCCCCTTGGGTGCTCCTGACCAGATTAGTTCTGGGCGAGCGTTTTCACCAGAGCAACCGAAGTTGTTCCAGTAATACTTGGCCGGGATCGACTGGCCTGATGTGAGTTCGGGGCTCGACAAGATAAAGGGTTCGTCCGCATGCGCGGTGCCGAAAGCCAGAGTGGTCAAGATCGTGGCAGCTACGGTTATTAGGTGCATGATGGGCCTTTCTTTGATTTGGTGCCTGACGCGAAGCTAAGATCTGGGGGGAGAAAGCAAATCGTCTTCTTAGCAAAATCAGCATGTGGCATAGGCAAACAAAAAAGGGCGCAAGTGCGCCCTTTTGGTCTCCTGTAAAGAACTGAAAATTGATCAAAATTTGCGCGGAGGATTGATTGGTACATCGTCCTGTTGGAGTGTGTACTGCGCGATCTCATCCTTTCGCATGAAGATGACGCCTTCATGCTGTTTTGCATAGATGAGAAACCGATCCAGCGCACCGACAATTCCGGGAGCGCCACCAATGCGATCATGTGTGCTGATGGACATCATGCGCCGACGCCGGGCTCCCTCAGCATAGAGAATATCGAACTCATCTTTCAGTTCCTGCTCAAATGCCGCTGATGTCATGCCTTGCGAAGAAAAACGTCCGATGTCGTTGCAACGCAAAGTATAGGGAACCACAACGAGCGGTTTGTTGTTGACCAAAGTCAGAGCTGGCTCGTCGCGAGAAAGATCATCGGTGTGATAGAGAAAACCTAGTTCTTGAAGAATTTCGAATGTTGCACGTGTCTGACGCATCCAAAACGCGTTGAACCCCACTGGCCGATGACCGGTCACACGCTCCACCACCTCTATGTTTTTCTCATACGACAGGCGTTCTTCCCTTGGGTCCATGCCAAATTGTGGAGTCCAGTTGTAGCCATGAGCAGCAGCTTCATGTCCCCGAGACACGAGTTCTTTGGCAAGGTCCGGACGGCGCTCGACTGCTTGGCCTACCATATGAGAAGTGACCTTAACATCGTGCCGGTCCCAAAGGTCGAGCAATCTGGGAATACCTTCGTTCATCCCGTACTCGTACCATGTCGGTGTGATTGTATCGACGAGCCCAGCCTCCATTGGAGGGAAGGGCCCATCAGCGTCTTTTCCCTGCGCCCCTGCCTCAAACTGCATCGAAATCGAGATGGCAAGTTGCGCGCCACCTGGCCAGAAGCCGGTGTCATTTTGATGTTCTTCCGTCATACCCTTTGTCCCGTGTTTGGATAGATTTGAGCTTTCCGACAGAGACTAGGGGCCAGGCACGGACGAACAATTCCAAACACCTGAATTCATTTGTTGGTTACGTTAACGAAACCTAGGTGCTTTGGGGGCGCGGAGATCGGGAAAGCAATCTGGCTGGGGCTCATTTCCGAAAGATCTAGCAGGCCTGCCTCACCCAAAGAGGGCCAACACTTAGAGTGGCGAATCATAGTTAGCCGCCCGGTATAAAATATCTTTATTAGTAACTTATTCGCATTCCCTCGAGAGTGGTGTGTTGAGACAATCATGGTTGTTGGGCGAGTCGATGGGTGGCATGAGGCAGTGCGAAGCTTCTGCTTTCAAGTCAGTTCATCTGTGCTGATTTCGTCAAGAAAATTACTTATATTTAAATGCCTTATGTTGATGTTCTGTTGACCATTCTCGGCCGATTTGTGTCTGGTGTTGAAGGAGGTGGTCTCACTTGGCTGCGCTCTAGTTCTGCATGAAATTGTTTGTTGAAAACAAAAAAGTTTTCAAATAATGAAATATAAAAGGGAGGAAGCTATGCTTGATGAATTACTTACCCCAGAGCAGCGTTTGGAAGCGCTTGGCTTGGAGCTGCCGACTGTTCCGTCTGCAGTCGGAGATTATGAGCCCTGGGTCGAAGCCAACGGGATCATCTACACATCGGGCCAACTGCCGTGGATTGACGGCGACATGAAATACACAGGCAAACTGGGCGACGTGCTGACCGCCGAGGATGGCTATCAATCGTTCCGGATTTCTGCTTTGAATGCGATTGCCCAACTGAAATCGGCCGTGGGTGAGTTGAGCCGGATCAAGCGTGTCATCCGCCTTGAGGGCTCGGTTCAGGCCACGCCGGACTTCACCGAACAACCTCAGGCGCTGAACGGGGCATCGCACCTGATCAATGAGGTGTTTGGTGGCAGGGGGCGCCATTCGCGCATGATCTTCACTGATCCCGGTATGTGCCTGGATTGTACGACGCTGGTCGTGCTCTGGGCTCAGGTCGAACAGTAACGGTCCGATCTTCTCCCCGAAGGGCGCTGCCCCATTCCGCCCGTTGGACTCAAGGGGCGGCGCCTGACGGACAACTCAATATCAACCTCCATCGGGATCGCTGCGGTTGTTCGACGCAAGGGCGCTTGGCAACCGGTGGGGAGGGACAGCCATGAAACCGCTTCTTTTCGAGCCCTTGGAAATGCGTGGAATGACCCTTTCCAACAGGATCGTCGTTCCGCCAATGACCCAATACAGCGCTAATGACGGCGTGGCCGGGGATTGGCATCTGATGCATCTGGGCCAGTTCGCGGTTTCCGGTGCCGCCATGGTGTTCACCGAAAGCACCTATGTCGAGCCGCATGCCCGCAATAACCCGGCCTGTCTGGCACTCTACTCAGACCAGCAGGCGGAAGGGCTGGGCCGGGTAATCGATTTCGTTCATGCCAATTCAGATGCCAAGTTCTGTGTGCAGTTGTGTCACGCGGGCCGCAAGGCAGGCCACAAACCGCTATGGGAAGGCGCGGGCCCGTTGAATGAAGAGGATCGGTTCCAGTCATACGCGCCGACTGCCCTGGCTCTGCGCGAGGGGTTTGCCGTGCCACAAGAGATGTCGGTCGACCGCATCCAGGACACGATCGGGCATTTTGTGGCGGCTGCGCGTCGCGCGAACGAAGCGGGCGCAGATGCGCTGGAACTGCATGGGGCGCATGGCTATCTGATCCACCAGTTCCTATCACCGCTTTCGAACCAGCGTGGCGACAAATACGGCGGCGCGCTCGAGAACCGGATGAGGTTCGGGCTGGAGCTGTTCGAAGCGGTGCGGGCCGAGTGGCCGGATGACAAGCCTATGGGCATTCGTATCTCGGCCACTGATTGGGTCGAAGGCGGTTGGGACATCGAAGGATCGGTTGCCTTTGCCAAAGAGCTGGACCGACTGGGGTGCGACCATATCCACGTCTCCAGCGGCGGCAACAGCCCGCTTCAGAAAATCCCGGTCGGCCCGGGGTATCAGACCGGCTTTGCCGCCGCGGTCCGCCAGTCTGTTTCCGCGCGGGTCATAACGGTCGGGCAGATCGTCAACGGGCATCAGGCCGAAACCGTTCTGCGGCTGGGGGCAGCTGATCTTGTCGCTGTTGCCCGGCGCCATCTGCATGATCCGCGCTGGACCTGGCGCGCCGCCGAGGAGCTTGGCGTCGATCTGACATATCCGAAGCAATACGAGCGCGCTCATCCCGACGTCCTGAAGGGGCCGCCGCCCTAACCTTGCCGCAAGTAAAGATCCGCCCTGCCGAAAAGGAGGACAGGCAGGCGGAGCAAATCCACCCAAAAACGAAAATTCACCCGTGAACCCCGGCGACCGTCCTCAAGAGGAGCGTGGGCGGCTGCCTTTCACAAACCAACAGATAGGGAGGTCCAAATGATCTCGATTACCAAATTCGCCGCCGCCTTGACCTTTGCGGCCACCACCGTCGCAGGCGCTGCAAACGCCGCTGACCACAACCTGACTTTCCACTCTCCCTTTGGAGAGGCGGGGCTTAATGAGTCCGTTCGGGTCTGGATGGACGAGGTTGAGAAACGCACCGATGGCCGCGTTGGCTTCAACCGCGTCTTTGGCGGTGCGTTGGGCAAACTGTCCGGCCAGCCGACTGGCCTTCAGGCACGTTCCTTTGACGTGGGGCAGGTCTCTTCCGTTTACAATCCCGGCCTTTACCCCCGTGCGACTCTGGGCATCCTGCCGTTCCTCTCCGATGACGTGCTTGAACACAACAAGATCATGCACGGGCTCTACACCTCGGCGGATTTCCAACAAGAGTTCGATGCGCTGGATCAGAAGTTCATGTTCAACGGTACGTGGATCTGGATGCAGATGATGGCCTTTGACGAAGTCAAGACCATGGAGGACCTCAGCAAAATCAAGATACGCGCCCATGGCGGCTCGGCAGATGCGCTGACTGCGGCGGGCATCACGTCCTACGCCATTCCGTTTGGCGAACTGCCTGCGGCCGCTGAAAAGAGAGTGGTCGAAGCGGTCACCATGGGCGGGCCCTCGGACATGGTTGATTTCGGTTTCGGCGACATCTTCCCTTACTGGTACGAGGGGCTCGACTGGTACTACATGCCGATGTCGGTGGTCATCAACAAGGATGCATGGGCGGATCTTCCCGAAGACATCCAGCAGATCATTGAAGAGCTGAACGCTGAAATGGTCGACCGGTCAATGGAACTCATGCTGGCGCAACAAGAGGCCGCGGCTGAAACACTGACCGGTGAATTGGGTGTGAAAAGCGTGACCTTCAGCGACACCGCCAAGCTGGTTGCGGCGGGCGAAGCATCCTGGGCGACCTGGGTCGACAGCATGAAGGATGCCGGGATCGACGGTCGGGCGCTGCTCGATCTTTACAAGTCCATGGCCGATGACCAGGGCTGATGCTTTCTGAAACCAGGGACAGCCCGCCCCTTGAGGCGGGCTGTTTCGCAAACGCCAATTAGGCGTTTCAACAAGGGAGGACACCGCGTTGTTCAGACTTCAAAGACAGTTGGAAAACACACTCAGCTATATCTCCGCCGCCGCCGTGGCCTTCATGATGATCATTACCGTGGCAGATGTGCTGGTGCGATATCTGACCCCATGGAACGTGCCGGGTTCCTACTCTTTTGTCAGCCTCGCCTTTGTGTTTGTGATCTACCTCGGACTGGCATTGGCGCAACGGGAAAACGCGCATATCGCTATCGAGGCGCTCTATGGCAAGATGCCTCGCTCGGCGCGCAAGGTGGTGCAAGGCCTACAACTTGCTGTGTTGTTTGGCTTTATCGCCGCGCTGACTTGGTACACGGGCGTGTCGGCTTGGAAGAACTATTCCATGGGCGACACCATCCTTGGCGCGATTGCCGTTGTGACCTGGCCTGCGAGGATCATGATCCCGATCGGGTTGTTCTTTCTGGCAGCGCGCTTCCTCAAACAATTTTACCAGTTGGTGTTTCAGGATTCTCTGATTGAAGAGCGTCACGAACCCCAGCACGAGGAGGTGTAAGATGGACCCCACGATCCCAGTTCTGGTCGTTGCTGGCGCAGGTTTGCTTTTGGCTTTGCGCGTGCCAGTCGGATTTTCTTTGTTGCTGGCCGGAGCGGTCGGGTTCGCGGCAACACGAGGTGTTGAATCGGCACTGAAGACCCTTGGCGCGCGCCTGTTCGACATTGGCTCCGGCTACTCTCTGAGCGCCGTACCGCTTTTTCTGTTGATGGGGCATATGGCAATTGCTTCGGGCGTCACGGATGACATGTTCCGCGCCGCTCGGTCTCTGGTTGGGCACATCCGGGGAAGTCTTGTTTTGGCAACCACCATGGCTGCGGTCGGTTTTGCGGCATGCTCCGGGTCCACCACCTCGACCACCGCGATTTTTGGCAAGGTCGCTCTGCCCGAGATGATGAAGGCAAATATCGACCGCCGGCTGGCTGCTGGGTGCATTGCCACGGTGGGGACGCTCGCAGGGATGATTCCGCCCAGCGTTGTTTTGATTGTGTTCGGCATCATTGCTCAGGAATCCATTCCGCGCCTTTTCATTGCTGGGATCATTCCGGGACTACTGACTGCATTGGCCTTTGGTCTCATGATCTATGTGCGCGTTTTGCGGCAGCCGGAGCTTGCCCCGCCACTGCCGCCCGCGACGAAGCCCGAGAAAATCGCAGCGATCAAGAATATCTGGGCCGCTGTCCTTCTGGCGGTCATTGTGATCGGCGGGATCTATGCCGGGATCTTCACCCCAACGGAAGCCGGTGCAATGGGGGCGGCGGGAGCATTTCTGATTGCCCTGTGCCGCGGAAACTTGAGCTGGAAAATCCTTGGTAACGTGTTTCTTGAAACCGCTAAGACCACGTCGGTGATATTCATCATCATGGTCGGCGCTCTGATCTTTACCTCGTTCCTTGCGGTCAGCGGTACATCCCATGCCATCACCGAGGCCATTGTCGGAATGGAGGTGCACCCGCATGTGCTTATGATCCTCTATTTGATCCTCATGCTAATCCTTGGGCTCTTCATCGATCCGATTTCGGTGATGTTCCTGACGGTTCCAATATTCCTGCCCGCGCTGACGAAACTCGGGTTTGATGCGATTTGGATTGGTGTGCTTGTCACAAAGGCCCTGGAAATCGGGCTGATCACACCACCGGTGGGATTGAATGCTTTTGTTCTAAAAAGCGTGGCGCCGAATTTCAGTTTTGGCGAAATCTACAGAGGGATCTGGTGGTTTTTGCAGGTCGAGTTCATCGTTCTAGCGATCATCTTCGCCTTTCCAGTCCTGTCCCTTTTTCTGCCAAATCTGATGTATGGTGGATGACGCACTACGTGCAGAGGTACCGCAAGGTCCCCCCCTCTGCGCAATGCGTGTGTGCTACGTGCTTCCAAGCTGATTTGGATTGAGCAAGTGGCAAAAAACAGCGCGCATCCTGCGCAGGGGGGCGGTCCGGAAGCACCTTGCTCGAACTTTTCGGTGTTGTTTATACGAGAGTGGTTTCTGAAACGCCGTCACGCACACGTTGAGCAACTTGCAGGTGTAGTTTTTTCGGAGAGACGTAGGCTGGAAGAATTGTAAATAAGACAATTTTTTAGAATTTCGGATTCGACATTCTGGAAAGTGTGGCAAAGCAGGTTGCTTCAATCCAAATTACAGTTCAAAATTCGTTGAATCAGTTGGTATAAGCAATAGCTCTCGAGCTACTGATGCGCACTCGTCTTGAGTGCAGAAGGGAACTCGTGGCAGAAGCCGAGAAAGGCTTTGAGAAATAAATTTCTATTGAAGAAAGTTGTGGCCGGGCTTAGGTCTGGCCTAAGTGCAGAAATCTGAGGTCTCTTCGAAGGTTCTTTATGGTTGGCAAGTCTTCAAA
Source organism: Ruegeria sp. HKCCA5463 (assembly GCF_013034175.1). NCBI lineage: Bacteria > Pseudomonadati > Pseudomonadota > Alphaproteobacteria > Rhodobacterales > Roseobacteraceae > Ruegeria > Ruegeria sp. HKCCA5463. The sequence goes on from NZ_WQFL01000010.1 coordinate 60,254, forward strand.
ATCACTTCCCGCACAATCTCTTGCACGTGGATTGGAAGTTCTGGAGTTTATAGCGTTTAGCCGTCGGTCCGTCCGTCTCAAAGACATTGCGGAGGCCTTTGATATGGATATGGCAAGCACGCACCGAGTACTGAGAACTCTCGAAACACTTGACTATGTCGCTCGCCTGCCGATTGGCAAGACATACGGCCCAGGGAACAAGCTGCGTGACATTTCGCAGAGCTTCTCGGCCGTCGATCGGATGATCGAGAGCCTGCATCCTATTGTCGTGGAACTGGCAGAAGTCACCGGTCAGATCGCACATATTGCCATTTTGAGAGAGAAGCACGCGGTGCTGGCAGAGGTAGCGCTGTCAAAAGATGCAAAAGTATCGATCCGCCAGGCTCCCGGCGACGTGGATGAGCTGTATTGCAGTGCTGTTGGAAAGTCTTTGTTAGCCTTCTTACCAAATTTCGAGAGGAACGCGCTCCTGCGTTCGATCCACTTTGAACAACTGACAAAAAATACGATCACCAGCATGGCTGCCCTAAAACGCGAATTGGATGCGGTTGTTGATGGGGGCATTTCCTATGATGATCGTGAAAACAACTCAGAGATAGCGTGTATTGGTGCTCCCATTCTCGATAAAGACGGATTTGCGGTTGCATCACTTGGGATTTCTACTTTGGCTAGGCTTCTTCCCGGAACGATACGGGAGGAAAGTGCTCTAGCTGAGCAGGTTAGAGAGTCGGCTACAGCTGCCTCAAAATTGCTGCAAGACTCCGAACAGATGTGAGCGATAGTTGAACTCCAGCTTCTACTACCTCTGACCTGCCGCCCGGTCGTCCCTCGTTCATAACGAGAGTGGGGTAGATTCCGGCAGGGGGCAGGATTGTATCGGCCAGCAACCGCTTCAGCTTGGCGTTCTCGTCCTCCAGCGCCTTTAGCTGCGCGGCCTCCGACACCTCCATGCCGCCGTACTTGGACTTCAGCTTGTAGAATGTTGCTGGGCTGAGCCCGTGCCCGCGGCACATTGCTGGCAAGTGGCAGTTCGGTGCGCCCGCCGAGGACGGTAACTAGGGCAGACGTGCTGAGTTGGTTTGGGGGGAAGTTCGGCTTTGTGGTATTATCAACATAAGACAGATTATGTGTTTGAATTTTGCGTCTAACCTTCTAGTAAAAACAATATGTTATTGGGATTTCCTTGGAGTCCAATACGGTTTATTATGTTCATTTTAATTGCCTGGTTTCATTGAGGACCTTCAGCGAAAACGACCTAGAATCGTAGTACAAGTGTGCGATGGGGTTTCAGGAAGAAAACACTGAATCCAGTTTCGCGCAAATAGCATGCAACGCGACAAGGTGTGCCTCTTGAACGAAAGCAGTTCGTTCAGAACTGGCTTCGAATACTACATCACATAGACGCTTGAATTTAGCCTCTCCGACGCCTGTGAATCCTAGACATTTGATATCCAAGTCCTTGGCAGTTTCAAGTGCCATGACAATGTTTGAAGAAGTTCCGGATGTCGACATCGCAATCAATACGTCACCCGTTTTTGATTGTGCCGTAAGTTCACGTGCAAATACGTGGTTGTAGCCGAAATCATTTGAAAGTGCTGTCAATGTGGCCCCATTCGAACCCAATGTATGAGCTCGAAATCCTGAGCGGTCGGCTTCGAATTTACCAGACATTTCTGCAGCGAAGTGTTGCGCCATTGAAAACGAGCCGCCATTTCCACACAAAAAAACCGTACGTTGCTCGCTCACTGCTTCTGCGATACACGAGGTCATTCTCAACAGCACACTTGATGAGTTTCGCACATGCTTTACGGTATCAATACTTTGCTCTAGATACTTCTCGATAACGCAAGGCTCATTCTTTATCTTCATAACTTAACCTATTGATAAACTGCGACTATCTTTTTAATTAACTGCATCATATTTTGCCCCGGTCGATAAAGATACCCGGCAATACCAGCGTTGTGTGCGGCTTCAATGTCAGTATCTCTGTCCCCAACCAGAAATGATTTTTGACGGTGTTGCTTCATCTTGGGCAGGTGCCTGTGAATCATACCTGGATTGGGTTTGCGATCCGGATGGTTAGAGCTTCGAAAACTTGCTAGCGGTGCACCTGGTAGAAAGGGGCAGAATTCGAAAGCGTCAATAGTGGCTCCGACTTCATTTGCACTGCGAACCATCGCCGCGTGAAAATTCATCACCTCGGACTCAGTGCAAAAACCACGTGCTACCGCTGATTGGTTAGTGACCACAACTATCTTCCAACCGTTTGATTTAAGGTGGCATATTGCGTCAAGGGCACCAGGGTGCCAAACAAATTTGTTCTCATCAAATTGGTAGCTTTGATCTTCGATAAGCGTGCCATCTCGATCAAAAAAGGCGACTGGTGACAAGTGCCCCTCCTGGGCTAATACAGACCATGTACCCAATAGATTGTGAGGCGTACTCTAAAGTGACGCCGCTAGAAAGATTTGAACGTGATGTCTGATTGTACAAAACCCGTCTTTGTTGTCGGTGACGTTATGCTCGATCGATATGTTCACGGCCAGGTAACGCGACTCTCTCCTGAGGCACCTGTTCCTATCCTCTCCGTTGATAAAACACAGGTTGCTTTAGGCGGCGGTGCAAATGTTGCGGCCAACTTGAAGGGCTTGGGTGCGGATGTCAAAGCATTTGGGTTGGTTGGGCAAGACCCAGAAGCTGCGCAACTTCGATCCATGATGAGCGCTTTGGGGATAGTATCTTGTCTTGAATCGACCTCTGCTCCGACCATTGTGAAGACACGGTTGATTCAAAATGGGCGCCACCTATTTCGCGTCGATTTTGAGAGACAGTTTTCTGCTGTGGACGCTTCAAAACTAGCTTGCGATTTCACGTCACAAATTCACAGTGCGAAGATTGTTGTGCTGTCAGACTACGACAAGGGTACACTCGTAGATCCACAAGTCTACATTCAAGCTGCAAGGAAAGCGGGCCTTAGAATTTGTGTCGATCCTAAACGACAAGAGTTTGAATGCTACCGAGGAGCTTCTGTTGCAACACCCAACGCGGTTGAGTTTGAGCAGGCAACAGGCACGCCTGTTTCAAGCGCAGAGTTCCCCCACGAAGCCGAAACCCTCCGCCGATCGCTTTCGCTCGATGCACTCCTGGTTACAGCTGGGGTCAGCGGCGGATACTTGTTGGAGGCGGGTAGAGACATGCTTCACATTTCGGCGAATAGGGTATCGGCTCGGGATGTAACGGGTGCTGGCGATGTCGTGATTGCTTCGTTGGCAGACGGCCTTGCTAGAAACCTAAGTATGGAAGACGCAGCGCGAAGAGCAATAAAGGCGGGTACCATTTCAGTGATGCAAAGTGGCACAGGCGTTGTAACCAGGGAAATGCTGGAAACACAGCCGGCTATGAATCACGCGCCTTGAGATTGTTGATGATGCTTCACGAAGAAACGTTGCCCACCGAACCGGCGAGTTTTCCCGTAGAAGTTGCTTTGCAATGGCTTGACTTGGCGATACTCTGGCTTTGTTTGGCTGAGCGTTTTCCGCCGCCCAACTTACAATAGTTTAGCTTCGCAATCATTGCGCGAGGTGCATCGTATTTTGAAAGTCCATGGGATCGATGTGAAGCAGGATAGTATTTTGAAATCTATAGAGATGGCTCGGGCGGCTGGCGGAATTATTGTGATGACGAACGGATGTTTTGATCTTTTGCATGTGGGGCATGTGCGATCACTGCAAGAAGCTCGCAGTCTTGGGACACATCTGGTGGTGGCCGTCAACAACGATGAGTCGGTGCGCCGGCTTAAAGGTGAAGACCGCCCGATTGTTTCTCTGGCGGATCGGGTGGAAACCTTGCAAGCACTGAGACCGGTTGATTGGGTGTTGACCTTCGGCTCTGAAAGCGATGACACGCCAAAGTCGGTCGTCGAAAAGGTTCGTCCCGACGTATTGGCGAAGGGCGGTGACTATAGTTTAGACGAAATCGTAGGTTCAGAGTTTGTTAGGAGCTATGGTGGAGTTGTGAAGGCGCTCAACTTTCATGACAGTTGGTCAACATCGAAAACCATCGAACATATCACTTCAATCGTAAGGAGGAGAAAGACCAGTGACTCCTGAAACTCTCTCAGTCAAGCGCAGGCGATTCCTCTACTTCTACGTAGCAGTTCTAGCGATATCGTCAGTTATTCTGTTCACCGGGTTCTTATTGAAAGCACTCTTTGCTGATCCTCAGCAAGCTTTGGTGACGGAGGTTTGGGATGGAATAATCTTCGAAACAGCTGTGTTTATCGGAGCGACAATAGCAGGCGCGGCGCTTGTCGCCTTGATCATCGACCATCATCAGCAGCGACTCGGAGCGGAAAGTGACGAGTTGAAAACGGTAATTGAACAGGAGGGTCTCTTGGGCGTTTACCAAGATGCCAATGACCCAAAATTAATCGCAAGACTCATCGAGGCTATTTCGGGTGCCCACAGAGAATTTTACGCGTTTGGTCTCGGTCTAGGAATTTTGTTCAATAATAGAAGCATCCTTCAACGGCTTTCTGAACAGATCAATCAAAACGCTGCGATGTCAGCCACCATACTTACCGGGTCAGGGACAAACCCAGGCGTTGCCAATCGCATTGAAGAAGAAAAATCATGGCATGAGAGCAAGAATATTAACTACAATGTAAACTGGGCAGACAATTTCCCAGCCGAAATCAGCACGTCGCTCGCCAACTGGGTGAACGAAAATAGCCGAAGCCGTGTCAAAGTCGAAACAGTTGATAGCTGCTTCATGTTTGGTGCGATAGTCGTCGATGATGTAGTTTTCCTTTTTCCTTACGGAAGCCCGGATGTTCGCGGTTCTGAAAGCCCTTGGTACGAACTGGTTTACAAGTCAGGTTCAGAAGGCAAACTGGCTAGCTTTGTTCGTAGATGTGTAAGCTATTACAAAAAGAATTAGAGAAATGTGCACATGGATAGGAAACCCTCTTGGAGCGAATTGCTCCTCAGTGATGCACATAAGCTCATATCTCACTCTGATGCCATTAGTTCATGGCTAGTTTTTGAGAGGTATTGGAATGATGGCTCGCCTAGTGGACACAAAGTGTCCGGAGAATGGGCGCACGGGCCATTTCGTAAGGAGCAGCTCTTTCGTCTGCCCGCTTTGGGCGTTGCTTCTCGAGATGTTACTTTGAAGGGAAGTGATCTACTCGATCTTCAATCTGGAGAAATAGAAACTGGGACTACACTACTTCCATGTCACCCCGACGTAGCGGCCGATTTGTCAAAATTAGCGCATGCGGACGTTCATGAGACGGATCTAAGGTTTTCGCCAACGGGGTCAGGGCGCACAGTTGTAATCTACCGTGATAGCGTCCCAGTACTTCAGTTGAAACTGCACTACCCCAACAAAATAGGGCGCTTCGAACGAGATTTGTATTTGTACAAGTGGATGGCTTCATTAGAAAGGTCGAGGCTCTTTAGTGAAGCTTACGACGAAAGAAACGAAGACTGGAGCTACTATGAAGAAGCCACGGGCCATTTTCTTGATTCCGGGCTTCACAAGGGATTTGGCAACATCATTCGTCCGCTGTTCCCACGCGGTCTCTCGGTAGCAGAGTTCAAATTTGTTCCCGGATTCTCGCTATTTGCAAAACCAGTTTACGGAAAACACTCGGTGTTTTCAGCCCTGCAAACTCACTTCGCATGGACTGAGGAGATTGCGGTTAAGAAAATTCTGATCTCTTTAATCGAGTTGTACTTCAATCTGGCACTACGATATGGATTGATGCCTGAACTAAACGCGCAAAACGTTGTTTTCGCTTTCTCTAATGATGGGCGGCGCGTTGTTCCATGTATTCGTGATATGCAAGATGTTTATGTCGATCAATCCTTTGCCAAAAGCGATAATTTTCTCACATACAAATATTTGAGTGCTGACGATGCCGATCTAGAAAAACGACGAAGCTTTTCGTTTGATTTTAAACTCTGTGAGTACTTTCTGGTGCCGATGGCGAGAGAAATAGCACGTCACTCGAGGTGTCCTGACGCAAGGTTCAATGAGATTGTCGATTTTTTGCGACAAACGGTGCGTAACTGCCTCTCCACTCAAGGGGACTACTTTGGGGACACCTCAATGTACGCTTATTCAAAGTCGGCGGATGCGTCTGCGATTGGTTTCGTAACTCACTCCAGCGCAAGGTTGAGGAGCTAGACGTGGTTTGTATGACTATCGGAAATTGGTCGAATCTTGAGAGATTGATCAATGATGGTTCTCCAAACAAGGTAAGCCATGTAAGAAGTGTCTCACCACCAACGCACCCGAGGTACAGCAAGAGATCGTTTGGAGTGGTTTGCATTTCTCCAGGCGAAGACAGTGGGTTCAATTTCTCCGGCACGCATCCGGATGGAGCCTCTTTGGATACGTTTGGAATACCAATTCACCCGGATTGTTCTAGGTTCTTGAAGCCAGACTATCTCGACCAGTATCGGCAAAGCGACGGGGATTTGAGATGTGTTGCGTCTGCGGCACCCCGAACGATGTTCGTTTCGCTTAACTCTCCAGAACCCTATTTTGTCAAATTAAGTTACCCAATGGTCTTGGGAAGGTTTAGTTCCCCGCTGACGTTGAGAAAGGCAAAGGATTCACTAGGCCTAAGCGAATATATCAAGCAAACGCTTATTGATTGCGATGCAGAGATTTCCTGGTTCCAAGAAACAGGCTTTGTTAGCGCGGATTTGTTTGAGGGAATAGGACCAATTGGACAATCTGTTTGTATTTTTCGCAACCTACTTCCCGATACCAAAAATGGTACAGTTGAGATGCCGGATGCAATCGTTCCATTGTTCTCACTGATGGCCAGAGATTATTCTCCCATTGTAGCCGATTTCATCGAGCCACCAGCAGGAAAGTCGCTAGTGGACCATATTTGGGAGAGTGTCCTACTGCCTCTGATAGATTCCGTATTTTTGTTCATTTCTGAGTTTGGATTAATACCCGAGCCTCATGCGCAGAATGTCGTGCTGTACAAGGACAGAGTTTCTGGAGAGCTCAAAATTGCGTGGAGAGATGCTCTTTCGTTTAAGATTTTATCAAGACATGAAAGGATAGCCGGCATCAATAGCTCGTGGGGGCGAACTGTCGACGATCCAGAAAACGAAGTGGTTGAGCTGAGTTGCAGCTTGGATGGTATGTTCGACGAGTACATCTTGGTGCCGTTGATCACGAAGGTTAGGAGCTTGAGCGACGGATCGGCCGAACTTCGGCACCGTACTCGCGCTGTTATTCGCGACTGGATTGGAACTTCAAAATTGGAGTTTCCCGTCGATGGCTGGTACAATCGCGACAGTTCACCGATCGAGCCGGGCCAGAAGTTGAAGCCGGATTTCATTCGTGGAAGGTCTGGAATTAGATGACAAAAAATAGAAGGAGAGAAGATACATGTCAGCTCTGGCATTCGTTTTGGCTTTTGGCGACACTGAGAACAAAGAATGGATAAGTTACAGCGAGTTAAGTAAGAATTCGTACACCTCAGAGTTTGCACTTGGCGAGGATTATTTGCCCCACGCCACCATAGTTCAGTTTCGTGGTTCCGTTGGGGATGCAAATATGATCTGGAAGGAGGCGACCTCTAAGGGGCTCAATGGTACAATTGAGGTTGTTGCTGCGGGAATGTGCTTTTTGCCTGCACCGGATAACAGCGAGGTGTGGATCGAAGTACCCTTCTTGAAGAGTGAAGCACTGTCCCAGCTTCAAGATTCGCTTCTAGGTTTGGACTCCTTGGCGGGACGCGAGATTTTGAATGGATGTGGTGATTCATTTCGACCACATGTGACCCTGGGGTATACCTCAGAAGAGGCTGTTCTTCGCGTTTCAGGGCTTGATTTGCCAGGCTCCTTGTTGCGCCGGAAATTTACAGCGCGTGTAGCTCTTGCAGATACTGGACCACATTATTCTGTACCGCGGATATTACACGGATGAACACACCTCCATTCTTGGATCGTTTGATCTTGATTAGGCATTGTTCAACTGAACTAAATGAACAGGCAAAAGTAATCGGTTCAAGCGATCCTTGCCTTTCCAAGCTGGGGCTAATGCAGCTGGAAGAGTTGAGGGTTTGGGTGAGTTCCCGTGGGTCTGATGCGGCGCTGGCGTTAAGCTCAGACTTGCGTCGCTGTCGCGAGACGGCGGATCTCTTGTCTAACCGTGTGCATGCTTCCGAATTGTTGCGGGAAAGGGATCTTGGAGACCTAGAAGGTCTAACCTCAGAGCAGCTGATTGACTGGAAAAAAAGCCGTGGTCTGCCGCTTGAAGACCCTTCATTGGTTTGGGACGGAGTTGGTGAGGTTGAAAGCGATGAAGCGATGGTCGAAAGGTTCTCGCAAGCACTTGGTCAGTTGGATGAAACAAGTGGTCGAGAAGTTTTCGTAGTGACCCACGCTGGTATGCTTAAGTCGGTAGTATATCATTTTCTGGATATTCCTTCAGAACGTCCTTACGCAATCAAGTTTGGTTTGGGCAGCGCTATAGTGCTTTCTCGACAAGGAAGCAGATTTGAATTGCATCAGCTTTGGGAAAACCCGCATGCCAGAAAGAGAAATTCCGCATAAACGTTTCGCAACTCAGGTTCGCCTCAACCTGCCGGGTCACAATGGTAGTATAGGCGTATTCAACCCCTCGGACGCGCTAAATGAGCGCCGCTTTGCGTCGCTTGAGAAGAACATTGATCATTTACGAAAAATAGGATGGCGGGTTGACCTTGGTCAAAGCGTCTATTTGAAAGATATTAAATTTGATGAAGAATCAATTAGTTGCAGAGCTGACGACATCTCGAACTTCCTTTCGAGGTCGGAGATCCGGTTGCTTTTGGCCGCATGGGGAGGAAAAGGAGCCAATCATCTTATTGGGCGTGTTCCGTATGATCTAGCGCGATCAGCTGCTAAACCAATCCTAGGGTTTAGCGACACGACAGTACTATTGAACGATCTAACGGACCGAACCAACTTGGTTACGTTTCTAGGGCCAAACGTGGCGGGAAAGCTACATGAAACGAGCTTTGGCGACCTGCGGCAGTTTAGATCAGATTTCGATTGGGTTGGCTTTTCGCCAATTCCCGCAGCAGAGTTCCATGCCGTTTGTGATGGGAGCGCGACAGGCAAGTTGTTTGGGGGAAACTTGAAGTGCTTTTGCCTCGGCCTACTACTCGCAAACGTACGTATGGATACACTACGTAGGGGCATCTTCTTTGTAGAAGACACAAACACAAGCCCATCCGAAATTGAGCAGATTCTTGTGAGTTTGCGCCATTCTGGTTTCCTCTCTGGTTTGAAGGGGATTGTTTTCTCTCCTTCCTCCAATTCCGAGCGTCCCGAAGAGGTGCAGAAATCAATGACTGTAAACGACATCTTGGCCAGAATAGGATCTGATTTAGGTATTCCTATCGTAACTACTGATGTCGTGGGGCACGGTACTAGGAAAAATCCTGCAATCCCTATTGGGGCGGACGTTGTGATTTCTACGGACCAGAAATTGTTTTCAGTCAACAGCGACGTTTCCCATAGGTCCTGAACAGAAATACCTTTTGCGCAGCGATGAAGTTGGGAAAAACGACACGTTCGCCTAAATTGAGAGCTGATCTAGAGTGGTTTACCATCCGTTTTGGAGCAGAGTTTTGCGTAATCAATGGCTAAAGTTTGGTTCATAATGTGATCCGTTTAGAGCACTTAGTTTGGATATTACATTGATGGCAGCTTGGTACTGGGCGGCGACAGACCGATGAAGCAAAATCCAAAACCGCCCAGTTCGTTTCAATTGGATTGCCTTCCCTAACCAACCAATGGGCAGCAGATTGTAGCCATGGGTCATGACGGATGTCCGCAAGCCTGCGCGGGCGAACGTACCTTTCGATGAGACGCGCCATGTTCACGTCGAGAAGCGGTTTACGTTGCCCGTGCTGGAAGAGAAGAACGGCATTGGCCACGTATTGGCCAACCGCGGGAACGTTCTCGAGTTCGGCCTCGTTTCCGGGGAAGAGGCCGTCTCGATCCGCCGCGTACGTGGCCAGTTTCTTAAGACTTGTTGCGCGGCGGCGCCACAATCCAAGCGGCTTTAAGAACTCGCCTAGGTCCTGCTCTTCCGTTTGGGCGATTTCTTCCCAATCGGGAAAACGCGCGAAAAAATCCTCGTAAATCTTGGCCACCGTTTGCGCCCTGGTGCGCTGGAGCAATACCTCGACGCAAATCCTTTCGTAGTCCCCGGTGCCCGGCTCGCGCCACGGAAACTCCCGGCTGTTGTCCTGGAACCACGCCCGCAGGAAGCGGCCAAGGTTCGTAATCTTCCGCTTTTCACCCCGGGTTGGAAGGTCAGGCAACGAGCCCATGGTATTCAGAGGGTGGGAACAACGCGTTGAAGTCCTTCGGGTTCACCTTGAACAGGTAACCATGGTCGCCAACCGAACCACCCTTTCCCCTTTCGTATAACGTGTAGTCCAAGGTTATCACGCCCGCCTCCACAAGGGCTTCGAAATTTCGCACCCGGGGCGCGCGCGTGTGTTCGACTTGCACGTAGTGGAATTCCTCGCTTTCCCCCCTGCCCCTCGTCTCGGCGGAAATCCAGAACGTTTGGCGATGCTTGGATGTCAATCGATCTCTTAGCTTGGAAAGCTCCCACACCGCCATGCGCGTGACCCTCTCGGCCTCCACGTGGTTTTGCCGCAGCCAGTCCTTCTCGCCGTCGATCGACAACACGAAACCGTTTGGATTGGCCATCTTCCCAGAGATCGTGCAGTAGAGCTGCCTGCGGCCGTCAACCTCATAGCCATGGGCATCAAGCAAGGCCTTGTTCGACCCGAGCGGCGATAGCTTCCAGTTGGGGACCTGGCTAAACAGGTTCACGCGGTTCTTGCGCTTGCGCCCTGCCCTCTTTGCCTTGATCTCGATCCCCTTGAAATCGGGAAGCTTGCTCGAATTGGCCTCGATCCCCAACAAGGTCTCTAACGTCATCCCGATACCCGTATCGCCCGGGCGCATGGTTGGAATCCACCCGCGTGCACCGATGTCACGTAGCAGGTCGAGCAATTCTTCTGCCTCGGGTGATAGTCCCGGTCGTGCGGCTTGCGCGATTGCCCCAAGCGGCGAACCCGGGTCCTTTATTGATCGTAGGATTTCAGGGTCGCTGCAATTAACGACGTGCAACAAGCCATCCCAAACAAACAGGGCCAGCAAGTTGTAAGGAACCGCGTGCGCCTTGAGGCCGTAAACGCAGATACGAGGGTCGCCCTTCTTCGTGGTGGGCCGGTAAAGGGACACTTTCGTCGGCTTCGACCCCTTCGCGAAAACCATCCTCGCCGGGACAACGACCTTGTGTTCTTGGCCCTGGGCTTGGGTCGAAAAGTCATGGACCTTTGCATCGAGCAGGAAATCCCGAAACGTTGCCGTGGCATCCATGATCGATTTCTTCAAGCCGGTCGGCGTCGGGACAAGCAGGCCCACGTCCAAGCCGGTTTCGTTGAAGAGGGTCAATACCTCTCCAACGCTCGTGTCCGATTTTTCGAGCATTACCCTATAGCTTCGTCCAAGATTCTTTTGAAATGAGACCCCACGCGTTCCGCAAGGCCAACCGGCACGGCATTGCCGATCTGGGTGTACTTGGGGACCTCGCGGTCAAAAATACCCTCGCGCGGATTGCCCGCACGTCGAATTCCACCCGTGGTTCGCTTACCCGCGAAACGGTACCAATCCGGGAAGAGTTGTAGGCGCGCCCACTCCCTCACGGTCAAGATACGCGGCTGCGAGTAATGAACGTAATCATCTGGTAGCGACGTGGCCGTGATATTTGGCTCCTGGTTGCCCCAGCTCGGTTTCAATAGGCGTTGGGAAAACTTCTTGGTGCGCCACTCTTCGGGAATTTCGCCCGCGTTCCTGATCATGTGGTCGAACTTCTCGACCACGGCCGGCTTGTGCTTTGAATACTCCTGCTCGGTCAAGCGAATGCCCCGGCCCTCGTACCAAGAAGGCGCGGTGCGAAGGGACTTCTGGATCGCGGTGCGCGCGGGTCGCGGGTAAGCCGTTGTTTCAAAGGTGCCGCGCTCGAAGTTTCGACTGCGCAGAACCTCGGCCACCGTGTCATCGACGAGATCGCCGAGAAGGTCTTTCAGGTCGGGAAACTCGCCCGGGCTTCCCGCCGGAAGGAACCCGCAGGCGACCGCGTCTTCCGGGTCGGCCTTGGGATCGAGAAAGTCGCAGGCTTCCAACACGTCGCGACGCACGCCAACAAGCAAGACCCGCGGCCGGTTCTGGGGAACGCCGTAGTCCTTGGCATAGACCAAGGACCAGCGTACCTCGTAGCCAGGAATGGCCCGAAACTCGTCCCGGACATCCGGGAAAATGCGCTCGCCGCCGTCCCGGGTCCACTTGGAGGTCAGTAGGCCGCGCACGTTCTCGAAAAGAAAAACACGGGGCCGCATCCGGCGAATTACGCTGGCCATCCGCTGGTAAAGCTGGTTCGACGGCAGGTCTTTCTTGTCAACGGAATACGAACGGCGGATGCCAATGCCGGAATAGCCCTGGCAAGGCGGGCCGCCGGTCAAGACATCGAGGTTGCTGCCGCCCCCGCTCTTCTTTGACGCGGTATCGAAAGCCAATTCAACACCGGGAACCTGGGATAGGTCGCTGACCAACTGTTCGAGCCGCTTTCCCTTCAACTCGTGCGCGTCGTTGCAGTGCAACGCGTCGTTTTCCGAGAATTTCATCCCGCCAAGCGAATGATGGCGGTTCATGAGGTAAGTGGCCTGGGCATCCTCGTTCAACTCGTTGACGAATACCGGCGTAAAACCCGCGTTCTCGAATCCAAGAGACAGGCCGCCACACCCGGCGAAGAGATCGATCATGTTGTACTGGCGATGCGTCGCCTCGTGCCGGGGAACTCCCGCCTGGGTAGGGTTTTCGTTTACGTCTCTCGCAAGGGTTTCCTGAAGCATCTATCGTCCGGCCAAGTTTCATGGTTTTTGAAAATAGCTAGCATATCTGGAGTGGGCTGTCCAGGCAGTTACTACATGTTGGGGGCAATTCGGGCGTTTCGTCACCCGCTTTGCCGCGCGCAAGTTCGCCTAGTCGTCCAAGATTTCAACGAAATCTGGGAACTTTCTCGCCGCTTCAAGGACTTGGGTTCCGAACCGTCCGCCGGGGTCGTCGAGCTGGATCACCAACGTATCGATTGGACGTGTTAGGGCGATCAGTCCCCAACGCCACGCTTCGCCCTGCGCTGCCTTTTTCAGGTCAACGAATCCCTCTTCCTCGGATGCATCGAGACCAGATGAAATCTTGGCTTCAAACATCTCTTCAAGGAATCGATCAAACCCGTCGAGAACTACGGTCCACCCTTCCAAGCCCCGGCAAGAAGCGTATTGAACGATCCTCACCTGGCCTGGCGCGCGAGGAAAATCCGACCTTGCCGTCGGATCAACGCCATCCCAGAACTCCTGGCCCCTAGATGCCATTCCCCGGCCCACCAGGCTCGACCGCCGGGAGCCATCATCAACAACGCCGTCCGGCGGAACGCAGACCAGCATGTCGACACAGTCATTGCCGTCAGACCTTAAGTCGTCAACGAGTCTCTCGTGTAACCCGGCAGCCTGCGCGTATGGCGCGTTCAGGATGATTATCCGGCCACCGCCGGCGGCCGGGTTAGGCTCCGCCTCCCACGCACTTCCCGTTTCCCGTGCAACCTCGGATACGAAGAGCGACAAGTTGCGCTTGAGGCGCAGGCATTTTCCCAATGGCAAGGTGCTTCGCTTGTCGCGGGGCAGACCGGCACGCCAATTGGCACGTGCACCCCTGACAAGCTGGTCCACGCCATCGGCAACACATAGCCGGGTCGGGTCGTAAAGGGCTTTCAACAAGGCGGTCTCCCCGCTTGGCCAATCTTGCCCCTCGTCAACGAACACCTGGTCGAAATCGAAAAAATCGGGATCGTCGTAAATGATTGCCTCGATGTCCTCCCGCGTAACGGCTTCCGCCTTGACGAGATCGAGCGCCTCTGTGCAAAGCTCGGGGTACCGCGAGAAATCCAAGGGACCATCGCCGAGCAATCCAAGCTTCGAAAACCAAGTGTAGAGGAATGACATCACGGTGCCGACGCGGATACCACCCGCTTCCACCGATGACGGGATGCTTGCTAGGGACATCAGGCGACGCATGTCCGCGGCCAGGGCGTGGTTGTAGGTCAAGACCAACGTCCGCTTGCCTTCCGCGCGAAAGAGTTTCCACGCCGCCTGGAGAAGCAGAACCGTCTTCCCGGTTCCCGCGAAGCCACGCAGGAACACCGTACCGTCTCCCAGGGAATCGATGATGCCGTCGATCGCGGGGTTCTTCGCCGCCAAGCGATCCATGCGTTCGCGGTCAAGCCGCGTTGGGATCGCTTTCTTGAATATCGGCGCAGCTAGGGCCTTCTCGATCGTTTCCCTGTCACCTGCCGCAAGAAGCCCCTGCCCCCGGCGTTCCAGGAGTGGCGAGGACGCCGCGATCGCGCTCATCAGTTGGTGACCATTGAAAGCACCCGCGACAGCGCTTGGCGCGGAAATCGAGCCGAGACTGGGGAAAACCATGCAACGGCGCGCGAAGACATCGACATGCATGTCCGAAAGGTATGTCTTAAGGGCGTGCATTTGCTTGACGTTTTGGTCTGTCGCGCTCTTCCATTGCAGTGGGCCGCCACGCGAGTACCTGACCTCGACCTGGTCATCCATGATGCGAACACCACGATCATCATGATCCTTGACCTCGATCGCGACCACGAAGCTTTCGACCATGATCGGGCGCGCGTTTAACTTGTTCCCCGAGGATCCACGGATAACGCGCATGGGCTTAAACATGCGCGGCTTCGATAAACGGCCAGCCAAGACAACATCGATGTCTTGCACCTGGTAACCCGAGAGCTTCGTGCTGACCGCGATCCGGATGTCGTCAACCTCCCTGGGTGTCGTTGCCACGCCCGGCCAAGACGCCTCTAGTGCATTCTTCACCAGGATCGCGGCCTGGTACTCGCTTGACCCCTCGGCGCCCGTGATCGTGATCATTGGGCCTCCAGCATCTTGACGATGTAAGTCTGCGGGTGGTGCGCAAAGTCACGGATATCCACGAACTCGACCTTTAGGCCCATGCCATGGTTGGCCTCCAGCAAGAGTTTCGCGTTCTTCTGGATATCTTGCGCCAGCCCCTCCCGCATGTGCCACAGCGGGTGCGATAGCACGAGGGATAGCTTGTTGCCGCCCGTAACCGCGACGAGACCATCGGCTTGCTCAACCTGCACGCTGCCCTCGTGGTGGTTACACAAGTCGGCAAACCTTTGACCGATGCCCCGGGCGTCCCCGAGCCATCGCGTCGTGTCCAGGGGCTCACCCAGGACCAGCTCGGCCACGTCCAGCGCCAACCGCCAATCCAGCGAAGCATGCAAAAAGCGGTTATTGTAGTTACGAAGACAATCCGGGCACGAGCGATCACAATCGGCGTGTGACGGGTCGTGCCAGTTTTTCTTAACATCCTCGTAATGGGTCGCGATTAACCCGCGAAGCCGGCCTGGATCACAAATGTGCCGGCTGTACCCGGCACCGTTTTCCAGCGCATCTGCAACGTAGAGCTGCCGTGTCACGCAGCTATCCATGCGCCATTTCTGCGTACCAACCCTAAGCTCTGCCGGGTCCACGTCGAGTTCCCGGGCCGCGGCGACCTTCAGGAATTCACCGAAAGACGTAAGGGCCGAGCCGGCGGCCTTTTGGCCCTCGACGTCCAAGACGCCGTTGTAACCCACGCCGGGCAAGTTCTCGAGAAGCATCGTCATGACGTCCGTCTTGAACACGGCTCCAATGGCACCTTCCGCTTCCGGATCACCGTCGAGCTCGGGATAGGGTTGGCGATCGCGGTAGAGGTGCTCGTCGTTCACGATCATCGCGTTGTACTTCCGGCGGAACTTGAAGAATTCTCCACCGTTGTCATTGACCAGCGCGATCGGTTCGTCCGATGCAAGCGCCACGCGGGCAGGGCCAAGGGAGAACCCGTCGGCGTACTTGGGCTTGAAGGCAAGTACCGGGGGTGAAAGCGAGGGACCACGTTGGCGCTGGCCATCGTAGTCGCGCGGCTGGCCCGGGGTCGTTATGAAACCTTTCGGCTGGTAGAGGTCGAATTTCATCGCGAACTGACCGCAAACCTCGCAGGTCTCCTCTACGCCTTGCATGATGTGGCCGCAATCGGGATCGCTGCACTTCGAAAACTCGAGGCTCGGACCAAGCGGATCGGGGTCGCTTTCGACCCGGCCACGGATTTCCCGAAGCAACTCGAACCCACAGGCCGTGTGGATTTGCTTGTCCTTGGGTATCTCGGAACCGGGTGAGAAGGCCCAAACCGCATGGTCCAGTGCCCGGTCACTCAACACCATGTCGTCCAGGCGTGCGTCGCGCTTGTACTTGAAGAGGTTCCGGCTTTGCGTCGGGAAACCAAACATTGGAAGCACCCCAGCCGTCGCAAGGCGCTCGCTAAGTTCAACCTGGATGTAACGGCCATCGGAAACAACGCTGGAGACGTGATCCGCCAGCTCCGCCCGGCAATAGTTCGCGATCTTGGCGGGTTGATCTTCCGCGAGTGGTGCAAGGTAACAAAGCGCCTCCACGACCTCGTCGACACCGGGGTCGACCGCGAGCCATGTAGAGATATCCGCCTTGTAGACCGTTTCCCATTCGGCGGCCTTGCCAAAGGCGCCATGCGTGCTGGCTGCGCCAACCGGTGGTTCGTCCAGTGCCGAAAATGCGCGTCGAAGGCATTCCGCTGCCGCGACCCGTTTCACGATCTCCGGCCTCGAAAGGTCCAGGTATGGCTGCGGTGGGGTATCGCCCGTGATCCGTTCCGGGTTGCCGTAGTAGAAATCGTCGTGCGAGCCACCGCGACAAATGGTGAGCGCGTAGGAAAAGCTCTGTCCCATGCGCCCGGCCCGGCCAACCCTTTGCTGGTAGTTGAACCTCTGCGGCGGCATGTTGGCCATCATCACCAGCTCCAAGGAACCGATGTCGACGCCGACCTCCATCGTCGTCGTGACGCTCAAGGTGTCGATCCCGTGCACGGGTTCAATCTCGTCTTCAAGGAAGGCCTTCTTGAAAAGGCGTTGGCGTCGCCGCTGCTCGGAAAGCGGTTTCGTCTGGCCCGTCAACTCCTCGACGTTGAGCCGGTGCGCTGGTTCTTCCGACAGCCAGCGGTAGTAGTCGTCTTCGGGCCCCGAGATTGGCTCGAACCCCGTGGTCGTGCAGTTCACCGAGGTACACGCCTTGAGCGCGACGTTGGCCGAAACCCGTGAGCACCTGTTGCACCGGTGCAAGCCGTCGAGAATGGGTACAAGCTCCAGTTTCAGGCTCGAGTAGCGACCGACCTGGATGACCCAGTTGTCGTTCACGATACCCTCGTCGCGCAACAACGCCCCGATGATCTCGCCAAGATCGGACGCGTCACGGTTAAGGGAGGGTGCAACCTTTTCGACGTAGCGCCGAACCCCGGTTGGGATGTTGGTTGAAGATTGGCTGCTGCCACCGCCCTGGTAAAGCCGCGCTTGGCCTAGCAAGCGGATCACGTTTGCAAGCAAGTCCCTGGCATCGTTGGCCGCCATTCCCAGCCTCGTCGAGTGGTCGCCCACCGGGCAGGCGAAGGCGAGTCCAAGGGATTCCAGGTCGCGTCCACCGGCATCGAAAAGGGCCGCGGCAATGAGCGAGGACAAGGTCTCCCTGATTTGCCGCCTGCCCTCGTTTTCCACGGAAGGGTCAAGCCGGGTCAC
The DNA here is from genome assembly GCF_013034175.1 of Ruegeria sp. HKCCA5463. Classification (NCBI taxonomy): domain Bacteria; kingdom Pseudomonadati; phylum Pseudomonadota; class Alphaproteobacteria; order Rhodobacterales; family Roseobacteraceae; genus Ruegeria; species Ruegeria sp. HKCCA5463. Next base: position 78,041 of record NZ_WQFL01000010.1, read on the forward strand.
GGGAGCCGGTCGGGTTTGATCAAAGTAACGCCACCATGGCTCGTTACCGATCTCTTGCTTGGAGGCGTCGGTGCCCGCGGGGTTCTCGCCAAGTGCCAGGAGATCGTTCATGACCCCGGAAACAAGGGCGCTCCAAGAAATACCCCGGGCATTGACGACGTCTTCCTCGAAGGTTTTGACAAGTGCGTCTTGGTCCGCGTTCGACATGGACATCGATTGCATGAGCAACGCGGTTTGAAGCTCAGACCCCTGCGCCTTGATCGCCGTTGCTATTTCCACTTCCCGCTTGTCGAGGTCTTCACCCTTTTGGATCTTCGCGGCGGTTGATCTCGCGTCGTCGACGGTGAAGCTGGCACCCGGTTTCAGGGCCCGGAAGACTAGTTGCCTCAAAAGTGATCGGAAGTGGTTGAGTTCCAGCCCCGCCGCAACATCCGCGGCATCGTCTCGGCTGTCCGTGAACGCGATCATCTGCGCGGTACGTTCGGGCGTGCCAAGCTTGGTGGACGCACGGTCGGCAATTACCTGGGTCGTGACGTTCAAACCCGTTCGAAGGCCTCTTATAGGGCTGTTCACCCGGCTCCCTGAGAAAAAGGCCTTGAGGATCCTTTGCTGGCTTTTCTTGGACTCGCAGGCCGGGCACTTCTCCGGAAGGGCGGGCGCGTTCACGTCCCCCGGGCAGGTAAACAAGGTACCTGTCGGCGTGTCTCCGTGCTGGGCTTTCTCCAGGAGCCCGTAGAGCGGATCGTAATTGGCGGCGGCGTATCCAAAAGTTTTTTGTTTCTTCGTGCTAGGCTCCGAGTGCTGCCAGGTTGGGGTGACCCCGGCACCCACCTGTTTGCCCGGCCAGTACCATCGGAACTTGGAATGCGGCCGCTCGTTGACCAACCCGGGTACGGTGCTCGAAAGATCCGTCGGACCGGATTCCAAGAAGACTTGGCCGTCCTCGACTCCCTCTGCCCTAGGCGTCACGTAGCCACCGAGATATGCTTCACCGCAGTCGTAGCAATATAGCAGTTCAAGGACTTGCCCGCCGCAACTGCACTTGATGGCCGGGTGCTTGAACAGTTTGCCAATCTTGCGCTCCGGGTCACGGTATGCGTCTTCGACCTGGTCGCAGTCGGGGTTCGAACAAGCCCACATTCCCTGGATTTGACGCAAGAACATGTGGGAACGAAACGAGGGATGCGGCTCCTTGAATGACGGGGAGTCTTCTCGCGCGGCCGCGTGAAGGATGGCCTGGAAGACGGTGTCGCTTCCATGTTCACCGAGCAGGCCTTGCTTGATCGCGCCAAGCCTCGCGGGCACGACCGCGTCGTCTTCTTCCCGTCTGCCCGCTTCGCGACATGCAGCCCCGAGCGCCTGCCGGGGCGAGGCAATGTCGATGATCTCGTCGAGCGCGTCCTCGTTTCCCGCGATCGCCTCATCGGCCAGGGGAGCAATTTTGCCCGCGTCGATTGGCAATGTCGCTTCCGGAATACGCGGCTCGCCGGGATAGACCTCGAACGTGTTTCGGTCCACGCCGAAGAATTGCTCTAGGTATTCCTTGCCCTCTTCACCATCAAGCGACGCGCTCGTGCCAAGGCAGCGTAGCTGCGGCGACCCCGGTTCCAGCCCCAGTCGCATCAACAAGTTGCGGATGACGAGTGCAACTTCCGTTCCCGCCGTGCCCCGGTAACCGTGCAACTCGTCGACAACCAGGGAGAAATGGTTGTCCGCCGATGCCGCCAACCAGTTACGGGTCTGTTGGAACAAGCGTGCCTCGTGTTCGCGCATCAACATCACGTTCAACATCGAGACGTTGGTGATCATGATGTCAGGTGGCGCATCGATCATATCCCACCGGGTCAGCATCTCCCCGCAGGAAGGATCTTGGAACTGGCCTCGAATCTCCTCGTCTCGATCTGCAAGCCGTGCTGCCTCGGCCTCGATTTGCTTGATGTCGCGGGCAACTTCCTTGACGATGCGGCGACTCTTGGCGTCCAGGTGTCCACCCGGGTCAAACGTACCGCCCGGCGTTGCGCCCGTGTAGCGCCCAAAGTAGAACATGGGCGCCCCGTGAATGTCCCGCGCACGGGTCGCAGCGCGGCGCAAGCGGGAGACCTGGTCTTCCACGAGGGCATTCGTCGGGTAAAGTAACAGCGCGCGAAGTGCCGGTTGGGGACCGTTCTCGATCCTCGATCGACTTCCCCGCCACGTGCTCGCGCTCCCCCAGTTCTCGTTCCACCATTCGTGCAACCCGCCCTGGCCAACGCCACTTAACCGTTCCCTGAGAAGCCGCGCGATCACGGGAACCAGGAAGCTCTCGGTCTTGCCCGAACCCGTGCCCGAGGTCACGACAACGTTCCGCTTGGTTGCCGAGTTCGAGGCCAGCGATGTTTCGAGTGACTGCGCCTGGTGCTTCCGCAAATCGTAGTTGGCGCCGAAGACGATCTTGCCTAGGTGCTCCGCGACCGCCGGCGAAAGGCCCGCTACAGCGCAGGCATCGGCAACCGGCACCTCGGATGGGTAGGCCAACACCGCTTCCAGCAGGATCTCCTGCGCGGTCAAACCGGGTTCGTCGAGCAAGTTGCGCCGTTCACGCATGAGGTACTCGTCACGCAGCCAGAACGCGCTGTCGTAATACTTGTGGTAGGCTTCCTGGATGTAGTCGAGAACCTCTCCCGGCGTTGCTTTACCCAATGCTATCGTCCTTTCCATACATCTTGTCCAAGATGGCGGCACCAACCCGCGGGTCGATGCGCTCGTAGACAACCCGCCCACCGTCCCTTCTCGGCAGGGACCCGCCCGATACGACGAGCGCCCGCGCGAATAGCCACGGGGGTTCAACCCCGAGGGCAGCCGTGAACCTACCGGTAGACATGTCGTACCCGTGCAACCAGCGCCCTTCTTCTCGCGCCGACAATGTCTTGGCGACCTGGTGGCCAACTTGCCTTGTCGTTCCATCCCGGTCCCGGAAAACGTAACGCGTTCCGTGCAGCCCGATCCTGTAAGCCCCCGGTCCGTCCAATCGTTCGACCCTGCGCCAGCGAGCCTTCATCGTGTCGTACTTGGCAAGCCCATCGGCTTGCTCAACGTGAACCGGGGTTGCTTGTTCGAACACGTCCGTGAACGACGGTAGTCCCCGGGTGATCGACACGGCAAGGTTGCGTGCGACCGCGACCTTGCGCCCATGGGCGTCTTCCACGGTCTCCAGCAAGGCATCAAGGTCCATCCCTCCAAGACCCGTCCAACGGTGCACCGTCACCTGGTTCGACGCCTTGCAAGGTGCATAAACCGCCCCCTCGGATGACAAGGCAGAACTCACCGCTTCAACGAGACTGCCCGACTGGAACCCGGCAAGGTAGCCATTGCCATCCATGCCGATGACCAGGGCGGGTGGCGCCACTGACCAATCGCCACCTGTTGCGGTTAGGCGTCCTCGCATCTCGACATGCCCAAGGGAATAAAGATCGCTTGCGAGGGAATGGGCAAACCACGGTTCCGGCGATACGGCCGTTGCGAGGCGTTGGAACGCAGGCCAAGAGCCGTGACCCAGGTAGCAAAGTCCATCGAGTACCGTGTCCGCCGAAACTCCCTCGTGACCCGTTTCGGAGACTTGCGCGGTGTCTTCCCCGCGCTTCGCCAAGCGGCGCGCCGGGGCGAAAACCTGGTGTTGCGCCATTTTCTTGGCATTGCCCTTCGCAACTTCCCGGGTACGCGAAAGCGCCTTAACCTGGCAATCCTTGCACTCTGCCATCTTGGCGTCGTAGCGGTCGTCCCCTTTCTCGAAAGCCTCGTAGACCCAGTAGTGGTATCCCCGGATGACGCAGCTTTCGCTGGCCACCACGGCCGCGTCGCTCGAGTGGCACCATTCCAGGTCGCTTGCCTCTTCCAATGTTCCCTCGGGAACGACGCCAGCGGTCCCTACCCCGCGATGGATGGCCCCAACGGGAACATCATCCAGCGCGCCGATTAGAACACAGCCCTCGAGGTTTACCGGCGCCCTTTCGAGTTCGATCGCGGGATCAAATGCAAACCCGTTGCCAAGATGCACGTGGTAAAGCCGCTTGCTCCCAATTGGTCGTGGAATATCGGCGGACCGAAGGGAAAAGGACGTCTCCGCAAGCTCCGTCGACTTGTGCTTGACGACCGCCCGAAGGTTTGTTCCAGCTTCAACGCAAGAAGCGTCAAGGCTTGCTTCCATGAAGTCCCCAACGGCGCCTTCCTTCGCAATCACCTCGTCTTTCCTACCGAACTGTTCACGAATGACCTCGATCGTCGATCCAGGTTTTTCCGATGTTGCCTCCACGTGGGGCGGGGCGGCAACGTGCCAGGTCCCATGTCCAAGCTTCAAGCCATCCACGCAGGCAATTGCCGCGGCGCTGGCAATGGGACTCAACGCGTGGAAATTGTCATGGGCATTGTCGACCGCCCGGACGATCTCCACACCACGCAAGATGCACCAACCCTCCGGAATGCCGGCCATGTCATTGGCTCGAAGGACCGAATGCCCTGGTCTCGCGCACTTGGATAGGTGTCCTTCAACCTTGTCCAGCCAGGCCTCGTGGCACAGGATCGCGTGCTCCTCGAAAAGGCTGACCCGGGATACCTCCCGGTACACGGGACCGTCCGGGGCCCGCGCAAGGGCCACGATGGGCTTGGCGATGTAGGCGTAGTTGACGCCGCTAGAAGCGCCCGTGAAAGACCGGGACTTCAACAAGAGCATGTCGAGGTTGATAGACCCAACCGGCCCTAGGAACCGTGTTCCCTGCTCCAATCCATCCTCGAGGAAAAGTTGATCCCCTGTCTCCGTGCCAGCGCCGGTTTCCTCCAGGGCCTCGGCCTCACCACCCCTGGACACGGCCAGGGACAGTCTTGCCCGTTTCCTGGGGAACCCGGTGAAACCGACTTGCCACTGCAGGCGCGCATTGCGGGGACCGTCTCCAGTTACGCCCGCCGTCCTTTCCCAGGTCTCGAAGGCATCTAGTGCGGCGGAAACAACCCGTGGCCTCAGGTCGCTGGATTGCCAAAGCTTGCGAAGCCAAGGAGTTGGGCCGGTGGCCCCGTGCGAAGACATCCAATCGTGCACGAGTAGCGCCATCTCTGCATCCGGCACCGGTTCACCCGGCACGAGGTCGTATTTCTCGAACAGCCCCGAGAGGCGTTTCCTGTCCGCGTCCCGAACGAGCGCTTGCGACAGGCCGAAACTCGCGTATTTCCAATGGCCGATGACCGCGCGCGCGGTCGGTCTGCCGAGCTGGAAGTCGTTTTCCGCAAGCCACATGTTCAAGGCACGCCAAAACTGGCGCGTGGACTTGGCATATTGGCGAAGCTTTTGCTGCGATGTCGCGTCCTTGACCCCGAGAAGTTCGAACAATCGTTCCGAGTAGTTGTTCGGAGAAAAATTCTCGTCGGTTCCCATTCTCTCCGCCGCGATCGAAAGCGCGCAGAGTAGCGCCGTGAACGGCGGTGGGTCTCGACGGCCTTCAAGGCTCCATTCCAACAACCACCTCGCCTGGTCGATGTAAGGGTCCCTCTTGTCAAACCTCAGGGATCGTGCGGCGGTCAGGCCAATGAAATCGCAAAGCTCGTCCGCATCAACCCCCAGGGCCTCGGCGACCTGCTCCTCGGCATCACCCTCGAGATCAAGGTAAACCGGGAGCATTTCAAAACGCCCCCGGAAGAAAAAGTCATTCAAAGCACTATTTACGGAATTGTATTCTTGGTCTTCCATTCGTGATCTTTGCGAAAAGCGCGCCTCGTTTCTTGTTCGGGGTCGCGAGAGCTAAAAATTCTTTCTTGCAACCCTAGGGTTTAGAGGTTCGAATTGTAAACCACTTACATGGATTGTCTCGGAGCGTAATTGGTGGTCGCGGCCATCGACATGATATCGATCAATTTCCACTGGTTGCAGGTAGTCCTTTCAAAACACGATGGTCGTTTAGTTTTTGGGAAAGGTGCACCAGGTATGCCCCACGAATTCACTTCCCTCAGGTACCCGCTCTTGAGGCTCCAGGAGGCCGAGTATTTCCTCGCACAGCTTTCCACCAAGGACGGTTCGGAGTTTCAATTCCATCTCAACGCATTCTTGAGCGCGGGTCGTAGCGTGACCTTCGTGCTGCAAAAGAGCATGAAGCGCGTTCGAGGTTTCCCCGAATGGTACGAGGGGCAACAGTCGACGATGAGATCGGATGCGGCGATGGGATTTTTTCTCGAACTCAGGAACATCTCGCAAAAGGAGGGTCCTGTTTCGGTAGTTGGTGGTTCTGCCTTACACGGGTGGACACACCGTTTCGCCGGGAACTCGGTACCAGTACCCCGCGAACTCGTCGGAAAGGACGTGGTGTCTGCTTGCGCAGAACATCTCGCCAAGCTCGGAAAGTTGCTCCTGGATTGCCATGCGCGGTTCCCATACGATTGTTGCCCGGCGACGGCCCTTAGCACCGAGGGAATGCAGGTCTTGGGTTATGACTTGGATGACATTGCCCGTTGCCTAGGTTTGCCAAGCGGCTACTTGGATGTTGCAGCCGAAATTCCGATGGCCGAAAAATTGGCTTACTTGGCCAAGGAATTCGAGCCCTTGGAAATCGATGATCTAAAGCGTCTCGCATCAGGGCAATTCTTGCGGGGGGACCAACCCTTGGTCTTGCCGCCTTCCGATGAGTGGGATCTTGTTGATGACATCGCGGAGATGTTGGAAGGCAAGGGAAACGAACACGCAAATCCGAGAGAGGTATTCATCCGGGCAATCGCGAAACGAATTGGACCCGGGGACGAGTGATCCAGTGGACCCTTGTTGACGTTTCTAAGATTTGGACGGCACGAATTCCTCGACAAGTCCCTCGACCTCACCCCTCGAAATCGCAAGAGACGTTGAAAACTGACCGACTTCCCCGGAATCTCGCACGATGACTGCAAGAAGGTTGCCCCACTTGTAGAGCGTCTCGCCGTTTCGCCTTGCCACGCTAGGCGCGCGGGATAGTTCGATGGGTTTTGCCAACATGACGATAGCTTCGCGGCGGGAGCTTAAGGTTTGATTAACCCGCTAACAGGAATTTTCCGGGCCCCGGGTTGAAGTCCCGTTCTCCCGTCTTGGTTGAGCGAGGCCGCCGTTTCGTGCAACCATGTTCTCGACACTTAGTAATTTTGAACATGGATTGCCGAATGGGTTGGCCCAAAATTGCCGCCCACCATTGAAAAGGAGTACTTAGATGACAAGGATTTCGTTCGTGGTCCTCGCGGCCTTCATTTTCCTGGTTTCATTCATGGGTCCCCGACCGGCGCAGGCCCAATGTGTAAACACGGCAACGCCAAGCTGCGGCGTCTACGAGGCGTGTTTCGCAAAGTACTGCCCCTGCAAGAACGACGCGGACGAGTATTTCATCACATACGGCAAGAAGTACTGCGAAAGGTTCCTTTCAAAGACAAGTCTCTCCGATGCCGGGAAAACCTGGCGCGACAAAACCCTGAACTGTCTCCAGGAAACGATCGTTCCGAAGCTGGACATCTCTACCAACCCAAGCTGCAACTGCAGCTCCATGCGCAAGTTCGCCTTCGATAGCCACGTGCAATGCTACACCCAGCCCGGGGCGTCCATATGTGACCTGCCGGTCGATGATATCATCGAGATCGGGATGACCGTGGACCTCTCCACCATCTGGACCTCCGAGAGCATGCGGCAGATAAAGGCGGTGGCAGCCGTTTGCGCGAAGACGGCGACGGATCCCGCGCGCAAGAAACTCTGGTCAAGTTTCTGAAGCCGAATTTAGCCCGTTAAGCGGGCAAGACGCATTACTTGCCGCGCAGTTCCAAGCGAAATGTATTCTCGATCCGGGAAATGTCCGACGGCTCGACATCGGCTTCCCCCGCGTGCCGGGACCACCTCGCCACGGAACCCGCGACATCCTCGATGACCTGTCTCGCCCTGGCAGGCTTCAGGCCCGCGTTCGACGCGAATTCCATGAGGTCATCGTGGTCGAAGTCGTTTCGTTTCCCCGCCAAGCTCATCTGGTGATCACGCGTCCAGGCACCGGAAGGATTGTAGGAATAAGCCACGTCGTAGGCGGGTGATAGTCGCCATGATCCGGACCGGTCCATGAGGAACGAGATATTCTTGACGTGATCATCCTGGTTGCGGGCGAAGACATTGAAAACGGCGCGCTTGTATTGCTGCTCAACCACGTCCATCCCCAGCCCCAGGTCCCGGATCGTTAAGATCGCCTGCTCGTAGGAATACGAGGCCGGGTCGTTGAAATCGAAGTGCTGCATCGCGCCCAGAGATTGCATGTGAACCTTGCGGCCGCGCCCATCCCGGTCGAACCGGCGGGTCATGAAATGGCTGCGCCCACCCTCGTGGTGAAGCCTGCATTCCGACATGTCTATGCCGGCTTCCTTCGCCATCAGGTGATACGCGAACTCGATCTTTCCGAACCCTTGCGGATCGGCAAGTTCCTTGTCGCGGTTGTTGGACACACCATCGAACTTCAAGAGCCAGTGCTCGTATCCCTCGTCAACCTTGACTTGCCCAGATCTGAACTCGCCGGTTTCCCTGTTCCAGGCGAGCACGGCCTTGGCGCGTGCGCCCCCCGCCGAGGTTCCAACGCTCAGGATATCTTCCATGGCCCCGGCATCGTCTTCACCACCGAGCCTGCCGACAAGGTTCTCACGCTCGTCCAAAACCCGGTTGGCGAGGTCCACCAACTGGGCCACTTCTAGCTTCTTCGAGCGTGTTGCCTTGCGAACCGTCGGCTCGAACTCCAGTGCGCCGATCCCACGATTGCCGATGTAACACAGCCGGTCGACTGGGCTGAACCGGTCCGCGCTGCGGCCCGTTTCGGCAAGCCAAGCATCGATCAACCGGTTGCCGAACTTGTCCGGGAGCGCGTCGGCCAGCATGCCCGGCAGCCCCTTGAAGGTTTCCTTTCGGAGGGCGGGAAACTCGTAGGGTGCTTCACGGGTCGGCATTTTCAATGGCGCGACCTCGATACCTGCACCCACGAAACCCGGCTCGTATTGAAAGACGCCGAGTGCGCGGGCCTCGTCCCAGCTCACGGCGCCGATACGTCGCCCCCACAACATGACGCTCGCGTCAGTCATCTACCTCGTCACCCCATGTCCATGTTGATTTCGTCGGGCGTTCCGATGCCGGGCTGGCCCTCCTGCGCTCACTCCCCTTCTGTGAAACGCGTTCAATTGGACGGATGTCTCCCTCCGGCAATGCCGAGAGAATGGCCTCCTCGAGGTCAAGGGCCGTGGCAACGCGGAGGAACGTGTCCAGTGTCGAGGGTTCCCCGGCCTCGAGGCGACGCAGGGTACGCACGCCTATGCCCGCCTTCTCGGCAAGCGTGGCCTGCGTCACGTTTCGAGCGAGCCGTAGGCGCGCGAGGCGTTGCCCGATTTCCAGTTCCACTTGCCTTGAGGTCACCATGTTGTTCCTATCGGCCACAAGTTGCCGGTTGTGGCCATTTTAGACTCACTATAGGCCGTATATGACCTTTTAATACAAGATTTGTCAATAGGCCATAAATGGCCTCTTTGGGGGTGTTTCCGGCATCAAGAGGCCGTATCTAGCCCTTTATGGAAAATTCCCATCATGATCCAGGACCCTTGGGCGCATGGTTCAGGGCTATTTCCCGGACACCCGTTGTCTCGTTGGCATTGGTCACGAGAAGCACTGCCCCGGCTGAGGCGACCGCGCGCGTTACCCTGGCGGCCGGGTGTTGCCAGTTCTTCACCGCGTCCGCCGCGACCGGGTAGAAGCTAGGTTTCACGCGGGCCAGGAGCTTCTCGTTGAAGTCATGGGCGGAGCCATGGTGAGGCAAGGTGAAGGTCGATACCTTGTCCAAGTGACCCTTGAAATGCTTCAGGAAGGCATTGCATTTCGCGACCTTTGAAAGCTTGGCATCTCCCGTTGCCAACCAAGCAACGCGACCATTTTGCAAAGTGGAGGTCCAGGGGCCGTGGGTTGATTGGCAGCCGTGTTGTTCTCCAACCTCACCAGCCGGCCCGGAATAGAGGCAGAGCGAGGTCAGGTTAAGGTTGCCATGGCAAGCCGTGTAGGCTGTCTTCAGATCCCTGGGATGATCGGCCAGGAGTTCCAGGACGAAACTCGCGTCCGAAAGGCTGGTTTCGAGGTCCTTGACCGTCATCGATCGTTCGTTCGCGAGGGTGGCCAAGAACAGGTCAGTCTGCTTGACGATCTCCTGGTCCACGTAAGGCGCCAGGAGCCATGCCTCTTCCCATGCACCCGGTGCAAAAACCTTCGCCGCGGAACTATCGGGGATTTCCAAGACCCGGTGGTCCTCTGCCTCCCTCGGCCTCTCGACCGCGGTTCCCTGCCCGACGAGTTTCCAGGTGTACCCGCGACCCTCACCGAGTAGGCCTGGGTCCCCGTCCAGTGGGCCATCGTCACGCGTGCCGCTTCCCGGGGAACCACCGTCTCCCCGTCGAACAAGTACGATGTTTCTTGGGTCGAACCTCGAAACCGCGGAAACGGGGTCAGCGATGAACTCCCTGTAGAAAGGTGAGCGGGCCGACAGGGGATCATGGTGCGCCACGGAAGCGAATGCGAGCAACCGCTCCTTCATGCCAACCAGGGGCATCATGATCGTGTCGACTTGGAACGCCCCATCGGTGATGAGTTTCTCAACCCCGTTCACATGGTCGGCGTGCATGTGCGAGATGGCGAGGAGGTCAAGTCTCGTACGCCTTCCGACATGCGCAACGAGCTTTTCGATTTCCCGGTCGCGAGCCTTTGCATACTTGTTCATCGCGCCGCAGTCGTAGACGTAGAAAAAACTCTCTGCGGCGTCCGAAGGTTGCACCCAACCAGCGTGGAAAAAGCCTTGTCCCACCGGCAGCTGGAGTCTCATGTTAGCTATCACTGGGAATACACCTTTTGAAATCGACAAACTCGCTTAAGTTCAAGGTGTTCTAGCATGGTGACAAGGAAGAGTAATCGGGTAATCGGTTAGGATGAAATCCTTCGATCCGGGGCACGTCAACGCCCTGGCGCTGACCAGGCTCTTGGCTACGCCCGGAGCCACCTGCTGGTGTCTCCGCCAATTCTGGAGACGATCCCTCGTGCACATTTCAGGTGAGATCGCGGGCGAGACCGCGATCGCTTGAGCCAGCGGTCAGCCGGGTCTCCGCTCCGCTCTAACCCGGCTGGCAGGTTTCCATTTTTGAGTTCCGCCTGCCATCTGGCCGGCGCCCCGAACAGGGGCCCTGGTGTCGCGTTCCGCGCCAGCCTCCACGGAGAAATCCGGTTCCTCCCACGCGGATGCGCGGGTCCCTCCCGATTTCAACGCTTCGGCCCCCTGTGTCGGGTCGCCGTCCGGCCGCAGGACGGGCTATCGCCCTCTCCTGCTCTGCCCAGCCGAAAAGCACGGGGGCTTTTCGGACTGTGAGATCAGTCGAGGCCTCCGCCACTGGCGGAAGCGGACAGGACCAAGAGGTCACAAGAACAAGATTCCGCGCCGCTCCCACTTTGAGAAGGAGACTGGCCATGGGCCTTGATCAATATGCATATGTCAAAACCCCCGATAGCGGAGACGAGGGCGAAAGCCCGAAATTCGTCTGGCGCAAGCATTCCAAGCTGCAAACCTTCATGGAAGCGCTCTACACCGAACGCACGGGGCTTTCGGCGTCCGATCTCAACTGCGGTGAGTTGAAACTGGAAACCGCCGACATCGACACGCTGGAACAGGCCGTGAAGGGAAGCGCCCTGCCCCATTGCGAGGGCGGGTTCTTCTATGGGCATCAGTTCCAAGATGAGCAGGCCACCGAATACCGTGACTACGATCTCGAGTTCTGCGCTTGGGCGCGGGCTGAAATCGCACGAGGGTCAACCGTGATCTATTCTTGCTGGTGGTGACGCTATCGAGGCCGGAACCTCACGCGTTCCGGCCCCCCTCCCTTACCCCATCAACAAAACCAGCCGCCGAGCGCCTATGCCGCGCTCCGAGCGGGCCTGACATCTATCCGAAAGGAACAAATCTAATGACCAAGCAACAGACCATCCAAGCCGACACCGCATCCGCCGTGATCCTGCAAATCCCCTTGGAGATGCTCTACATCTCTGATCTGAACCCGCGCAAAACGGTTTCCGAGGCACATATCGAAAGCCTCGCAGATAGCATTGAGCGCTTCGGCCTCATCCACAATCTCGCAGGCCTCATGGACGAGGATGGCAAGGTAGGCATGGTCGCGGGTGGGTGCCGTCTCCGGGCCATCCAGATGATCGCGGAGCGCTCTAAGACCCATCCCTTCGCCACGGTGCCGGTTAAGCTGGCCACCGATGCCGCCGAGGCCGAAGATTGGGCCAGCGCCGAGAACGCGGCCCGCGAGGATATGACTCCAGCCGATGAAATCCGCGCCTTCGGTCGCATGAAATCACGCGGGGCCAGTGTGCCGGAGATCGCGCTTGCCTTTGCCGTGACCGAAGCCCGCGTCTACCAGCGTTTGGCACTGGCAGGCTTGCCTGAGCCGGTGCTGGACGCGCTGGCGGCGGGTGAGATCAGCCTTGGCACCGCCAAGGCCTTCACCCTTTCCGATGATGAAGCTCTCACCCTGAGCCTTCTGGATCAGGTCAAGGGTCAAGCCGTTTCCGAGAGCGCGATCAAGAACGCGCTGCACCCCGACGCCATCAAGGCCACGGACCGCCGCGCCAAGTTCGTCGGTCTTGAGACCTACGAGGCCGAGGGCGGCACGGTCACACGCGACCTCTTCTCAGACGAGGTCTTCCTCGCCTCCCCTGCCCTTCTGGATCGGCTTTTTACCGAGAAGCTGGACGCGGCCCGGGCCGATCTGGTCGACACCCAAGGCTGGGGGTGGGTCGAAGCACGACACGAGGCCTGGCTCAACTACTACGAATTGGACCAGATGAAGCTGGCCCGCCTCTACCCAATCGAGGGCGATCTGAGCGAGGAAGAAGCCGAGGAATACGACGAACTGGCAAACCTCTCCAATGGCGGGGTTCTTGACGAGAACGGTGAAGCGCGGCTCTCGGAATTGCAGGTCATTCTCGACGGTGACTATTCCGAGGATCAGAAAGCCCATGCGGGCTGCATCATCCTCGTGAATGGGTCGGGCAACCCCGAGATCACAGCCGGTCTGGTCCGCCCCGAGGACAAGAAAGCCGCCATCGAGGCCGGTTTCCTGCAAGCGCCGCAAACCACCAAATCAGACGCCCCGAAATCCCCCTACTCACAAAAACTCGTAGCGGACATGCAGGCCATCCGGCTGACCTCGGTTCAGGCAGCCCTTCTGGCCAAGCCGGAACTGGTTTTGGACTTGCTTGGTTTCGGTCTGTCCGAGGCGTCGGGCAGCTTTGAGAGTGTCTTCGGTATTCGGCTGGACCGCCCGACCAACGTGCCAAGCGTTGTGGATGGCTTCGCCCGTGAGCCGCGCCTCGAGCACGGGATCGATTCCAGCGAATACTGGCAGAAAAGCACTCGTGTCGAAGACCTGCCGGAAGCCTTCGCCGCCTTCCGCGAGACCGGCAAGAAAGCCCGCAATGCCCAGGTCACCGAGGCGATGGCACGCACCCTGCCCTATCGGGCTGGCGGCGCAGAGTTCTTTGGCTTGATCGCGGACGAGGCCGGGGCCGATATCCGCAAGCACTGGACGCCGACAGCAGAGAATTTCTTCTCGCGGGTGTCAGCGGGTCACCTGGTCGACCTGCTCTGCGAATTCCTCGGCTGCGATGCCCGCGACGAACGTGTTGCCGGTTTCGCCAAGCTCAAGAAGGTAGAAAAGGCCGAGAAGATGGAAAAGCTCCTAGGCGATCCCACCACCCAGAAGCTCATGGGGCTGACCTCAGAACAGAAATCCAAACTCGACAAATGGGTGCCCGACTGCACCTGACGGCTCCTTCGTGGGGAGACCCAACTGGCCCCGCATCACGCGGGGTCTTTTTTGTTCAGCGCTTTTTCAGGGGTAAGGCCTAGAAAATTGTCCGGCGGCGGGACAGAAGGACAAGCCCCCCCGCCCCGCAGCCGGACCGGCGCTATCCGCGCCAAGAAATCGCTTAGATAGAGCAAGGAAATGCTCCTTATCAGGTCTTTAGTTCTTGATGTCGCCAAGCGCGCCCAGAAATAAACCGAGTGCTTGTGCATGTTTCTCGATCGAAACCATGCCATTCTTGGGTTGTTTGTACCCTGTCTATTTCTTGACGGGTGACAATGGCGGTCCTTCGGGCGGTGGCGGCACATTCAAAATTTCGGTTTGAGAAACTGAGCGGAAGCGCCGTGGTAGAACTGTCGCTTTCAGAAGCGTTTCTTGATTTGTCACCATTTCCTGTTCCATCAAGCGCAGTAGGTGAGCCACGCGTCCAGATGCGCTCAGAATGTCCTCAATCGAAACTTCTTCATTCATTGAAACGGCCCAAATCAGCTGATTCAACTCGCGCTCGGCGGCAAAAAGGTGCTGGTGAATTCTGCTCAGCTTTGGAAAATACAGCCGAACAAGCATAACCATATTTTTTCCGTGGATGAGGCCATAAACGTTTAGATCATCGGCCTCCTCAAGTTCCTTTTTAGATACCAGACACCCTCCTGCAATTGATGCAAGGATCTTAAACAAGCGAGTGTTTCGCTCTCCGATCTCATTCAGCATCATGTAGAGATCTTCAAGTTTGGGCTGGAGAAATTGTACCCTTTGTTGTCGCCTCGAAAAAATCTGGTTCGACAACAATACCAGCATGGCGACCGTTGCTGCAATTATCGCAGACAGCAGCGAAGTAAATGTTGATGGGTTTTGCAAAATAGATTCAAAGAGCTCTTTCAATGTTTGCCTCGTTTTCATGGCGACGAGCCAAACCCGTTGGGGCCAAGGTCTCGTTAGACATTTGTGTCTTTTATGGCGGAATGGCACAACACCACGTGACGGTATGCATCTGAAATTGGCCTTGCGATAGGAGAGTTTGCAAGTGGTCACAGGTCTTTCGCCGATTGAGAATGGTGGATTCCTGCTTGACTGAAGCCCTAGAATTTTCCAGCGGCGAGGCAGGAGCAGGACTGGCAACAGCCCCACAGGGGCGGCGGAACTAATCTTGGGGGCATTCTCGTCGCGATGGAGTAAGTCGGATTTCGCTTCCGTCATGAAAGCCACCCTAACAACTTGAAAAACAACCACTATTCGTGCCAACCGTCACCGGGAGCGCTAATCGGGAGGCATGGAATGCAGGAATTCACGCGCGAAGAACTCTACGAGCTCGCTTGGCAGAAACCAATGGCCCGGTTGGCCCAAGAGTTTGGTCTATCTGACCAAGGCTTGGCCAAGATTTGTGCCAAGCATGCGATACCTCGTCCTCCACGGGGGTACTGGGCCAAGCTCGAAGCGGGCAAGCCCGTGGAAAAGACAGCCTTGCCCCCACAACCGGATGGAGTTTCCCGGGTGAT
This sequence comes from Ruegeria sp. HKCCA5463, assembly GCF_013034175.1. Lineage (NCBI taxonomy): Bacteria > Pseudomonadati > Pseudomonadota > Alphaproteobacteria > Rhodobacterales > Roseobacteraceae > Ruegeria > Ruegeria sp. HKCCA5463. The sequence continues at coordinate 93,421 of NZ_WQFL01000010.1, forward strand.
CCGGATAGCCGGACCGAGCCAGTTCAAGGCGAAGGCGATGGAAAACGCTTCGAACGTAAGGAAAGCGGCGAAAGTCGTTGGCGAGGTCACCATCCCGGGCACGCTGCGGGCTCTTCACCCCGTTGTATCTGCCTGGGTATCGGATCACCGGGAAGAGCAAGCGAAACGGCGCGCAGAGCATCGTGCGAATAGACACGATACCTGGTGGGTCACACGGGTTCCCATCGACCTCACGGAACGGGATCGTTACCGCTTCCGGGTCACGAGCGCGCTTTTGAAGTCCTTCGAGGCCGCGGGTGGGCGCGCCCTCGAGGGAAATGTTCGGGGCAAACTCACGCCCGACGCATCGGGAGAGCGGTTTGAAATGTCCGTGGTCGAGAAAATGCGGCAGTTCAGGGGAAAGCCCTCGGAAGAGCCCGGGGACTGGACCGCCTTTCCCCATTTTCACGGCGGCAACCTTGCGCCGACGGGTTACCTTCGCTTCACGATAACTACCTATATCGGCGAGGGCATGAGAAAGGAGTGGCTGGAAACCCAAAAGTCGCTGGCCCCGAAGATCCTTCCCTCGGTGGTCGCAGGATTGCTCGCGGTGGGGCCAGCCCTGGTGGAACGGCGGCGTGACCGCGAGGATTGGCAGCGGCGCTACGAGGAAGAACAGCGAGAACGCGCGGAACGTCAACGCCTAGCGCGCCTGGAGGAAGAACGATGGGAGCGGTTCAGGTCGCTCGCATCCGACTGGCACGAAGTTCAGCGCTTGCGATCCTTCATGGCCGCACTCGAGCAAAAAGGCGACCACGTGGCTGCAGAAATCGATGGAATGACCCGAGCTGAATGGCTTGCCTGGGCGCGCAATCGGATCGATGGCATGGACCCACTCAAGTTAAGCTCGAAAGGCTGATCTTGGCCCTGCGCAAACAGTTCCAAGACACCTGGTCGAAACTGGCCCTGCCCGCCCTTGGCATCGGTGTTGCATGAACTGCTGGTCGCATGTGTCTCATCGAGGGCAAAGGGAGCGTGGCAAGGATCTTCCCCTGTCACGTCACCGCTGGTGCCGGACATTCCCCGCGGAACAAGATCCAGGCCCCCTACCCTTCTCCGCTGCGCTGCGCCGCTGGTGCCCTCGATGCTTAGACACCTGCCGGATGACCATCATTGCAACAACAGCCAAGGGAGCAAGCAATGACCACCAACTCGATCAAGTTTGAAACCGCCGACATCGCGAAGGCCAAGGGTGCGGGTTCGATCTCCACGCTAACGTTCGACATCGATATCACGGTTGAGCCCGTGACGAGCGACAAATTGATGTCGCCAACCCACCGCGTCCTGGGCCGGTCGCCGCGCGGCCGCCTCGTGGAGTGTGGCGGGATCTGGAAGAAACAGAACCGCGAGACGGGTGCGGACTACTTTACTCTGACGATCCGCGATTTCGGTTTCAACGCAAACCTCGGTAAGGCCGCTCACCAGCACGACGAAACACTTCAAGCCGTGATTCCATGGGGTCCAAAAGACGGCTGAACAATGCCTCCGGCGGGGCCTATTTGCCCTGCCGGAGGGTTTACAGCTGTAAACCCTCGTGGTTATCTTGGCAGTGCATGTAGTCTATTCCTGCCTAACTAGACACTATATAGGCGAAAAATCTTGACTTAAGCGGGTGAATCACACCTTTTATCCCCAAGTGGCGCGAAAAAGGCCACATTTTTGAATTTGGGGCAACCACATGATTCCCGTGACACCACTTGATACCGAAAGGCCATCAGCCCTCGCAACCGAGATTTCGGAACGGTTGAACGCCGCGATTAGGGAGCATTTGCTCGCGGCCTTCGCTCCCGACAATACCAAGTCCCTACGCAGCTTCGCGGCCCCCGAGGTAGCCGAGTTGCTTGGTGTTTCCGGCCAATTCATGCGCAAGGTGCACGCCGAGGGCACGGTTCCCGAGCCAAGTGATATCCGGGCTGGCCGCCGCTACTACTCCGCGCAGGAAATCTGGAATGCGCGTGACATCCTCGAGCGATCCTCTCGTACGAAGGGCCGCTACGTGCCCCGGCGATCCCCGGGAGAAAAGCTGCAAGTCTGGCAGCTCATGAACTTCAAGGGCGGATCGAGCAAGAGTACAACGACCATACACCTCGCCCATTACTTTGCACTTCGAGGCTACCGGGTGCTAGCCGTGGACCTCGACCCGCAAGGTTCCTTGACCTCGATGTGTGGGATCAGCCCGGAAATCGAGTTCGATGGGCTCACGATCTACGACGCGATCCGCTACGATGATCCCGTGGACATGGCGCAAGTCGTTCAGGAAACCTATTTCCCGGGCCTGTCCATCGCGCCCTCGCGGTTGATCCTCTCCGAGTTCGAAACGGAATCCGCCGTTCACTCGAACCCAGACCAGCCGTTTTTCACGCGTATTCGCAATGCGCTTGCCCAGGTTGAAGGAGATTTCGACCTGGTCCTGGTGGATAGTCCTCCCCAGCTCGGTTTCCTTACCATCGCGGGTATGGCTGCCGCGAGCTCGTTGGTCGTGCCGCTCACGCCGTCCATGTTGGACGTATCGTCCACCGCGCAGTTCTTGGAACTCGCCGGCGCGTACATGGGCGTTATCGAGGACGCAGGTGCAACGCTGCAATACGATCACTTCAAGTTCCTCGTCACGCGAGACGAGCCCACCGATGTGCCCTCGCAACAACTCACTTCGTTCATGCGCGCACTGTTCCAGGAAAGGGTCATGTCGGCGACCGCGTTGAAGAGCACGGCGATCAGTGATGCCACGATGCTGAAGCAATCGATTTACGAGGTCGTGCGCTCCGAGATGACACGGGCGACATACGATCGCGCCAAGGGATCGATGGATGCCGTTGGCAACGAGGTCGAGCGCATGATCCACCAAGCATGGGGACGTTCGTAATGGCCAGGAAATCACTGCAGGAAATGTCTGGTATCGCGAGCACGATCGCTCGGTCGGGTGCGAAGCCAACAGACAAGGTCGCGAAAACGAGCGCACCCGCGCTAGGAGCGCTGCAGGGGTCGCTCGCCGCGATACGCGAAATCGATCCCGCCCTCGTGGATGACTGGGGGCCGGCGGACCGGTTGGACGAGTTTACAGCTGTAAACCCGGAAGATGACGGTGAAAGCTTCGAAGCACTGAAAAATAGCATTCGGGAGGGTGGCCAACAAGTTCCGATCCTGGTGCGGCGTTCGAATACGGAGGGCCGTTTCGAGGCGATTTATGGCCGCCGGCGCCTAAAGGCCTGCCGCGATCTCGGCATCAAGGTTCGCGCGAATGTTCAGGATCTCGATGACGCGACCGCTCTCTTGGCAAAAGGGCTGGAGAATGCCGCTCGCCGAAACCTTTCGTTTTACGAGAAAGCGCGGTTCGCGGAGGCCATTCTCGAGGCCGGGCATGATAGTGCGACGGTCAAGCAGGTCCTGAACTTGTCAAAGTCGGGCCTGTCACATCTCGCAAAGGTAACCCAAAACGTTCCGGCGAAAGTTGGCGATCTCGTTGGGTCGGCGCCCAAGTCTGGTCGGCCGAAATGGACAGCCCTGGCGGAGCTTTTCATTGCCGGGAAACTGACCGAACAGGCCGCACTCAAGTTCTTGGAAAATAGCGGACCCGCCTTGGGGTCCGACGACAGGCTGGAGGCGTTGCTCAAGGAAGCAACTCGTCGCGGCGCCCGGCAGGGGAGCGGTACGACCGAGGTCAACCCGGTGGACGGCGTGACGATCAAGACGGGTCGCGGGTCGCTGTCCATGTCGGTGAAGAAATCCGGCGCAAGCGCGGGATTCGCCGAGTGGTTGGACGAGAACCTGGCCGACATCATCAAGAAATACTACGCTGAGTTTACAGCTGTAAACCAGCGGGATGAAAACTGAGGACGAGCAGAAAGGAGGAAGGCGAGCAAGTAAAAACCCCCGAAACCGGAGCTTCGAGGGCTGCTGCGCAAAGCGCAATTCTTAGATTAGACACCTAGAATCTAGCAGTCACCGAATCACCACACAAGAGAAAACGCTCCTGGGCGAACGGGTTTTCTATGCCTGCCAGATAAAAAATGACAGGATTTAGCGATGTCCCAAGCGGGGCAACCGGGACTCCCATGTCTCGGAGCGGTGGAGATATGCCCGGAGGCAATCAACCATCGGGATGGAGAAAGGCAACCGCTGGTCTCGCCGTCGCGGAGCGGCATGCGAAAGCCGGCGAACGGGTTGCCGTACCCAAAACTCAAGCCTTCGTTGCCGTTAAGCGCGTGGGCGCCCATATTGGCCTCAAGGCCGGTGACATGCTGCTTCTCGATACGCTTGGGGCGTTCACCCAAGGACAGGATTGGGAAGAGGGGCAGCGTCCGATCGTTTGGGCGTCCAACGCTTACCTGGTGGAGCAGACGGGCTTCTCGCTCTCTGCGCTCAAGCGCCATGCCCGGCGCTTGGCCGAGATCGGGGTGATTTCCTTCAAGGATAGCCCCAATGGCAAGCGGTGGGGCCACAGGGACGCAGACGGGCGCATCATCGAGGCCTACGGCTTTGATCTGTCGCCGCTCTCCGCCCGTGTCGAAGAATTCGAGCAGCTCCATACCGAACTGCAAGCCGAGCGCGAGCTCTGCCAGCGCCTGAAGCGCCAGATCACGGTTGCGCGCCGAATGATCCGTGCCCGGATCGAAGCGGCGTCTCACGCGGCGCTGAGAGGGCCCTGGGAGCATCTTGCAGGGCTGTTCGAGGATCTCCTGGGCCGTCTTCCGCGCCGGAACACCGCCTCTGGGACGCTTGAGCGGCTCCTGGCATGGTTCAGGGAGCTGCAGGAGCGCGTCGAGGCGACCTATCTCAATGCAATTCGGGCGGATGAGGTTGTGGAAAACACGGCTGAAACCACCGAACAAGTCAGTGAAAAGACTCAAGAATTGAACCCCAGGGAGGTCAATTCTGAACCTCATATACTAATTACAACCCAACTTAATCCTGTAACCTGTAATCGCTCAGAAACTGAGCAAGCGGCGGGCGTGGTGCCCAATGCGCCACCGGAAGAGCGGGTTGATAGGGAGTTGGAAGATTGGGTTGCCGAGACGCGGAAAAAACGCGGTGCAGCGCTTGATTTGCCGACGGTGATGCAGGCTTGCCCTGAATTCGCATCCTGGGCGCGCAACATGGGCGGTTACCTGCAGGATTGGGGCGATCTGCACCGGGTTGCCGGGCAGTTGAGGCCGATGATTGGCGTTTCAGAACACGCTTGGAATCTCGCGCAGGACCGGCTTGGACCTCAAATCGCGACAGCAGCCCTGGTTCTGACCTTCGACAAGCACTGTGCAGGCGAAGTGGCGTCTCCGGGCGGCTACTTGCGTGGCATTGTGCAAAAGGCCGGGGCAGGGGAGTTGCATCTCGAGCGCAGTTTCTACGGTAGGCTCAGCGGACAGGCGGCGTGATGGATCAGAGGATTAGAGTCCAGCAGCCTTGGTCAGGTTCACCCGGAACCGATCCCGGCGGCGCTGGTAGCGGCGGGTCATCTCGGCCGAAGCGTGCCCGAGCTGCTTCTGGACATAGCGTTCATCGACCTCGGCGGAACTGGCTAGCCCGGCGCGCAAGCTGTGGCCCGAGAACAGGGCGAGGCGGTCTTTCTCGGGGAGTTCTGCGCGGATGCCGGATTTCAGCACGGTCGCCTTGATAAGTCGTGCGACATGTTTGTCTGACAGGCGCGCTTCCAAGGCCTTTTTTCCATCGCGAGTGGTCCGTACGAAGACAGGCCCGAAATCGATCTTGGCGAAATGCAGCCACTCATTCAGCGCATGCACCGGACAGGTTTGGTCCGAAGATCCGCAGCCGATCTCTACTTCACGCCAGCCGGTCTTGGCATTCAGATTCAGCACTGCGCCGTTATCGAGGGTTTCGATCCAGCCACCCGAATCCAGGGTGTCATCCTTGCCGACATCGAGGCTGACAATTTCTGAGCGTCTGAGTCCACCGGCATATCCCAGGAGGAGGATCGCCCTGTCCCTGAGCCCTCGCAGGTCGAAACCCAAGGTGGCGACCATGGCGAGGATATCCTCGGGCAGGATGGCCTCTTTCTGCACTGGCGGGCGGGCATGTCTGCGCTTGATCCCGGCCAGCACGGTCGCGATATGGCGGTCCTTTCGGTTGAGGGTGAATCCACGCTGCGCGTAGTTCCAGGCAAGTCCGGACAGGCGGCGGTCTATCGTACTGACGGAAAGAGCAGGGGAGGGGCCTGTCGGCGCGGCGAGATCGGTCAGATACAAGCCGATCATTTCCGGCGACGGGGGGAGGGGGTCTGTTCCCTTGAGCCTGCACCAGCGCGTGAAGTGTTTCCAATCGGCGGCGTAGGCCTTGTTGGTATTCTCGGCCGTCGAGGCCCTGGCGTAGTCGCGCGCCGTGTCGACCAGCCGGTCGAGGGTGCCGGAGCCGGCGACATGCGCAGGTAGGGTGATTTGATCGCCCCCATAAGACTCTCTCTCGTCACGCTCGTCTTCGTTTGACGCACCAGAGGACGCTGAACTCGAAATCTTGGGCTCTGGGGGCTGGTTTTTTGGTGTTTCTTCCATGCTTCGAAGCATACTTTAAATATGTCCGATAATTCAACATTATTGGACATAGATAAGAGCGACAAGGTGGGGCGGTTTCTACACTATATTGTGGTGGAAAGCGCCGCCATGGGATAGTCTTGTGGCATGACATACGCCCGGCATGATCACATAGACGACCCTGACACCCTACCTCGGATGCCCTCTTGGGTCACCTCGACACGCGCGGAAACCCTTGAAGATGTGGCCTTTTTGTCAGGTGCGGCGCTCAGCCACCTGCATCTTGTGTTGAACCTGGAAGAGGTCCCCCAGAGCTTGTTGCGTGAGAGGTTGGCGCTACGTGCGGCGGAGGCCTGCGTTGCCCATTCAGGGCGGCCAGAAAGGGTAGGGGAGCTGCGGGATGCAGTTCAACTGCTGCGCCCCGGCGATTTGCCGGGACCCGCAGGGGAAACCTACCTGTCCTGGCGGCGGGCCGTGGAGCGGCCGACCTCGGTTAGGGCGCTGCGTCGCGCCTTGCCTACTATCGAGGCTGGGCAGATTGCCGAATGGCTGGATGTCGGGCAGGGCGCTCCGGTGACCCGCGCCGCGATGGTGTTGGAAACCGTGTTGGCCGACGTACCGCGTCAGGATGTGGCGGCATTGGTTCTGGCGGATGCCGCGCTGGCACAGGCGCTCGGTTGGAACTATGTCCTGCCGTTCCTGGCGCCCGGTCTCAAGCGGACCGACTTGAGAAAGGGCGGCACAGAGCTGGGAATGGCCTGTCATCGTGCCGTGACCAAGTCGGCAATCGAGGTCGTACGGCTTGCCTCGGAACTGGAGCGCCGGACAGCGCATTTGAAAGAGGTCGCGCCAAAGCTCCGGGCCAAGGGCGCCGGGGACGCCGTTGATATGTTCCTGGCTCGCGATGCCGTGGCCCCTTCGGCCTTGCCCTTGCCGGATCGCGCCGCGCGGCGGCTTTGCGACCGGCTGGTTGACCTCGGCGCGATCTATGAACTTACGGGTCGCGATACCTTCCGGCTCTACGGGGTGTAGAGATGGCCAAAGACCATGCCGAACCCGACCTTGATAGAGAGCTCGAGGAATTGCCCACGGAATTGCGCTGGCGCGAATGGATGCGCCGGATCGAGGCGGTTCTGTTCGCCTCTGCGTCACCAGTATCGCGCGAAGACCTCGCCCGCGTGGTGGGACAGGAGGTTTCAGTAGACCTCCTCGTCGAGGATCTCGTGGCCGACCTTGAAGGAAGAGCCTTCGAACTCGCCGAGGTCGCAGGTGGTTGGATGTTCCGTACACGCGCCGCCTATGCTCCCGCGATCCGGTCGGCGGCCGACGTTGGAGATCAATTGCTGGACTTATCCGAATTCGACGTCGCGGTGTTGGCCGCCATTGCCTACCACCAGCCGATCACCCGCGATGGGCTGAAGGACATATTCGGCAAGGAGATCAGTCGTGACCTGGTAGGTCGATTACATGACCGGGGCCTGGTTGGAACAGGACCCCGTGCGCCCCGGCGCGGGGCTCCGTACACGTTCGTGACCACCGAGCAGTTCCTGGTCACCTTTGGGTTGGAAACCCTACGCGACCTACCCGACCGTGAGCAACTCGACGATGCCGGTTTCTCTAGCCGTGCTGGCTAGCCATCTCGCGCGTCGTGCTCGTCTTCGAGCGTGACAATGCTTTGCGAAACGAAAGGGTGAAAGTCGGGCAACAGTGACATGATGCTTCCGTCTTCTTGGAGGAATTCATGCGCCGCCCCCGCTATGAGACCTGGATCAAGTGGAATACGTGCATTCGGGTTGTGTAGGACCACCATTCCCTCCACCCATGTCTCGGTCGATCTTGGCCCAACTTCTTCTTCGAACGGTGTTGGAAAGGGGGCCTGCGAATTGTTGTCGTTACGTTTCATTCCCATGCGTACCATCTTGACCCGCGGATCGCCGAACCCGGCCGCTATGCCCAGTCGGTTGAACTTGGTGATGGTGCCCTGTGGATTGATCAAAACGGCACTGACGTTCTCGGAACCCGCGAGGTCAAAGAACCCAGATTGCGCCCGTTTCCTTCCGTGGCGGTGCGTACCAATCCTGGCAATCTTGCATTCACCTCCCTCCATCCAGTGCCGTACTCCGAAGACGTATTCCGTGGCCGCGGGCGTCAGGTACCTCATGGAACCCTGGAGATGAAAATCCTGCACGGCGATACAAAAGGGAATGTCCCCGGTGCCTGCTTGTTCCCAGTAAGGTGGCCTGTGATTGAGCTTTGACCTGAGAGCCGTGGAAAGCCGGATCGGAACGTAGTTCTCGAGGTATGCCTTGAATGCCTCGGGATCTTCGGGCACCGCGTTTGGCCCAGCACTGGATGGGTTCACGCTCGTGGCTTCGATGGCGAGACTTCCCTGGTTTCCCCGTAAGACGAAATCAGGGGTCGGACCTTGGCCCACGCGAACGAAACCAAGCTCGTTGAAAGTCGCGAATAGGTAGAGTTCCCAGAGCAGGGAATCCCAGCCAGCCGCTTGGAACTTTTGCACGAAGTTTCCATCTACGTCTTCGTGGTAACGCATCATGGCCGCGATTATTTCCCGTGCGGGCGAGTACCTTCTGTCTTCGAGCAACATGCGGAAGGACGGGTGGAAACGATCCTCGTCGATCACGGGCACAAAGAAATCAACGGCGGGGCCGGTTTCATCGCCCTGGTGAAAGGCCTCGTCGGGCTTGGCCGCGTTTAGTGCCATGGCTTGCATGAGCGCGTCGTAGGCTTCGCGGGAAGTCGCGTAAGAAGTGTTGGCTTGGACCGCCCGAAACCGATCGGCGGCATCGCGCCCGAAAACCGCCCAACCGTAGTCATCGTCAACCCGGTCCCAAACGAGCGTGCCGAGAACGCGCTCTCCGGGATCGCTGAACCAATCCAATTCCTTCGTTAGCAACGTGATCGCGGGATGCCGCGTGTAGCCCGCCAGGGCCTCGAACCGGCGACGATCCAACTGGGTCATTATCATTTTCTCGATTCATGTCCCTGCTAGTCTTTTGCCAATCGAGACATTCGATAGACCCCGGTAATCCGTCGGCCATGAACGTGTAGGCACCATTGAAAGCAACCCTCTTCAAAACCCAGGGTTGACTCGTTTCGCAACGAGTGCCCTAATAAATTCGTTTTAACAACGGTAAAAAACTAGTCGTTTCATGGAAATTCATTATGAAGAAGAGAATAGGGTTATTTCTTACAGCCATTGTCGCGTTTTCGTGGATGGGAACCGTACAAGCCGGGACTAACGCGGATTACGCTTCGGCCAATATCAATGTTCCCGATGGCGAGATTTGCCAACCCGACGACGTGATGAGGGCACTCAAGGAACGTTTCCTTGTTGCCCCGGTAGACCTAGAGGTTAGGGGCCTGTCGAACAGAATTCCCCTGCAGCTTGACGACGTAGGCTCCCACGGCGAAACACGCGTTGGTGCGGACGGGCAACCTAGGTTTCATGCCGGTACCGATTTACTCGCGGATGAGAACGAGCCCGTGTTCGCTGTTGCCGATGGCCTCGTCGTGGCGGAGGGGAATAGCAACATACTCGGCAACTACGTGATCCTCAGGGTGCTCGTCGCGGTTCCTCCGCTGAAGGCTTGCGTGAACGATTTCTTATATGCCCACCTATCCGAAACGGCCGGGTTGTCCGGCAAAGAGGTAACGGCTGGAACTACCCTTGGCAAAGTTGGCCGGACCGGGAACGTCGCGGGGACTCCCACGCACCTGCATATTGAATATTGGACGAGGAGCTACCTTTCGGGCGCGCAGAATCGAAAGGATTGGACGCGCGACCTGATCGACCTCTTCTCCTGGTAAAGGTTGTCTAGCCGCCTGCCGGCGGCCGGAAAATGGCAAAACGCATGAGAACGGGGCTGCCGTTTGTTTTTACCCGAATTCCCATGTCGGGTGTCGCAATTGGCGTGCTGAATAGGGGGGCAGGGCGATGAGACACGCGATTCTGGGGCGTTCGGGCGATCGGGGAAAACTGGAGAGATGGTTCAAGCGAAGCAGGCGGCAGTTCCGGTACCTGAATGTCTTGGGTGTGGCGCTGCTGTCACTGTCCTTGTGGGTTGCAACGTTGATCACTCTGTTCCTGCTCCTTGCCTATCGTCCAACCTTGGACACCGCTCCGGACGACGCGTTGTTCGCTTACACTGGCGGCATACACTTCTATACGGTCGGATCGGCGCCGGCCCGAGCCGTGGTCATGGAAAACAGGTATGCGGCGCACGATTTTACCGAATACCTCGCGCGCACTGCGGGGCTCGTTCCAGCCGCCTGCACGGTGTCCGATAGAACGGTCCGGATACCCTATGTGCCGACTGGGTCGGGCGAGGTTGCGGACGCTGCGGATGGGGGTACTGGCGTCGCGCGGTCGGTCCCACCCGATACGACCTTGGCGCCCGGCCTGCTTGGCTTCTGGATGGGTGAGGACACCCGGGAAATGCTGGGCGGCTGTCAATGGCGCGGCGAGCCCAGCAGCATTCTGGCTGTCGTGTCGCCCGTCGGTGCGGTGCAGAAGCTGACGCTTTTCCTGATGATCCTGGGGCTGGTCCTCGTGCGCAAGGGCGCGCTGCAAATCCGGATGGACGCCGTGTGTTTTCCCGGTCGATCCAGGGCAAGAGCTTGGAAGGAAAGTCAGATTCAGGACATCGAGATGATCGTCCATCCGGTTCTGACCCCGCCGGACGGGGATAGCGAGATGCTGCCATTGTATCCTACCAAGCCGATTTCGCTGGACGGGGCATCCGCGGCCCGCGAAGAAGTCGTCACCTATCGCAACAATGTCTATTCGACACGGCTTGCCATGGGTGAAAACCAGCTTCGTCAGCCCTTCGACCTGATCCTCAACGTGCTTGATTCCGGAGTCAAACACCGCCGGGTCGGGCCGATGACCGACAGGATCGCCTCCGCCATTTTCGATTTTCGCGAAAGGATCGGCAACCGTTTCTGGTTTGTCGACTATATCCTGTGGTTCCTGCCGACGATCGGGTTTCTGGGCACCATTTACGGGATCAGCGTCAGCCTCGTGCGGGCCAAGGGCTTGTTCGACGAGGAAAACGAGTTTTCCCAGGTCATCCGGCAGGTTGTCGATGGGTTGGGGGTCGCCTTCGACACCACCTCGATGGCGCTTATCTGTTCTGCCATTCTCTATTTCTTCCTGCGCCGGACGGAGGCGAAGATCGGGCCGTTGGTGGACCGCGCGGAAGAGACTTTGACCGAATTGCTGGTGGGAGCAGTCGTGGATACGGCGGCAACGGCGCCGACGGAAACCGAAGGGGAAAATCAGGACATCCTCGTTGAGGAAAACGCTGCCGAAGTCGAAGAAGTGGAAGAGGCGGACGCACCCGCCGACGTGTCAGGGGAGGCCGCTGGTGGTGAACCGCGGTCCGGCGAATGATTGACGCGCGCCGGGCCCGCAAACCCAAGATCCGGCCAGAGGTGTTCGGGTTATCTACTCTGGACACTGTCACCTGTGCGTTGGGCGGCTCGATCATGCTGCTTGTCATGTTGGCGGCCGGTACCATTCCCGAAGCGCCCGTTGCTCTGGTTGACATCCGAAGGCTTTTTCAGACCGGCGCCGGTACGGACGGCTTGACCCTGGCTGAACAGAGCGAAGTGGAAGAGGCCGTTGAGATTCGCAATCTCGCGATGATCTACATTGACACCGGGAACAAAACCGTCCTGAAACTGAAACCGGCGCGGTGCACGGCGTTGGAGCCGAGTATCATCTCGATGGCCGGTGCGAAGGTGCAGTATTCCCCGACGCCTGCTGGCCATCAGCATGCCTTCGCGATCTGGCCCGAAAATGCCTCGACGATCAATTGCGGCAATCTTGCGCTGGAACTCGATTTCGACGCCCCACCTGGGGGCTGCCGGATCACATTGGTTTCGGGAAACCACTATCAGCTAAGGCCCGACGACGGTCTCGGTTACGTCACGTGCCCCCAGAGGATCAGATTGCGGAGCAATGGCCAGGGTGTCTTCCAATTTGACGGGAGGCCGTGATGCAACGCGCCAAGGTCCAATTGCCCTGGATTTCCATGATGGACCTGCTGTTCGGCCTCTTTGGCGGACTGATCATCCTGGCGATGATCATCACGCTCAAGCTGGGCCAGAATGCCGGTATTGAATCTCGTCCCTACGCGCTGATTACCGTCTCGGTAGTTCCGGCGGCCGCAGGGGACACGGGTGTGCAAGCCGTGCTCGAACGCATGCACCTTGCCTTCGATGTCAAGAGCCGGGTGGACGCGAGCGGACCCGTTTGCCTGTTTAGTGCGGCCGCCGACTACGGCGATTGCGAAGATTTCGAGCGCGAGCTCGACGGTGCGCCCGTGCGCTTTTCCACAAGTGCGAAGGGGACATTGTCGGCAAGTCTGTTCATCGGCTCGGTCGAGGACACTCTACCCGCGACACACATTCGCCCTGCGCTACGCGATATTGCCCAGTTTTTGGGCGGCCCTGCAAATTACGAGTCGATAAGGGGCCAAAGCATTCAATTCCGGCTCAGCGTGAAATTCGGCGGGGCCTTTTTTGAGCCGACATTCGCGCCAATGACGATCGAGCACCTCATCGAGCTGGCATCTGCCAGCCCGCATCTGGGAAAGGACGTGCCGATCGTACCCGAGGGCACTTTCGATTGTTCGAAGGCCCAAAACCAAGCCGCAAGGGAAGCTTGCGCCAGGCTGAAGGTGATGCCCGATGGTTTCGTTTTCGAGTAGTTTCAAAAAGTTCGGCCGTGTTGCCACACTCATACTGGCTTGCGGTACGCAGCCGGTCACGGCCGAGATCCTTCCCGGCACGGCAGAACGGATCACCCAGCTCAGCCAATCTTTCCATCGGCTCGGACTTCCCGGCAATTTTCCTCAGGCATCGGTGATCGCGACGGACATGCTGTTTGTCCTCGAAGAGTTGGAGCGCCTTTCCGGCCTGGTCGATGTGGTCGGCGAAGACCTCTCCATCTGTGGAATTTCGGATGGATCGGGTGGCTTGTCGCTTGACGTGTTGGGCCGCCAGGATTGTCTGACCGTCCTGCTTGGCGCCGAGCGTGCCCGGTGGCGCACCGCGGCGGAATTGTCGGCGCAGGTTCATCTGCTGGCGCGCGACTCCTTGATCGAGTCCCTTCCACTGGAAGGCCTCGAGGATCTGGAAGAATCCGCTCGCCGTACTGCCAGGGCCTGGTGGCGCGAGGCCGGCCCAGCAACGCTTGAGGCCTACGCCCGGATCGGTCGCGAGTGGATCAAGCACGTCGAGAACGACGTGGAGGAGGAGCGGGAAAGAGCGAAAGCCGAGATTTTGGATGCCCTCGACCGGATTGCATTGGAACCCGGCGCGCTGCAGCTGCGCCAGGTCCTGACGCAAACCCCCGTACACGAGACTCTGCGTGAGGCCTTCATGCCCTTGGTGGAAGAGGCGACCGGACCGGGGGGGCAGGCCGCCAAACTCAAGGCGGCTGCGCGGTTTGCGGGGGCGCTCGACAGTCTCATGTCCCGTCAGATACGCGACATCTATGGGCAGGACGCGGCTGCGACTTGCGCGGCGCTCCGGCTCAGAAAGATGACGTGGGACGACAGATTGCCGCCGCTTGGGAAACACTGTCGCGCGGCCATCGCCCTGCTTCAGGATGTTGACGAGGGCGCGGGTGTTGCAGATGCAGAAGCGTTTCAACAGCTTCTGATTCTGGCCTTCGAGGAACGCATCCTGACGATGCGGCTCTTGCTGGCGAAGCTTGGCCGCGTGAACGCGTTGGAAGGCGAAATCTCTTGCTCCGGCGTCATGGGCGCGCTCAACGCATCGCTGGACGACCGTGGGCGCAGACCGTTGGGGCGGCAAAGTCTCGACCAAGACCTGATCGATCAGGCGGCTGGCGGTTTTGCCCGCTTATCGGCTGCCTGCCTTGCAAATTCCAGCGCAACGTTACTCTCCAGAAGTTGCCAGGCAGGTAGCGAAGCCGTTCGGGCAGAGGCAGTGTTCGGTCGCATGCCTCCACGGATCGCCGAGCGGTTGCGCCCCAATTGGGACGCTCTGGTAGAGGCTGCCGACACCGCTACACTCGCACAGTTTTGCGATGATCCGGTCGGGTTTCGAAATGCTGTCGCCGCAGGCAAACTCGACCCGGCACAGGCGGTGGTGGAGGCCGTCGAAGAACTTGCCGCCACGGCACAGGACGTGACACTGAATGCCAGCATTTCAGAGCTTCGCCCCTTTCTGGACGGCTATGAACTTCCGGTTCAGGTGTTCAGCGACATTGTCGATCGGCTCGATCTGCTCTGCACCGAGATCACGGATATTCTGCCGTCTGATCCTTCGGACGCCCCCGATCGCGCCGAGCCGCTTACCGCGCAGATGTTGCGTGCGACGCTGGTGGATGCCGGAATTCTCACGTCAGAGGGCAAGCGGCCTCCGGAGTTGACAACGCTTTGCGAGGTCTTGTCACGGAAGGATCGTCAAAGGGACGGCACCCCGTTGGATGTCATCCTGACAAGCGCTCTGGCGGATGTGGAGGATACCACTATTTCGGCCGACGAGGCCGCAGCCTGGGCGCAAGGCGTCATGGAACGGCTGAACAAAGACGGTGACCGTTTGGCCACGCGATTGGCGGCAGGGGTGGCCGTTGCGAAGGGCGTGGACAAGGTCAGGCAGACCCTTTCCTTGACCGATTCGGCGGACGGCGATCGCCGCTGCAACGCACCCGGACGTGATGAGGCGCCACAGGATGCGCCCGCCTCGCTCGCCCCGGGGATCAGGATCGCCGATTTCAGCTCCAGTCTGGATACATCGGGCGAGGTGTGGAGCGTCGGTGTTTCCGCGACGGTGAACCTGGTCCTCTGCGGTCCGATCGCGCACGGTCAAGGGGGCACCGAGGGTGCCGTCGACGGGGGGCAGATGCAACGGACGCTTTCGCTCGGACCAAAGGACGACAAAGGCGAAATTATCCCGGTGAAGGCCCCCCTGGCCCTCGCCCCCATCCCGCTGGATGGGAATGCCAAGGCGGATGAAATCGTCGAGGCGATTGTGGCCGGTGCACGGGATGCTGCCGCGGACATTGAAATCGACGAAGAGGTGCTGCTGGACGCCCTGGCTGAATATCTGCGGGTCGCCGGGATCAGCGACCTCAACGTGATCCGAAGTTTCGAAGCCAGTAGCGCGACGATTGAATGGGATGAGGGTGGCTGGGTGCGCGTGCGGACGACGATTGCCGCGCCGCGCCCGGATGACATCGGGATGACTGTGCCGAATGTCGAGCTGTGCCTGCTGCTTCCCGTCTTGGCCGTGAATGACACCGACGAAGACGCCGATTGCATTCCGATCGAGCACCTCGAGGACCGAATAACCAAAATTCTGGTCGAACAGATCGCCAGACCGGTCTTTGACAAAGTCCTGAGCGACCTCGGCATCTCGGTGCAGGGAGCGTTCAGAGAGGCGGGCATCACCCCTGACATTAGCATCGGTTACGCACGGACCGATGGTGGGTACGCTCCGACGGTCGTTTCAAGGATTGCCCTCAAGTCGGAAGACCTGAATGCGCTTGCGGGCGTCGCCGCTGCCGACACCGAGCCTTTTCAGGATGCGCTGGTCATCAATGTCGCGATCCAGCCTGACGGCCAATATGACGTCACGGTGGATCCGCCGAGGCTGAACGACAGCTTTTTCCTTGCGCTGCTACCCGACCTCGCGGAGACGGGTTTTCTGCGGCTTTCACGCCTGTCCAGACTTCCGGATGGGGCGCGCGCATCGCAGAGGGACCGATGCGATCCAATACCGGCGAACGCAACCGAACCGCAAGCGGGCCAGCCTGCTATCGGGGTCCCGAAGGAGGCCGTCCGGCGCATTTACCGTCTGGCCCTGACCGAAGAAGCGCCTCTGTCCGGTGTTCTCGGCTATGTCTGCGCAGAGATCGGCTCGACGCCCAGCTTCGTCGCTCCGCAGAGCGGCGAATTGCGCACGCCCGATGAAAACTGGCGCTTGGTGTTTCAGACAGGTGACAAGGTCGAATTCGTCGCGAAGGATGACGAAGGCTCGAACAACCACCTGCTTCTAGAATTGGAATTACGGGTGTCGGACCCGGATTTCCGGAAATTGGACGGGAAGTCGGTTGCTGTCGAATTTGACCTGACTACGGGGGCATGGCGTCTGCCAGCAGCGGCCCGGGCCAACCGCGTCGCGTATGCGATGATCGAAGAGCAGTTGAGCCGCCAGTTGCCGCAGGGCGTGCGGGTGTACGGTGTGGAGTTTTCCAGCGATGGCATCAAGTTGCGACTGGCTCCCCCTGATGCGGATGACATCGTCGCCATTCTCGCCGATGGAACGTTGTCCGATGTCGATCTCAGCGGGCTGCGCGACACGCTGAATACGGCATGTGAGGGCTACGCGCCCTTCGTGGGGCTGGCCCGGATGATCGAGACCGGCGAGGCGCAAGACGAGGTGCCCGGTTGCGAAGGCATGTACGATCCGCTGGTCCACGACATGACCATGCGCGGTGCGGATATCTCGTGGAGCTGCGCCCCCATCAGCGGCAACTCGAAGCTTCTGCGGACATGTGACATCGTTTTCGATGATGAACTGACGATCTGCGAAACCAAGCTGAATATCGAGGTCAATTGGGACAACGCACGCAATCGTGCCTTCGAGGATGGCGAATTGATCGAATGTCTGGAGGATCACGTCGGCAGCATAGTTCCCGAACAGCTGGGGCCGCGGATCGCGGTCGGGCGCCCCGGCCTCAGCCCGGATTGCCTGGCCGCCCCGGCGCGCTGTCGCCTGACCACGGAGATCACGGCTGATTTCTCCGACGCTTTCGATGACCTCGACACCGATCAGCTCGGTCTGGCTGGTCTCGGACTGGAGGCGACAACCTGTGGCCAGCTGAGCGACGATCTGGTTGCGACACTGCACGCCGAGTTTGGTCTGGACGGCACCAGCCGCTTCCGCTTTTCCGGTGCCGAGGGCGACTTCGATGCGGTGCTTGACCAATGCGCCGCCGACCTGTCCCTGGCCGTCGCGGAAGCGGCGTTCCGGGAAACCCGCGCTGACGAGACGCTTGATGAGCTCTGGGACGAAGTCTCTCGTCATGGACGGGAGCTGCTTGCCGCGACATCGGCCGAATTGACCGAGGTCACGGGAGAGACCGTCAGGTGTGAGCTCGCGCTTCGCGACGGTGGCACGCCTTCGTGCGACGCATTGTCAGAAGAAATGCTGCAATCTGGCACCCTGCGCGGTGCCCACTTCGTGAGTGATTTTGTCATCTTCGAGACCAAGGTCGAGGTGCGTGTCGGGTTCGCCTTCGAGTTGGCGGCGCTCACGCCCGAGAATTTCCTGTCCGGGCGCACCCAGCCCGAAGAGGTCTGGAAGGGTTTGCGCGACAGCGCCAAGGTGACATTCGATCTCGGCTGCAAAGATCAGACGAGTTCGGAATGCCTGTCCGGCATCGGGCACAAGCTGGCCGAGGAACTGCCGGAAGGTTTCGTTTCCTACGAGGGCGGATTGCAGATCGAACCTGGCCCTGCGCGCACCGCGATCAAGATACCGCTGAGGATAAGATACGAGGATTTCGGCTTGGACCTGCCGGTGGTTGTCGACTGCGGGCTGGAGACTCCGAGGTGGAACGACATTTCGCTGAGCTGCGCGGCCGACCCCGATGCGGTCATCCTGGAAGCCGTCGCGCAGGGACTACGCGCGCTAGTCCCCCTTGAGATGGATCTCGGGCTCGCCTCCATCAGTGTGTCTGATCCGGAATACAAGGCCGACCGGGGATTGGTGATTATGAAGGCGCAGGCCAGTTTCAAGGGGTTGGATGTACTGCCGCAGGGTTTCGATGAAGCTGGGGGCGCCGTGACCATCGACCGCGATCTGAGGCCGAACATCGAAATCGAGTGGACTGAGCTGGTCAATGGCGCCAGTGAGCATCTGGCGGATGCCGTGAACGGAGTCATCGGGGATTTCCTGCCCGTCGAAATCGTCAAGATCGAAATTGACAGCACCGATGCCAAAACTGGGATTCCCGACAAGATCGGTATCGAAAGCCAGGCCAACATCATCGAAGTGATCTCTCTATCCGCACCAAGGCTGGTGTTGTCGGAAAGCGGGCTGGAGGTCGAGGGCCCGAACCGGTTTTCGATCGAATTGCCCGATGGCTTCTCGATCCCCGTCCCGCCGATCGCCATCTGCCCCAATGGCGGGGCCATCGAAGACAAGGAACTGACGCTCAAAGCCAATATTACGATCGGCGAATGCACCGCCTCCGGCATCCTGAAATTTGCCGGTTCCGTTACGGTCTTCCTTGATCGGCCGAAGGTCGAGACCCTGGGGCGGCTGGTGGTGCTCACGGTCTTGCCGCTCGGTCACAGCGAAGGCGTGTTCGATCTCGGCAAACGTATCATCAGCCATGAAACCGAGATCGGCGGCGTTATGTCCGACATTATTCGGATGCGCACGATGTTCGTCGCCAATGGCCAATTGATGACCGTGAAGGCCGAAGGTGACATCGACGTCTTCAAGACACGTGTCGGAGAGGGGGTGTTCGACCTCGACCTGAGATCTGGTGTTCTGAACACGGCCTTTGAGGCCGACATCGGAATTGCCAAGGGCCAGGGGTTTGTCCGTACCGAAGCCGGGTTTTCGCGACCCGAAGCCGAAATCGACGGCAAAATGGGGATTGGCGGGTTCCCGGTCTTCGGGACTTACATCAAGGCGCGGGCACGGTTTGCCAAGGTCGGTATCTCGATATTCGGCCTCCGACTCGCAGTGGCGTTTCCGGGCCTCGACCTTCTCGATCCCAGCAAGATCGCCGATCTCCTCAAGGACCTCCTGACGCCTAACTTCGAGAACCTCGATGAGGCGCTCGAGGCGCTGTTGAGCGGCAATATCACGATTAACCCGTTCGCGGATTTTGGCTCCGGGGGCGACGGGATGGGCGATTCCTCGGACGGCGACGCAGGCGAGAGCGCCGGAGGGGACGGCGCGTCGGACGGCGGGGAAGGAGATCCCGGTGAGGGATTGGGTAATGAGGAAAACCCGTCCGAGGCGGAAAACCCCGCGGGACCGCCGACACCTGTCCCGCCGGAGGGTGTGCTTGCCGGTGGCCTGGCTGGGACAGCGCCCGCACCGCTCTGGTTCGAGATCGATGAGACGACGGAGTTTGTGCGCATCGGAACGGGAACACAAGGCGGGGAGGATGAAAAGGTCGTGGCACTTGCGGTCCATGACTCGAAACACTTCGACACGTCCGGGACGCGCCAAGGCAAGACTCTCGTGTTGCTCGACCAAGGATACACGCAGATTTTGGAAAGCGCGCCCCATGCGGGGCCGCCATGCGACATCGCCGCGCAGACGGACAGGATCGTGGTCGTCTATGCAGGCACCGATGCGCCCCGGCAGGGCATGTACGAACTCTGCCGTCTGCGCGACATCAATGGCACGCCGGTCACCGAGAGTTTCTTTGCACAGGCCGACGCCGAAACACTGAGCGATGTGGCGGCCCTCCAGGATGCGCTTACTGCTGAATTGCTCAGCCGCAGTCAGCTGGATGGACATGACCATCGGCGCCTCCTGCTGAAGGCGCGGCTGATCGCTTCGGGCGATCCGTCGGGCCTGCGCGGAGCGGCCGCGTTTCAGCGCCCCGGCGAGCTTCTGGTAGCGATGCGCGGCAAGTTCAAGGAGAGCAAATGTGGTGGGCAAGCCGAGCCGGACCCGGCTGGTGAGTTGGCTCATCGGATCTATCTTCTGAAAGGGTTCCGCGCCGCCGATCTCGACGAACCCGCCACCGTTCTGAGGGCCGTGCGTTCCGTCTGGGGATGCGAGCCGGGGGCCCTGGCGCGGTTCGACCCCAAGACCAGGGAGTTGGCGACCTCTTCGGCGATCAGTCGGGAAGGGGACAATGGGTTCGACATCGTGGCCGTGCTTCCGGATGTCGAAACCCCGGAAGAGCCCACCTCATTCTGGGCCGCCACGTTGGTTTCGCAGGTCGAAGAACGCAGGGAAGAGCAACAGGAGCAGGAAGAACAGGACAGGAAGAGCAAGCAACTCCGCGAAGACGTCGACCAATCCGCGGCGCAGGGCCAGTTGGTTGCCCCGGCGTGCGAAGTGGGGTGCACGCCTGTGACCGTCAGCTTCCAGACGGACGGAGACGGCTGCCTCCTGATGATCGGCGCCACTCCATACCCATTCGCGAAAGACGGCGACCTTTTCGGGAATGACTGTCGACCGGCGCGTCCCGAGTTCACTTGGCTCGATCTGTTCCCGACACCTTTTGCGGTTCTGGCCGCCAACCCGGAAGCGGCGCCCGCCACTATAACGCTGGGCCAGTTCGCCCAGAACCGGCTGGACAAATCCGGCGCGCTTGGGTTCGGCGTCGTGCTGCAAAAATACACTTTCGCACAGCACAATTTCCTTTCCGGATTGCCGGGGCTGGTAAACCCGCGCGGGGCAACGCTGGGGCAATTGCAGAGCCTCTATCACCCATCGGGCGCCATCGCGGCGGTCCTGCCCGGCACAGATGGGCGCGACAGTTACTGGCACATCCTGAAGGGTGACGCCTGGTTCAACCTGGGCTTCTCCGGCTCCGACCTCGCGCCCGACCGCGCGGCGGCCTTGCTCCCTCATCTGGCACCGAACACAACCGGCGCGCAGATCCGCAAGAACGGTGATGTGTTGCTGGTCACCTCCGGCGCCCATAAACTGCTCGAATGGATCGGCGACAACTGGCAGCTTGTATTCAAGCTGGATCAAGACAGATGGCAAGCGCGGTTTAGGGATCACGTCCTTACGCATGTTTCCGACACGCTAGCAGACCCGACGTGGACGCGGGACGGTCGCCCTGTTCCCTATAACGAGAGAATTGGCGGCTGGGGCTTCACGGCGGTCGACAGAGACAGTGGCGATGGTGAGCTGATCCTCAAACGGGTTTCGGCACCTGACTACGAAGCCGCGTTGACCCCGCTTGAAACGTGGGGTGGTGCGGACAGGTTCGATGAATTCCCCGAGGGCAATCGGTTCTGGTTCAAACTGGACCTGCCAGAAGAGATGACCGGGTTCCGGATCACATCAGTTCATGACACCGCAGACAGCGTCATTTGCCTTTTTGACGCAGGCCTGAATCGGCTTGCCGGAGACGATGACAGCCATACCAAAAGACATTCGGCGCAACTCGACTATCGCATCGACCCGTCCCGCAGACCTGCGTGGCTTCGCATTACGGAGTACAATAACGATAACGCGCTGCCCTCGGATCTGACGGTGGAGCTCAGTCCGCTCGAAAATGCGGAAACATCCGGCCACCCTAATGAGCAATGCGACGAGGTCTCGCCCGAAAAGACGGAGCTGGATTTCTTCGGCGAGCTTTTCGTCCGAACCACAATCAAAGGGTTGGGTGCTGCCAACGGTGATCCGGCGATGTTGGCCACGCTAGCGAAGGGGATCCTGTCCGATGAATTGCCGAGTGCGTTCGATCTGGTTGCGGTGCCCATGGGAGACGGGCATCAGAAAAGCTTCGTGATGGTTCGCGAAGACGATGCGCAACGGATCCTGAGACCGGACGCAGATAGCCTTGAATTCATGCCTTTCCTGCGGATCGAGGGCGATCAGGCGCCCAATAAAGGAACGCTCATCCGGGCTGTGAGCAAGGTCTTGACCCGGTTCGGCACCACGGAAAGAGTGCTGTCGGGGCAATCCATCGAGGTCGAAGGCGTCAACGCCTGGAGCGTGACGACAGCGCAGGATGGCCAATCCAGGCAGTTTCTGTTCCTCGAGCAGGACGAAAACGTGGCCACCGTCGATTTGCGCCAGCCCAATGCAGAGCCGGCACTGCTGGCCAGGCTTGTCGATTATGTGGTCCTGAACGGTTGGCCGTCGGTGTCCGATGCGCAGGTCGATCCACTGATCCTGGAGGTGCGCGGCGAGGATTGTGCGACGGCAGTCGGCGCATGCCCGCGCCGCTTCGTGCATCTCGAACCCGGGGAAGAGGTGGCGTTTCCCGAAGTCGTGATAGGCGAGGAAGCGTTCGGCAGCTCGATCTATTCGCGCTGGCTCGAAGTGTTTTCCGCGACCGTTGCGACGCGACGCGACGCGGTTTTTAACCGGGATGCCTATGAAGGGATCAAAACGGACACGATTGGGGCGTTCCGGTTCTTGCGCGATGGTCCGATCTATTTGGTAAGCGACGCAGGATGGGCCTGCGCGAACCTGACCGGGTTGACCGTCCGCAGCGCCGAGATGGCAGAGGTTCTGTCGTCCATGGCAGGCAAGCTCGACGCCGATTGGCAGGACGGCCCGGCCCTTCTCTGCGATGAGCCACATTTTAGCATACAGGCGGGCCCTGCGGGGACGCCGGATGCCGTACTGCTGACGCAGTTTGCCGCGGATGGCCGCCTCCGCATGATGAAGGTGCCGCTGCGCAATCCGGCCGCTGCGACAGTGATCGAGCCGACCGAGAGTCTGCCCCTTCCCTTGGCGATGACCGTCCGGGACGATTTCGCTGCGCGCACCGGGGCGCTGGGCGTCGGTGCGTTCTCGGGTATGGATCTGCTGGCTGAAACCGAACTGGTAGATGGGCGCGACATCTGGGTCTTCGGCGATGGCAGCGTCGATGTCGGGTCTGGCAACTCGCTGGCCGCATGGTCAGTTGCGTTCATGAATCCGAATCCGCTCGCAGGTACGGCAGACGATGAACCTCAGTTGCTGCCCTGCTTGTTGACCGGCGTCAGCGTCGCGTTGCCGCAAGGCGCGGAAGGCAATACCAGCGTCGTGGAGGCCGCAGTGGAGAGCATCCGCGAGGCGCTGGTCGATGCGGACACGTGCCATGGCGCGAACGGTGCCGTGATCAATGTCTGGCAAAACCCGGATGGCGGCTATTCCGCCTTCTTCCAGGAAATCCTCGACTTCGGTGCATTGGAGGAGGGGCCGGGCACCGCCGATATCTTTGTTGCGAGTCTGACGACACCCAGAATCCGAGCCGACGTGTTTCGCATGCTCGACGATCGGCGCCGCAATCTGCACGTGGCGGGCACGAAACGCAAGATCGTCGCGACGTTCGGCGATCAAAAGATCAAGGTCGATTATCGTGTGATGGAAGGCCTGTTCGAGACCGAGCAATCAGACCTCATGCGTCTCTTGGTCGAACGTCTGGATGCGCTGAGCAAGACGACACTGGAATTGGGCTTCACCACGCTCGATCTGGTCTGCGCCTCTGACGCCGAATGCGAGACCTTGGTGGGGAGATGGAGCGCCGGGGCCTCGGTGGCGCTGCAATTGAACGCGGGCGGCCGGGATGTGCGATCCCTGGCGATTGCCCTGAATGCACGACCCGCGATTGACGCCGCAGTTGCCCTCGCGCAGCGGTTCGCTACGCCGGAGGGCGCGGTCTACGAGGTCTTGACTCGGTCCGAACGCCTGTTGGCCGCCGAAGTTCGCAACGGCGACGTATGGCTCCGCGAAGATGCCAGCCAGGGATGGCAAAAGTTGGGAGTGTTTTCTCGGCGGCCACCGGGCGCGTCGGCAGGAACGATCCCCTCAGTCGGGGAAGCGTCGATCCGGGATGCGGCGCTGCGCCGAATACTCAAGGTGGCGCAACCGTTCGAACCTCCGGAATGGTTGGTGAAAACGGGCGCGGTCTCTTCGCCTGCTGGGCTCGCCATGTCTTTTGAACACCGCCGGGGGCCCGGGAACCTGACGATGTGGGAAACCATTACGGCGCGCAGTTCTGTCGGCCCGATCTACTGGCGCGCGGCAGGCAGTCCCTTGCCCGTGGCCTTAATCATCGCCCACATCGAAACCGGCAGGCTGAAGGGCGGGCGAAAGGGGCTGTGGCTCCCCGACAAGGACGCTGACGAGCCGCAGTTGATTGCGCCGCTCTCCGCCACGCCGAAACAAACGCTCAGCATCGCGTCGTTGCATGCCGTTGAGGGCGCGGCCCTCGTGCCCAGGGTGACTTTCCTGCCAAACTGCGAGGGTACTCCCGATCGGTTGCAAAATCTCGTGCGGGGATTGTCGCGGCTCAATGGCGCAGCATCAGCGACCTGCACCTCGGTGGGCGGCGACATCTCGCTGCTCGTTTCTGCCCCCAGAATATCTGAGGGTCTGGTCGCTATGGTGTCGGGCTGGCAGTGGTTCGATGTCTCGGACCTCGGGCAGGAGCGGGAAGCCAACATGCGCGCCTTTGCCCTGGCTGTTTCGGGACAGAGCCCCGATGTCGACATCAAGCTGGCCCAACGGGAGGGTCGCGTTCTGGCATTGGCCCAGAGTGCCAGGGTGTGGTGGAAAACTGCCGGCCGCGACGTTGCCGAGCTGGGGCAGTTCCACGATGTCGATACGCGAGAGGACAAGCATCTGATCTTGCTGTCCCGTGTTGCCGGGATGGAGCTGGCGCAGCCGCCGCAGGATGCGCGTATCGTCAGGACGGCTCAGGTCCTGAGGGCTGACCTGATGCCGACGCGGACGGCAATCCTCGGCGGGGTCGGGATCATCGACCTGCGAACGTTCGAGCCACGGTCCGCGCCGCTCCCGTCGCTTCCTGATCACTTCGCGGAAGAGGGAACCGTCCTTTTGCGTCAGGACGGATCGTTCCCGGTGTTGTTTTGGCTGGATGCCAATGGCGCGGTATCGGGCGAGTTTTTCATGCGTGACGTGGATCAGGCCTGGCAAGCCATGGGCGACCTTGCCGCCGGTATGTCGCACACCGACGCGCGAACGCTCGCGGATATGCTGATCTATATTGCAAAGCAGTACGGCCGCCCGCCGGAGTACCTGGGCCGCACCGACGATGGCAGTTTTACCGCGTGCCAGGATGCGGCGCACGTCGGGAATGTCGATGTGTTCAAATCACGCACGGGTCAGGGCGTTGCGGTCGTGGAGGTCGAGAACACCGATTGCAGCCAGCTCCAGACAGATATGAGTCCAAGTATCGGCGCGGCATTCATGCAGTTGGAAACGCCCGCTTGTACCGGCAGCAAAGCCCTTTTGTTCAAGATCGGATCAAGACCCTTCCTTGGGGTGCAGGCAGGCACCGGCCCAACCGACGCCGGTTGCCTCTTTGCCGAAGAGGCCACGGGTGATTTCACTCTGATATGTGATCGTTTCCCCCTTATGCACCCGGCACGCGACCAACTCGTGGTTCTGTTCCAGACATCCATGTCGTGCGACTTGCAGGCGTTGTCGGCGACCCACGCCTTGGTCGAAAACGCCAACGGCGGGTTTTTGGCGGTTTCAAGGCATGCCTCAAGAATGCTTCGGCTGGTCGACACGGATCCGGGACATGTCCGCCGGAACGCCACGCCGCTCGTGAACTGGGCTTCGGGCCTTTCGTCGAACTGCCGGTCGGAGTTAACGGTGATGGACCTTCGCCCAGCGACCGATGACACGCTTCTGGAAGAACCGTGTCGCGGCCTCGACGTCCTCGACGGAAACGGTCACCAGACATTGGTGAATTATGTCCCCGCGACAGGGGTTCCGCTGGCCGAAGAGATATTGGGCGAGGTCGCCGATTTGTTCGGTGAATTGCGCGACCTGGCACCGTTGGAGTCATTGCCTACGTCCGAGGCCCTACTGATCCAGCTGCGCCACCGAGATATTCTGGTGCTTTCCAAGGACAGCCCTGTGATGAGACACAAGGCGCCCTTGTCGGCCTCGACTATGCTGCTTGGCAAGATAGACGGTAAGACCGATGACCTGACGCATGTGCTCTATCAAAAGGTTGCGGACCCTAGTAATGGCGGCGACGCCGTGCATGTTGCAGCGTTGTTCACGCCTGCGGCGCCCCTGCCGCTCAACGAGGCGCTCGATCCGGCAGAACATACCATCAAAAAGACATTGGCATGGTCGAACGGCCCGGTTCAGC
Source organism: Ruegeria sp. HKCCA5463 (assembly GCF_013034175.1). Lineage (NCBI taxonomy): Bacteria > Pseudomonadati > Pseudomonadota > Alphaproteobacteria > Rhodobacterales > Roseobacteraceae > Ruegeria > Ruegeria sp. HKCCA5463. The sequence goes on from NZ_WQFL01000010.1 coordinate 119,782, forward strand.
CGATCAAGTTGGGCTTTGCCTTGTTCGAATCCGCCAAGATGACCTCTGTTGCGTTCGAATGGTTGAAGCAGCAGACATTCGGTCAGACCGATCTCGCCAGAGCGTGGCTTAACCAGGAGGGCCTCCCCGAATTCTACGTGATACGACGCGGAGACCTGTTGCTGTTCCGTCTGATCGACAACACGCAACACCGTCCTTGCACCAGGCTGGAACTGACAAATGCACAGAGTATTCTGGAAGACCTCTCAGTGAAGCCGCAGCCGATCGGCTTTTCCTCATCCTGGCCGGGTTCGGCAACGATCGGCGAGCCCGGTTGGTACGCGCCTTTGAGCCAAGACCCGCGCCTTGCCTTGTATTTCAGTCTCGACGCGAAGCGGTGCTGAGCTGGAGACAGGCGTGCCAAAACGGCGTCTTCCAATAGGTCTCGTCGGACCGTTTCGTGCTCTTGCGTGTCTCCACCAGAAAACCGATCCAGCTCAGGGGCCGTAAGACGTGGCTGAATAGAAACCCCGCGTGATCGTAGTATTCCCGATCATAGACGCCGTACTTTTCCAAGCCGTAGAGCGTCTTCACCAGATGCGGCTCGGTAAGGCCTTGCTCCGCCTCGACATTGATGATGTTGAGGAAGATGTCCCAGTTGCCCGGTGCGGTGAACTCGGACCGGGCGGTGCGGGCGTGATTGTAGCGAAAGAGGTAGGTCTCGGCGAGGTCGGCGAAGAAGGCGCCACGGTTTGAGGCCAAAGTTTTGGCTTTCTTTGAGACCTGGAACTTGCCCTTCAAGTGCCGACCCAGCTTCATGACGATCATGAGGTCATGCACGACCATGGCCGGTGCGACATCCCATTCATTGAGCACCTTGTTCAATCGCAACAGTTCCTCTGCCTTGTAATCCGGCCAGGGCGAGTTCGCCGCCATCCAATGCGCGAACTTCCGGTTGAACGCCTTGGTCTGTGTCAGCCCGATCCCGCCGTGTGTGTCGGCATAGGCAAAGGCGAGCTCCATGGCCCGAAGCAGTCAGGACTGGTCCAGGACGAGATCGTCATCGGCAATGGGTCGAAGCTTGATCATGCCCCGCCATATCAGGTTGCGCAGGGACATGTCATTCCGGTCGTGGCAGGGTCATCCAACTTCAGGCGTCATCCATCGTGGACGTAGCCAGTCCTCCTGCGGTCTGGCGTGATCGGCACGCAGCCCGGCCACCCCGGTTCCCCTCTCGTTTTCTTCCTGATGCAATCTCCGTGACCTGGCCCGTCTGTCGGGCGCGGCTTTCAGCCACCCCCTTCAAGCAGAACTTTCCCCTGCCTGCTTCGCAGTCATTCCTCGCGCGCCAAAGTTCAGCCTGACAGCCGGTCCGGGCGGTCCCGGTCTCCCGTTTGCATCGAAAACGAAGGAGAACCGAAATGACCAAGTACTACACCGTCAACACTCCCGACACCGGCAAGGATGGCAAGACCCGCTTCCACAAGGTGGGCGTCGCCTTCCCGCAGAACGAAGGCGCCAAGTCCTTCATGACCATCCAGCTCTTCGCAACCCCGGTGAATGGCGAGCTCGTCCTCTTCGAGCCCAAAGCCGACAGCGACGACGGCCAGGTCACCGAGTGACCCGGCCGGGGAGGGGCCTCGTGCCCCTCCCGCCAAACCTCACCGACATCTCACACGAAGGACAGACACAATGGAACTTCTGCCCCAATCCATCCTCGACCAGCTGGCCGCCAATGGCCGCGCCAACCAGACCCGCATCGAAGCTGGCGAGGACACCATCGACTTCGAGCCGGTGGTAAAGCTCTTCACTCCAGACGGCGGCGCCACTTGGCTCCTGAGCGAAACCGACCCTGAAGACGCAGATATCGCATTCGGACTCTGCGATCTCGGCCTCGGCTATCCGGAACTGGGTTCAGTTCGGCTCAGCGTCCTTATGGCGCATCGCGGTCGTCTCGGCCTACCGATCGAGCGCGACCTCCACTTCACAGCCGAGGCACCGCTCAGCACCTATGCCGAACGCGCACGCGAAGCCGGAGGGATCGTCACATGAGCACTAATATCCAACCCGAACATATCAGCGCCTTTGAGGCGCTGACTTCCGGAGAGCACGACAATTTCGCGCTGTTCTCCTGCTTCCTCGACGGAGCACCTGCGGTTGCGATTGTTGCCGTGACGCCCCCGGAAATCGAGGACGGTGAGTACCAGATCACGCCGCTCTTTGTGGGTATCACGGAAAACATGGTTCTGACGGATCATGAAGTAACTGCCGCCTGACGGTTGCGCGTCGCATAGCATTCAGAAGAAAAGGTCGCCCATTTCTGTGCGGCCTTTCTCAGTCTTGTTGATGTTCCCACGCGAACAAAGCTGGACGAAATTTTGGCGGCGTCTTGGCGAAACAGAAGGGCTCACTGTTCCCCGGCTGGTGTTGGTTTGAAGCGTGTTGAGTGGTCCGACGTCGTATCACTCCGTTGATCGAGATGTGCCAGCACCGGCCAGCAAAAAGACACGACATGCAAAACGTAATATTGCGCAATGTGATGTATTGAAGTATAAGCGAAGGAGAGAAGGAAGACATTGGCAGGATATGGCCAATGTTTGCACATTTTGTCCGAGGGGTCTGACCCGTGCCGAAGCCAGCGAAAAACCTGAAGCTTGAAGAGCGCATCGAAGTCGCGCGGCGCTTCGCGGCGGGCGAGAGCGCCAAGGAGCTGGCGGCGGCGTTTGGCATCTCCCCGCGCCATGTGAACCGGCTGGCGAAAGAGGAGGCGGGCGAGGGCATCGCGGTGCGCGATCCGAGCGAGACAGTGGCCTTCCGGGCAAGCCGATCAGAGCTGGACGCCTTCGACGCGGAGTGGCGCGAGCGGGGCTATGCCAACCGGTCGCAGGCGCTCAATGCGGTGCTGCGCGGGCGGTGCGGGTTCCTCGATGTGCCGCGTGATCTGGTCGCCGAATTCTGCGCTGCATGGCGTCAGGCGAAGGATGTGAGCGACGCTGGTTTGGTGCTTGCCAAGGCGGTCCATCGCGGTCGGCTGGCGGTCTCGGAAGCGGATCGCGCGGTGCTGATCGAACTTCTCGATCTTGTGCAGTCCATGAGCCGTGAGCTGGGTCGGATGAAAGATGCGGCGCAGGCACTGCGTCACCAGGAGTGGCCGCAAAAGGAAGAAGGGCAGGGGGCGGAGAGCGCGGTTCTGGAGGACGGCCCGCGCACGATCGAGTGCGGATTGAGGCTAGTGCGTGAGAGTTCCGGTTCAGAATTGGATCGCCCTTCGCTGCCTCTCGGCAAGCCTCGAACGCGAACGGCGATACCCGATGATTTTCTGAAGAACCGGAACTCTCGAAATGGCTGATCCGCTCGCACTCTACACTTCGGTCATGGGGCGGCTCTGGGAGGATGAGCGCATCCGGGGCCAGGCCGCGGCGCGGATCGATGCGCGGCTGGCGGGCCGTCGGCAGGGCCGCAGTTTCACGCGCGTCGGATCCCTGTCGGCGCGCAACGCGCTGAAGGCGGCCTCGGGCCAGAGCCGGGCGGCGGTGTTCAAACGGATCCGGGCCGGGGGCTGCAAGACGCGCGCTTCGCTCGGGGCGCAGATCTCCTACATCAACGACAAGGCGGTCTACACCTATTCGACGATGACCAACGCGCTGACCGATGCGGCGGTGCTTTCTGAGGAGCAGAAGGAAGACATCATCGAGGACTGGGCCGGGACCTGGCGCGGCTCGACCAAGCTCGGCTTCACCTCGCACATGTTGCTGTCCTTCCCGACCGACGTAACCGTCGACCAGGTGCGCGACATCGCGATGGACTGGACGGAGCATTTCTTCGAGAGCGGCGAATACGGCGACCAGTGGGATTATGTGCTCGCAGTCCATGACGACCGGGCGCACAAGCACGCTCACATTATCCTGAACAATCGCGGCGTCGAGAAGGGCACCTGGTTCTCCTGCTGGGCCGAAGGCGTGATGTCGCCGCAGCTGATGCGCGAAAAGCAGGCCGAGATCGCGGAAGGCTACGGCGTGATGCTCGACGCCACCACCCGGCTTGAGCGCGGCATCTTCGAGAAAGCCGCCGGGATCGAGGAAATCTACCGCGCTAAGGAAGAGGCCCGCCTGCCGCGCGAGATCGCCCTGACTGCCAAGGAATCCGCCATCGCGCAGGCGCAGGTGGTGGGCTTCGCCAAGGACTACAAGACCCTTGCCGACCTGCTGGACCGGATGGACCAGCGTCACATGGCGCGCGCCGTACGCGGCATGGCGGACGGGCTTGGCTCGGTCACGCCGTGGAACTTCACCGAAGGAGAGATAGACATGAAGGACATCAAGACCGTCGGTGATGCGATCGACTATTCCGAGCGCACGATCGAGGCGCTGAGGCTCAAAGCCGAGGAACTGGACCCGACCGAGCGCGCCGTTTTTGAAGCCAAGGCCGCGCCGATCATCGCGGACCTCTCGCAGATGGTGCCGGACCCGGAACTGCGCGCGCGTTTCGGCAAGCAGCTCGAGGAACCCTATCCGCCGGGGGCGGGCAGCGAGGTGCTGATCACCGCGCTGCAGCCCGGCAATGACGAGGGGCTACGCGATGTGCTCGAGCGCGCCGAGGAGGCAGGCATGGACAGCGTGGAACTGGTGGCCCGGATCGCAGCGGGCGGCACGCGGAACTACGGCATGGCGCAGGACTGGGTCGAGCGCGACATGAACGCGGTGCTGGCGAAGGACGGTCTGAGCGTGGAGACCGCCAATGACGAGCAGCTTGATGCCGCGCTCGAGAAGGTCGATGGGGTGATGGACGCGTTGATGGAGCGCGCGAAAGAACTGGGCGTCGAGATTGGCCGGACCCTTGCCGATGAGGAAGAGGCGACACTGCCGCTCATCGACGAGGATGACCGGACGCCCAATTCCTACCTGCAGGACCTCGCCGACATGCTGCGGGACGGTAAGCTCACCGAGGAACAGGAAGAAACGGTCGAGCGGACCCTGCAATCCGAGCTCTTCAGGGAATTGGGTGAAGAGGGCTTGGCCGAGCTTCGTCGCGGGAACTACGAGGTGCTGGACGCAGCCCTTCCGAGCAAGCTCGACCAGATCACCGTCACGCAGGAATTCCTCGAGATGACTTTCGAGGAGACCGGCGACCAGGTCTTCACCGACCGCGCTGCCGGGTTGCAGCAGGACAAGGCGACCGAAGTGGCGCGGCTGCGCGGCCAGCAGGAGGCGCAGGAAATGGGGCGCGATCTCGGTCGGGACCGCGGTCTCGATGACGAGATGGAATTCTGAAGGGGATGACCACCATGACCAAGACACTTCCCCTCTGGGCTGCGCTTCTTTTCGGTGTGATCTGCGGTGCCGTCATCGGAACCATCATAGCCGCTTTCTACCTGACCCTGGCCCTGAAAACCGGCTTTGGCAGCTTCGACATGTTGGCGCTCTGGACGGCGAGCGCGGGCACGCGCGCGGCACATCCGGAGGCTTTCAAGGTTGGATTCGGCGCCGTCGGCTTCGGGGCGATCGGGCTTGGCGCTTTGGCGCTGGCCTGGACCTGGAAGAAGGAGCGCGACGACTACGGCTCGGCCCATTGGCAGACCAAGGTGGAGTTGAAGAAGAACGATATGCTTCAGGCACCCGGCAAGGGATTCGTCTGTGGCAAGCTCGGCGCGCCGAGTTCCAAGGCTGAGTTCATCTCCTCGACCACCATCCCGCATGTGATGATGGTGGCCCCGACCCGCGCGGGTAAGGGCGTCGGCTTCGTGATCCCGAACCTTCTGAGCTTCGCTGGCTCGGTCGTGGTGCTCGACGTGAAGGGTGAGAACTTCGAGAAGACCGCGCGGCTCCGGGCGCTGAACGGTGACGAGGTCTATCGGTTCAGCCCCTTCGACTGGGCCAATGCCACGCACCGGTACAACCCGCTCGCCCGGATCGCCAAGGCCCCGACATTCGCGCAGCGCTTCACTGAAGTCTCGATCCTCGCCGACCTCTTCCTCGACAAGGACAACAAGCAACTCGACACCTTCTCTGAGGCTGGAAAGTCAATCTTTGTCGCGGCCTGCCTGCTCGCAATACAGCGCGGCACACCGAACCTCGGCGAGGTGAACAAGATCGTCGCCGGGGGCGACTACAAGAACGCGCAGTACAAGACCTACGCTGACGAGGCCAAAGAAGACATTTTGCGCGAGCTCTGGACCAATGCCGCCTCGGCCTCTTCACGGCTCCTAACCTCGAACATCCAGGCGCTGATGACTGCAGGCCTCAAGCAATGGGACAACCCGGCGGTCCGTTCGGCCACCGAGGCGAGTGACTTTGATTTCTCGACCTTCCGGAAGACTCCGCAGTCGCTCTACATCGCGGTGTCTGAAGATCACATCGCGACGCTGGCGCCGCTTCTGCGCCTGATGTTCGCCGATCTCATCGCCTCGATCCGGCTGAACGAGCCCGGCCAGGACGAGCCCTGGCCCGTCATGATGATGATCGACGAATTCCAGCAGATGGGGGCGATGCCCTACCTCGAACGCGCGATCCATTCGCTGGCGAGCTATGGTGGGCGCGTCGCGATGATCGCGCAGTCTCTGGCCTCGCTCGACCGGATCTACGGTCCCGAGGGCCGCGAAAGCCTCGAGAACGGGTCAGGGCTCAAGCTCTACATCACCCCGCGCGACCAGCGCACAGTGAAAGAGGTTTCGGCCGCCGTTGGCAGCACCACCCGCGAGGCCGTGACCCGCATGTATGGCCGCAACAAGGGTTTCCTCGGCGCGACCTCGACATCGGCGCGGCTGGAAGAGCGGCCGCTACTTTCTGAGACCGAGGCTCGGCTGATGGATCCTGACGAGGTGATCATCCTCGCCTCGCCCCAACATCCGATCAAAGCGAGCCGGATCAAATATTACGATGATCCGTTCTTCAAGGACATGCTCGCCCGCCAGGAGGGCAAGCCCTTCCCCTATCCGCCGAGTGTGCAGGGCGTTGGGCCCTGGGGCGGCGATGGTGATGACGAGGCAAGTACTGATGAGCCGGTGAAACCAGCCGATCGCGCGCCTGTCCGGGACCGCTCGCAGCGCCGCGAAGCACGCGCAATGAGCGTTATGGCGATGGAGGCTGGGCGCGGGCAGCCTGAGCCGGAGATGTTCGGGCGGGATGCGGCGGTGCCGAAGGAGTGGGAAGCTGCGCTCGACCGGCAGGAGGATTTCATTGAGGAGTTGTTGGGTGGGTGATAGCGGATGCTTTGCGCAAAGCCCTCACCTGTCATTGATCTGATCAAATTTCCCGTCGCAGAGGGGCTTCATAGGGCGTCAAAATCGATTGGATCTCTTCAATGCGAGCCTTTGCAGCCAACCGTTCAGGGCAGTCAGGGAACAGAGACTCCATCAGTAACTCCATCTGCTGCAGGGCGGTGTCGCGGCCAATGCCCCCTTCATGCAGGCCGCAACGCAACCATAGGCCATCAATCATCGCCGATATCGCCAGAGCGATTTCTTCTGCCCTCTCCTGCTCGGTCAGTTGCTTTAGTGCATGCATCAGGTTCGAGTGCATCCGCTGGTGAATGGCCGTCTGTATCCTCTGGTAGCTCGGATTGTACGGGATTTCAGCGAGCAGCGACAACCAGGCGTGTGAGAGTTTGGGCGTGAAATACTGCCGCGAAAAATTAGCTTCGATCACTGAGTAGACCCTTTCCCAAGGCGTATTTGAGCGAATCATCAGCGCTCGTACATCTCGGGCCAAGTCGGCATTAGCGTAGCGTAAAGCCATTTCCAGTAGCCGGGCCTTGTTTCCGAAGTAGTGCAGGACGTTGGTCTTCGAGACGCCCGCACGCTTGGCGACCTTCTCCACGGTGGTTCCGGAAAGCCCTTCGTCACTAAGGACTTCGAAGGCTGCTTTGGAATACTCCTCGGTCCTTAGCCGCCACAGTTTCGTCCGCTTCATCTCGCTCTCCCAGAATTGCTCAAAGTAAATATTTTGTTGACTCGGGTGTCAAATAGTACCTAACAGACTATTAATAGACCATCGAGTCTATAAACTTGGGAGGACAAAATGAAAACATTCTCGATTTCAGCTGCCCTTGGCATTTCGCTTCTGGGGGCGGGTTTGGCCGAAGCATCCTGTGAGAAAGTCCGGATGGCGGAGCCGGGCTGGACGGACTTGGCGCTCACTTCTGGTGTGGCATCCGTGCTGCTGAAGGGGCTGGGGTATGAGGCGGAAACAAAGGTGCTCGGCACCACGGTCACATACGAGGCGATGGTCAACGGCGATTTGGACCTGTTCCTGGGATATTGGGACCCTGCCATGGCAACCTATTTCGCACCCTATATCGAAGGCGATGCCATCGAGACGGTGAACCAGAACCTGGAAGGGGCGAAATACACTTTTGCCGTGCCGAAGTACGTGTATGACGCGGGCGTTACCAGCTTTGCCGACCTCGCCGCGCATGCGGACAAGTTCGGCAGCCGCTTCTACGGCATCGAGCCCGGCTCAAACACGCAGATGATGGATATCATCGAAACGAATGCCTTCGGGCTGGGCGGCTGGAACGTTGTAGAGAGCTCGGAACAAGGCATGCTGGCGCAGGTGCGCAGGGCCGTGTCGCGGGAGGATTGGGTCGTCTTTCTGGGCTGGGCGCCGCACCCGATGAATGTGGAATTTGACATCGAGTATCTGAGCGGCGGCGACGACTATTTCGGTCCGGACTTCGGGGCTGCGACCGTGCATACCCAGACCCGCGCGGGTTATTCCGGGGAATGCCCGAACATCGGGCGCCTGATCGCCCAGCTGGACTTTACCGTGCCGATGGAAAGCGAGGGCATGGGGTATATCATCAACGATGGCGAAGATCCCGAAGAGGCGGCGCTGCGGCTGATCAAGCAGCACCCGGATATGCTGGATGGCTGGCTGGACGGAGTTGACACGCTTGCAGGCGCCCCGGGCCTGCCCGCAGTCCGAGCCTATGCGGGGCTGGAGTGACCATCGTGCAGTGGCTCGTTCCTCACACCGCCAAGGCAAGCGGCCAGCCGGTGCAGCTCGGCTACTGGGAAGCCGGTGATCCGGCGGCCTATCCGGTCGTCCTCCTTGTAGGACTGGGCATGCAGGCAATCGAATGGCCCGCGGAATTTATCCGGCAGCTGTCGGAAACCCGCCGGGTCATCTGCATTGACAACCGCGATGCCGGGAAATCCCCGCGTTGCGGTGAGGACAGCGAGCCGCTTGCGGCCGGGATCTGGATGCAAGGCGATGCCGTAGCCGCCCAGGATCTGGCCCCCTATTCGCTCTTTGACATGCGGGATGATGTCCTGGCCCTGCTGGACTGCCTGCAGATCGGCACCTTTGACATCATCGGATTCTCCATGGGCGGCATGATCAGCCAGCTGGTGGCCGCTGCCGCGGGCCCGCGGGCCGGACGCTTTGTGCAACTTGCCAGCAACGACGGCACGGCCGAAGTCGATGGCGATGCGGATTCCAAGTGCCGGATGGCCCGGCTGTTTACCCGGCCTTCGGATCCGGACCTGATCCGGACATACCTTCTGGAGGATGCCCTAGTCTACGGCGCAGGACGGATCTTGGATACGCCGGAATTGCGGGCCGAAATAGATGCCATCTATGCTGCTGGTTACTCTTGCGGCGGTGCAGCCCGCCACGCGCTGGCTGTCCTCACCACGCCGGACCGGCGGCAGCTGCTCAAGTCAATCCAAAGCCGGACACTGGTTCTGCACGGCGACCGCGACAGCTGTATTTCCCCGCAACGGGGCACGGCAGCGGCTGCGCTGATCCCGGAGGCCCGCTTCGAGCTGCTGCCGGGCGTCGGGCATGTTCTGGATCCCAAGATGTGCGATGCCGCTCTCAATTGGCTGGAGCCGGCTTCAGGCACAAGGTCAAGAATTGGAGAAAGCCATGGAGTGGCTTGAAACACATAAGATCCCGGTCGGCCATTGGGCAAAGCTGATGGTTGACTGGCTGACCGGCAATATGGCCTGGTTCTTTGACGGGCTGTCAGAGGGTATCGGAACCATCGTGGCAGCCACCCTGTGGCTTTTGCAGATGCCGCATCCGCTGGTGCTGGTTGGCCTCGTATCAGGGCTGGCCTGGTATCTGCACCGCTCGCTGGCCTTGACTGCCTTTGCGGCACTCGGCCTGCTTTTGGTCATCAACCAAGGGTACTGGATCGAGACCACAGAAACACTGTCTCTGGTGCTCGCGGCAACCACTATGTCGATGCTGATCGGCGTGCCTGTCGGGGTTCTGGCTGCCGGGCGGCCTTGGCTCTACCGGCTTCTGCAGCCGCTTCTGGATCTGATGCAGACGATCCCCACCTTCGTTTACCTGATTCCGGCGCTGGTGCTGTTTGGTCTCGGTGCGGTTCCGGCCCTGATTGCAACAGTTGTGTTTGCCGTCCCTGCCCCGATCCGGCTGACTTACCTTGGCATCTCCTCGACGCCGCATGCGCTGGTGGAAACGGCGGATGCTTTTGGCGCCACCCCGGCGATGGTGCTGTGGAAGGTGAAGCTGCCCTGGGCCATGCCTCAGATCCTGGCCGGATTGACCCAGACCATCATGCTGTCGCTGTCGATGGTCGTTGTAGCTGCGCTTGTCGGCGCCAGCGGGCTTGGCGTTCCCACCCTGCGCGCGCTCAACCAGGTCAACGTCGGCAAGGGCTTCGAAGTTGGCGTTGTAATTGTTATCGTTGCGATCCTTCTGGACCGCCTTCTGAAAGCCGGGAGGGGCTGATATGACACAGCCGGTCATCAAGTTCGAGAACGCCAGCATCGTGTTCGGGGACAATCCGAAATCCGCCTTGCCGCTGATGGATGCGGGCCGGAGCCGGGAAGAGGTCCGGGCGGAAACCGGGCAGATCCTGGGGGTCCACAACTGTTCGCTGGACGTGCAGGAAGGTGAGATCGTCGTGCTGATGGGCCTGTCCGGCTCCGGCAAGTCGACCCTGCTGCGCGCCTCCAACCGGCTCAATCCATTGGCCGCCGGTTCCGTGCATCTGCGGAGCAACGGGGGGCTTGTGGACCTTGCCGCCGCCTCTGCTGCAAAATTGCGGAGCCTCCGCCGCCGTGACGTGTCGATGGTATTTCAGCAGTTTGGCCTGCTGCCCTGGCGTAGGGTTCTGGAAAACGCGGCCTTCGGGCTGGAGGCTGCTGGCGTGCCACGGGAAGAGCGGCTTCAGCGGGCCATGCGGCAGCTGGAAAAGGTGCATCTTGGGCAATGGGCCAATACCAATGTCTCAGAGTTGTCGGGTGGTATGCAGCAGCGGGTGGGCCTGGCCCGCGCCTTTGCCACCGACGCGCCGCTGCTGCTGATGGATGAGCCGTTCTCGGCGCTGGACCCGCTGATCCGCAACGAGCTGCAGGACGAACTGCTGGAGCTTCAAGCGGACCTGAAGAAGACGATCCTTTTCGTCAGCCACGATCTGGACGAGGCGATTAAACTTGGCAACCGGATTGCGATCATGGAAGGCGGCCGCATCGTGCAGCTGGGCACACCGCAGGAGATCGTGCTGAAGCCAGCCACGGATTACGTTCGGAGTTTCGTGTCCCATATGAATCCGATGAATGTGCTTCGTGCAGCGGAAATCATGAAGCCGGTCAACGGCACCATTCCTGCTGGCGCGCGGGTGCGCGATGCCGGCACAACGGTAAAGGACCTGATGCGGGCGCAGCTGAACGACGGCGGAGAGTACTTCGTGTCCAATGGCCGCGACATCATTGGCAGGCTGGATCATTCCGATATCTTCAAGGCCCTGCTGCGCGAATAGCGCAGCAGGCTTTCCCGGCGCAAATCCAACTTATTGCTTAAAAAAAACAAAGGGGTGGCGGCCCGCTCCCAATTTCCTTAAAGGCGCAACTTGAAATATCCCTACATAGGGATAAATATCAAAGTATGAAACGAAACACACATGACCGCGAAAACATGGCCTTGGTTCTGGCCCTCCTGCGCAGTGCCCAGCAGTTCCACCGGGCAATCGGCCCGGTATTCCGGGCCGCAGGACTGACAGCGTCGCAATGGGACGTGCTGGAAACTCTCAGCAACAAAGGCCCGATGACCGTGAATACGCTGCTGGAACGGGCGCTGGGAACCTCCGGCAACCTGGATGTGGTGATCAAGAACCTGATCCGCTCCGGGCTTGTCGAAAAATCGGCTAGCGATACGGACCGGCGCAGCCGCGTCCTGTCCCTGACAACCGAAGGCAGGGCAAAGGTCGAAACCTTCCTGCCCATCCACAACGCCGCATTGGCGGAGATCTTTGAAGGTCTGCCCGCCGACGGCAAGCGCCAGACCATACGGATGCTGAACCGGCTCCGCCGCAGCGTGCACCACACCCGAAAGGATCATACTGATGAGTAATCGCACCTTCCTGACAGCGCACAGCGTGATCTACGCTTTCTTCGCTCTGGCCCTGTTTTTTGCGCCCGGCCTGCTGTGGCCGAACTATGGTGTTGAGCTGAACGACCGCTACGCCTGGTTTCTGTCGCAGCACAACAGCATCTTTCTCGGCGGCATCGCCGTCATCAGCTTCCTGTTTCGCGATGCGCCCTCCGGCAGCGTCGAGGGCCGCAAGATCCTGACCGGCCTGATGTGGACCAACCTGCTGGGCCTCGCTGTCACTTTCTACGCCGGTGCCGCAGGTATTTTCACCGGCTTTGGCTGGTCGGATCCGGCATTCTTCGC
>NZ_WQFL01000011.1:0-117809 GCF_013034175.1 Ruegeria sp. HKCCA5463
TATGTTTGGCAGGCTTAGGGATTGGAGGCGCGTGGCGACACGCTATGACCGTTGTTCCAAGGTCTTCCTATCAGCCATCGCACTCGTAGCAAACCTCATCTACTGGTTATGGGTCCTGACCTAGCCTGAGCCCAAAATTGCTTCAATCTTTGACAGGGTTGCGGAGTTCACTGCAACTCCCGCTTTGCTTGACGAAAGCCGGCTCTTGCGGCGGCCATCACCTGGCAGATGCGCGCCGTCCTGAGATCTGATCGACTCAACCAGAGTTGCCATGGCGTTTGAAAACAAACCTGCGGACGACGCCACGGGATCAATCGCAATGAAAAACTGCCCCGTTTTCGGGGGGCCACCGGCCGTTCCGGAAAAAGGCGATGCGTTCAACCCAAGTGTCGATCCAGTAAGGGCTGCGGCCATGACTTCGGTCAGCAAAGCAACACCCACGCCCTTGTAGCCGCCCGAGGGGGCCATGCTGCCTTTCAGTCCAACGTCAGGATCCGTTGTAGGGTTGCCGTCAGCGTCCAGCGCCCATCCGACGGGAATGGCCTTGCCTTCCCTTGCATGCTTCATCACTTCGCTTTTGGCGATGGTGCTGGCGCTCTGATCTATCAGCAGTGCGGGTTGACCATCTGTTCCCGGTGCAGCGATCGAGAACGGATTGGTCCCAACGACAGGTTTCGATCCGCCCGAAGGTGCGATGGATGCTGGCGCATTGGTGAACCCCAATCCGACCAGCCCTGCCTGGGCCAGCCGATACGTGTGATAGCCCAGCACACCGCAATTGTAGCTGTTTGTAATCGCCAATGCGGCGATGCCCTGTTCCTGTGCCGCAGGGATCAGCGCCTCGAAACCCAGATCAATGGCCGAATGTGCAAACCCGGTTTTGGCATCGACGCGGATGAGGCCCGGACGCGGGGTTTCAAGGGCAGGTTTTGCCTGACCGTCGACCTTGCCGCATTGAACATGCTCGCAATAGATCGGGATATACGCCAGCCCATGGCTGGCCACGCCGTCCGCTTCGGTCGCGGCTGTGGCAACAGCCAAAGGGCGCGCGTTTTCTTCGCTTGTGCCGGCGGCAACCAGCGCATTGAATGACAGCTCTTCGATTTCGGCAAGCGAGAGGGTTCTGGTTTCGGTCATCGGGTGGTCCTTCAATCGTTGTCTGACAAGCCTGAACCAGCGCCAAGCAGTCGGGATTCTTCAGTTGCGGGGGCATAGGTGCGATGCGCCACAGTGTTGAGGAATTGCCACGCCCCCGGATCCGGGTCAGCGCGGCTGTGCATGGAACGGGTGGGTCTGATGCGGCCGGTTTCGGTTATCCCGACGCGATTTGCCCTCTCCATTCCGAAATCGCCACAGCTGAGATGAACACCATCAGTGGTCGCTGAAACCCCGTCCAATGTGATTTCCAAAGTCGATTTCCGCTTTTTCGCCATGGTGGCGACAAAGGGCAGCAACAGAAGAGGAGCGGCAACATTGGAAATCAGAACTTTGCCTTGCGACAGGGCGTCCGGGAAATCTGATAATGCCGATCCGGTCATAAGGGGACACAGATCCCGGGCGCCGGACCACATGCCGTCCCGGGCCTCTGGGATGTGATGTTCCAGGTGCGGCGCAAATTTCTGCTTAAGCAACTGGGCCAGGATCGCAGGCCCGTCAAACCCCTGGACGCACAGCCATCGGGTTGCTTTCGCGGCTTCCTCCGCCACACCCCAGGCATATCCAGCCCCACGGGTTGCGCGTTTGGCGGTGGCTTCCACTTCGTTCAACGAGAAGGTCATTGCGCAACCTCCGGATAAACCCAAAGATCGGCGTTCGCGGTGTTCAGCTCTTCCGGGTGGGGCGCGCCCGCATACATGCAGATACGCACCCACCGATCCGAACGCGGGTCGAAATGCGTCGCCCCAAAGAAGGACAGTTTGGCGCGCAGCATATCAATGGGCATCACCTGCGCGCTGATCGTGTTGTCTCGAATTTCACCGTAGGGTGCGATACGGCTGACTTGCGCGCGGCGCACGCTGTGGCGGTGTCCCGGATGGCGCAACAGAAACTCTGCTATTGGAGCGTCATCAGGCCAGTTCTGCAACGCTTCGAAAGCCAAGGTTGCATCCCGCGCCGGTGCAAGAGGTTGTTCATAGTCCGAGATCGGCTCCTCGAACCGCTCCCCCAGCCGGGGTTCCAGCTTTTCTTCGGATATGTACCAGGCCCGCGCGCAGTTTTCGGCGGCGGCCCAATCAAGGTTCAAAGCCCAGTCAAAGCTGTTCCGGATCAACGCACGCACCGCTGATACCGGCATTGTCCCATCAATCACCTGTGCAGAGGCGTTGGTGTCTGCCATGCAGCTCGCAAGCCCGTCAACAAGCGCGCCGTAAGGTTCAAGGATCAAAGAGGCCAGCAGCTCCTGACCTTCTTCTGTCAGCGCGGTTTCGGACCAAAGGATCAGACGGTTCCAGGGGTGATCCTGTGTCAGATCATCCTTGGCCAGGTATTTTTCGATTTCTTGCAGATCCGAATTCAACGCCGCCAGCTTTTCCATCTGCACCGGGTGTTCAGATCGCCACCAGGCGATTGACTGTTTGCAGCGTGCAAAGACATCGCAAAAGACACGTGCCTCATCCGCCGAAGCCACATCAATGGACCGAACGCGCGAGATCGCCTCCTCGCGCACCATGATCCAGTTGTTGAACAGTACCGGGTGATTGACGATGAACGGCGCCATACCCAGGCCGGTCGAATTCCCGATGCCCAGCCAGCGCGCGATGTCCGGATCAAGCTCTGCGGTCTGGTCTTGGCCTTTGACCCGAGCCATGTGCTGTACCAGATCGCGCACAAAGGCGCGGGTCAGATAGACCGACAGCATCTCGATCTGGAACGGACCGCTGACTTCGGCCCGGCCGGCTGTCTTTTCGCGGTCCGCCGCGCCGAATTTGCCCGAACCATAAACGGCCGTGGTCCGCATCAGATAGCCGACCTTGTATATCTGTTCGAGGTCGGGTTGCTGCCCCGCAGCAAGCTGATCCACCACATGAGCCCAAAGCCGCACGGAACGGTTCGCCCGCGACAGGGACAGTTCGGCTTCGCTGACGCGTCCGGCTTCTTGCAACGGAACATTCTGCGACAGACGGTCGATATCCTCCGCCGTTGGAATGCCGTCAAACAAGGTAAAGGTGGCATCCCAGGCCTCGGCAATCACCCGGTCCGATCGTTGATCGGGTGGCAGGTCATGGGCAAAGGCGACCAGCGAATAGGCCCGATCGGGGCCTTGCGCGGTATAGACCGCATGGCCCACACCCTTGTTGTCAATTTCGAACGCGGGGCGCGAAAAGCTCCAGTTTTCTTCGGCCATGCGACGCGTCAGCTGCCGCATAAAGCTAAGCCGACATTGGTGCAACGATCCCAAACGTGACAGCCGCATGACCGTGGATGGGTCACGTCTGGCGATCTCTGTCTGCGCGTGTGGTTCCATTTGGTTACCTTTGTGGGACGAAGTTCTCGGCAAAGAACCGATACCAGTTCCCGCCCATGATCCCGGCCACTTCGTCATCGTTCAGGCCGGTCGCGCTTAACCCTTTTTCGATGTTGCCAAAGTCCCGGTTGTCCTGGAACCAACCCGGCATCGGTGGGAATCCCGGCGCCGAGGCCGAGCCTTCGCCATAGTCGATCTCTTTTGTCCAACGCCCCACACGCATCCATTCCACGACGCTGTCGGGCTGATCCTGACACAGGTCGGTGCCGATCCCCAGATGTTCGGCCCCGTATTTGTCGGCAGTGCGGGCGATCATTTCGCAAAAGCTCTCCAGCGTGCAATCGGACTTGTCTTTCAGGTGGTGAGGGTAGACCGAAAAGCCCAGCATCCCACCTTTTTCCGTTACCGCGCGGATGACGTCATCCCGCTTGTTGCGCAGGGCCGGGGACCATTCGTGCGGATTGGCGTGTGTAATCGCGATGGGCCGGTCCGAGATTTCAGCCGCCTCGATCGTGGAACGGTCCGCCGAATGGCTCATGTCGACCACAAGGCCCACGCGGTTCATCTCTTTGATGACCTGCTTGCCCATGCGGGTGATGCCGGTGTCTTCGGCCTCGTAGCAACCGGTCGCCAGCAGGGATTGGTTGTTGTAGGTCAGTTGCATGAACCGCGCGCCCAGATCGTGCAGGATTTCGACCAGCCCGATATCGTCTTCAATGGGCGACGGGTTCTGAAACCCGAAAAACACGGCGGTTCGGTCCGTTTTACGGGCCGTGTCGATATCGCTGACCCAGCGGCCTTTCATGATCAGATCCGGGTATTGCTCGAACCAGCGGTTCCATTTCTCGAAATTCAGAACCGTTTCGCGGAAATTCTCATGATATGCGATGGTGACGTGGATCGCGTCCACGCCCCCTTCGCGCAACTGGCGGAAGATCTTTTCCGACCAGTTGGCATATTGCAGGCCATCGATCCGCATCAGACGGGGCCTGCGCTGATATAGGCGGTTTTGACGGTCGTATAGAATTCAGCCGCCGCCTTTCCCTGTTCGCGGGGTCCGTACGAGCTGTCGCCCCGGCCACCGAAAGGCACGTGGTAATCGGTGCCAGCGGTGGGCAGGTTGACCGTCACAACACCGGTGCGCGCGTTGCGGCGGAAATGCGTGGCGCGGGCCAGCGATTTGGTCACGATGCCCGAGGTCAGGCCGAAATTGGTGTCGTTCACAACGCTCAGCGCCTCGTCATAGCTGCCGACCTTGATGACGCTGGTCAGCGGTGCGAACATTTCTTCGCGGTTGATGCGCATGTCGTTGGTGGTGTTCAGGAACACGCCCGGCGACATGTAGAAACCGTCATGGGGCATCTCCAGCCGCTGACCGCCACAGGCCAGCTCGGCGCCTTCGGTTTTGCCCAGTTCGACATAGGCAAGGTTTTCATTCAACTGCTGCTGGCTGACGACCGGACCCATCTGAACCCCGTCCTCCAGCGCGTGACCCACTTTCATTGCCTGCGCACCGGCAACCAATTTTTCGACAAAGGCATCATGGATGCCCGCGTGAACCACCAGACGCGACGAGGCGGTGCATTTCTGACCGGTGCCGCCAAAGGCCCCGCCCAGTGCCAGCGTCACCGCAAGATCCAGATCGGCGTCGTCCATGACAGTCAGCGCGTTTTTGGACCCCATTTCCATCTGCACCTTGGTCAGGTTCTGGATCGCCGCGGCGGCAATGCCTTTGCCCACGGGCACCGATCCGGTGAAGGAAATCGCATTAACCTTGGGGCTTTCCACAAGGCGCTGACCGATGGAACGGCCCGAGCCCATCACCAGGCTGAAAAGACCCTTGGGGATGTCTTGCCGCGCGATGATTTCGGTCAGGGCCACGGCCGAGGCAGGGGTGATGTTGGCGGGTTTCCAAACAACCGCGTTGCCATAGCAAAGCGCCGGGGCGATCTTCCACGAAGCCGTTGCGGTGGGGAAGTTCCACGGGCTGATGATGGCAACCACGCCAACAGCCTCGCGGCGCACGTCAACCTCGATGTCCGGGCGCACGGAATCGGCGTTTTCTCCGATCTGTCGCAGACATTCGGCCGCATAGTAGGTGAAGAACTGACCTGCGCGGTAAACCTCGCCCTTGCCCTCGGCCAGCGGTTTTCCTTCTTCACGGCTGAGCAGAGTGCCGAGCTCCTCGGCGCGGGCCATCAGTTCGTTGCCGATGGCGTTCAGCACGGCCTGCTTGCGCTCCAACCCATAAGCCGCCCATTCCACCTGGGCCGCGCGCGCCTGATCCAGCGTTGTCTCAAGCTGATCAGCACTGGCCTGCGCGAATATGCCGACCAGATCGCTCAGATCCGATGGGTTGCGGTTTTCGATTTCGCTTTCGCCGGCCAGCCATTCGCCGGCAATCAGATTCAGTTTGGTCACGTCAGGCCCCAAATTCGCAAATTTCAGTTTGCGAAAGAATGGAACTTGCCGGCGACATCAGTCAAACTCAAATAACTTTAGAAAACTTCAGAAAGATTGAAGCATGGCCGTGAAAGTGGAAATGCTGCGGTGCTTTTGCACTGTGGCCCAAACCGGAAACCTTGCCGAGGCAGCCAGCCGTTTGGGCCGCACGCAATCCGCGGTCTCAATGATGTTGAAACAATTCGAGGAGCATCTTGGAAAGAAACTGTTTGAAGGCGAACGGAAAAACCACCTTTCACCGCTGGGTCAGCAAGTTCTCGACCTCGCACTCAAACAGGTGCGGGATTTTGATCAGGCCGTTCAGAACATTGAACTGGCGGCACAGGCCGAGCATGGGCTGATCCGTATCGTATCGGTGCCGTCCGTGGGGGCGTTGGTCTTTCCTGCCCTGCTGGATCATATGACGTCTCGCTTTCCCGGCCTGAAGATCGAGCTGCGAGACGCCGATTCGCAGCAGGTTTTGGATGCGGTTGCCGGCGACACGTCTGATATTGGCATTGCGTCCGGCCATCATCCACTGAACGGGGTCAGTGCAGAGCCGCTGTTTCAGGACCGCTTTGGTTTGGTTGCGGCGTCGGATCATCCGCTGATGACACGGGCAGAACCGCCAGCCATTTCGGATCTGGTGGCTGAGCCTTTCGTTCGAAACGCCCTGTGTGACTTTATCGAGTCCGCGCCTTTCCGAGAGATTCTGGACGGGGCCGAGGTTACCATTCACAACACGCATTCCCTGATCACGACGGTCAGGGCAGGCCAATGGATCACGGTCCTGCCGCAGACCGTCGCGCAATTCATTCCGGACGCAGTCGCCTTTCGTCCGATTTCGGATTTGCCGGACAGGCGCGAGGTGTATCTTTATGTAAGGGAAAGAGCGCGATTTCGAGAAATCTCCGAGGCCTGCCGTTCATTTGTCCTGTCGAGCGGGTTTGGAAATGCAAGCCAGGTGAACGCATAAAAAATGGATTAACCCTGCTCAAAATCACGAATTAATTTGGTTTTTGCAGACACAGGCCCGCTGCCATGCTAGGCTCTCGCTTGAAGTGGGGGACTTCAGAGGGGCGATATGTCTCAAGACCTGAGGGGCTGGTTGAGCGCAAATGGATTAAACGAGTACGCGCAGGCCTTCATTGACAACAAGATCGACTTTTCCATTCTGCCAGATTTGACGGCAGAGGATCTGATCGAAATCGGTGTGACTGCTGTCGGCGATCGTCGGCGGCTTTTGCGTGCCATCGAGCAACTTGATTCCACCCACACCACGGCAGAGCCTGAACCAACGGCACCGCATGAACCCGCGCGGCGGCAGGTCACGGTGATGTTTGCTGACCTGACCGGGTTCACGAAAATTTCCAGCGAACTGGATGCCGAAGATCTGCACGCGCTGCTCAATCAGTTCTTCAGCAAAGTGGACAATGTGGTCGAAAAATACGGGGGTCGCATCGACAAGCATATTGGTGATGCGGTCATGGCTGTTTTCGGGGCGCCGGTCTCACATACCAACGACACCGAAAGGGCAGCACGCGCTGCGGCTGAAATTCACGCGGTTCTTCGGACGTTATCGCCGCCGCTTTCCTGCCATATCGGCATCTCTTCAGGTCAGGTCATTGCCAGTACAACCGGCAGCCAGTCACATACGGAATACACGGTGACAGGAGATGGCGTAAACTTGGCCTCCCGTCTCACGGACATATCAGCGGCAGGGGAAACGCTGGTCTCACATGACATTCAACGCGCGCTGGGTCCGTTGTTCGTGGGCGACTCCATCGGGGTCAAGGCGATCAAGGGGCTGAACGAACCAGTTGAGGTCTGGCGTCTGGACCGGCTGGCCAGGAACATTCGAACGAGACGGCACAAATTCATCGGGCGCGAGCGCGAGATGTCGATTTTCTCGGCCACGTTCGACCGGTGCCAGCGCCATGGCAAAGGAGAAGTTCATATCGTTCTGGGCGAACCCGGAATTGGAAAAACCCACCTGTCCGAGCAGGTGGCGGAACTGGCCACCAGCCTGTCCTACAAAATCCACAACGGCGCTGTGGTGGATTTCGGTGCGCGCGAAGGTCATTCAGCCATTCAGACCGTCGCCCGCAGCATTCTGGGACTTGAAGCGTTGGATGGGGCGGAAACAGGGGCGGCTGTCGCAAAAGACGCGATCAGCAGGGGCTGGGTCAGTCCTTCCAACGCCGCGCATCTCAATGCCTTGCTTGAGCTTGAGCAAGACCCGGGTCTGGCCGAGGTCTATGCCGTGATGGACAACAAGACCCGTCTGCGAGGACGGCGTCAGGTTCTTGAGGAACTGCTTTCGGCCAGCAGCCAGGAATCGCCCCTGCTTATTCAGATTGAGGACATCCACTGGGCGACCCCTGACATCCTGACGGCCTGTTCGCATATCGCCGCAGCGACGCGGAACATTCCCTGTGTGTTGATGATGTCCAGTCGGGCCGAAGGCGATCCGATCGACAGGGACTGGCAGATGGCGACGGACGGCGCGCTGGTGTCAAAGCTGGAACTGGCGCCAATGGGAGAGGAGCATGTCAGACAACTGGTCGAAGAGTTCCGGGCCATCGATCAGGATTTGCTGGAGACATGTGTCCAACGGGCGGGCGGCAACCCGTTGTTTCTGGAACAGCTGTTGCGCAACACAGACGTACTCAAGCAGGAAAGTGTGCCCGGAAGTATTCAGGGTATCGTCCAGTCGCGATTGGATGCGTTGGATCGCGCCAGTCGAACCGCCCTTCAGGCCGCATCGGTTCTGGGGCAAAGGTTCTCGCCCGAAGTTCTGAATTTCGTTCTGGGCGAAGGACATCTGGATACGAGTAACCTGATCCGGTCGGCGCTGATCCGAGAGGCCGGACCTGATCTCATGTTTGCCCACGCGCTGATCCGGGACGGGTCCTATGCTACTTTGGTCAAATCCGAACGGGCCCGTCTGCATCGACAGGCGGCTCAGTGGTTCGAGGATCGAGACGCCACCTTGCGCGCCCAGCATCTGGACCGGGCCGGGGCCAATAACGCAGCGCAAGCCTATCTGGAGGCTGCGGATAAATTGATCCAAGCTTTCCGGTTCGACGATGCCAGCCCGCTGATCGAGCGTGCTTTGGAATTGCCGTCCCCGGCGGGTGTCCGATTTGACCTGCTGTGCGCGCGGGGCGAAACGCATCGGTTGCAGGGGTTGTCAAACGAAGCTTTGGACGAGTTCAAGGACGCGGCCAGTTTGGCGGAAACCGATGAACAAATCGCCCGGGCCCATATCGGGCTTGCGCAGGCGGCGCGGCAAGCAAGCCTGTATCAGGACGCGCTGGAAGCGCTCGACATTGCCGAGGCAGCAGCACAGCGCTGCGGGTCTGAGGAAGATGAGGCCCAGATAAGCTATGTGCGCGGCAACGTCTACTTCCCGCTGGGACGGAACAAAGAAGCGCTGAAGGCCAACGAGCGGGCGCTCTTGCTTGCCCGCAAGCTGGAATCCCCGCGCCTTGAAGTTGGGGCGCTGAGTGGGTTTGGCGACGCCAATTTCATGAAAGCCTCGATGAAGACGGCGGCGGGGTTCTATACCCAAGCCGCTGAACGGGCGCGCGAAAAAGGGCTGGTTCGAGACCTTGCGGCCAATCTGCACAATCTCAGCGTGGCGCGCAGCTATACTGGGGATGTCGGTCAGGGCCGAGCAGATGCCAATGAGGCGATTGAAATCTCGCAGACGTATTTTGCCTTCGTTCCGGAATGTGTTGCGCAAACATGTCTTGGTGTGGCCGAAACCTTTCTGGGCAGCCTCGACCGTGCGCTTGAAGCCTTTGGCGTCTCTGCCGAAATTGCCGAGCGCGTGGGCGCAAAACGCCTTGAAGCGCAGGCGTTGGAACATCTGGCCAGAACGCAGGTTTATGCCGGCCAGGCAGTGCGCGCACGTGAAACCGGTCTGCGAGCGGTCGAAATCGCGCTTGAACACGGCCGGAACTTTGTTGGACCCAAGGCCCTTTCAGCCCTGGCGATGGCCGAAACGGACCCGGATGAGCAAACGCGCCTTTTGAAACTGGGTTCTGAGATCATCGCCGAGGGATGTGTTGGCCACAGTCATCTGCACTTTTTTCCCGATGCCAGCGCCGTCATGCTGGCGCGTGGTGATTGGGATGCCGCACTTGAATATGCGGAAGGCCTTGCCGCGTTCACTAGGAACGAGCCGTTGCCGATGGTTGACCTGTCCATTCGTCAAACACGGCTGTTGGCCGAGAGCGGAAGGCAGAATATTCCACCGTCACAGCATAGCGGTTTTGCCGGTATGACCGAGCATTTTGCCACGATGGGAATTACCCAATCCTTGCTGGGCCGCGCGGATTTTCTGACGGGTTAGGCGGCAGGGCAGGAGGCTGAATGAGCGTCGAAAGAAAGGTGTGGCTTATCTCGGGTTTGCTGACCTTTGGGTTGGCCGCTTTGTTGCTCAAGCTTTGGATCGAACTGAACCATTTCGAAGGAGACCCGACACAACTGCCTGATCAGGCTGCGGTAGATGCATATCTGTGCAAGCTGGACGTTGCACCGGACTACCGTTTGAGAACGGGGATTTTCATAAAGTCTTTCAGCTTTCTTGGCGCCAGCGATATACAGCTTACCGGCTATATCTGGCAGCACTACAAAGCAGGTGAACATGATGCGATCATTCCTGCCGAAGGTGAGGCTGGGTTTCTTCTACCCGAAGCGGTCGATTCGGCAAACGGCCTTATCGAGCAGGCCTATCGGTTGCCGCAACCCGACGGCGTTTTGATTGGTTGGTATTTCGAACAAACTCTGCGCCAGAGCTTCGACTACACCAGTTACCCCTTCGATCACAAAACGGTTTGGGTACGATTCTGGCCGGCCCCTTTTGAGGTCAATGTCGCGCTGGTGCCCGACTTTGAGGCTTATCCGGCGACCGGACCGGATGACATCTTTGGGATCGACAACCGGATCGTGATGGGCACGTGGGAGCGTGAAAACACCTATTTCGATTACAAGCTGTCAAATCTGGATACGACGCTGGGCATACGACAGAACGCATACCAAACCAACGCGCCCGAGTTGCATTACAACTTCGTCATCAAACGCAATTTTGCAAACGCGTTCATCGTTCACATGATCCCGTTGCTGGTCGTGGTGATGCTGCTGTTCGGTGCGGTCATGACCGTCACGCGCCGCGAGGGCCTGGTGGAGCGACATGACTTCAGCACGTCCAGCGTGATCGGCACCTGTTCGGTTCTGTTCTTCGTGATCCTGCTGGCCCATGTGCAACTGCGCGAAGGATTCGCCGGATCGCCCGTGATCTACATGGAGTCGTTCTTTTTCCTTATGTACTTCATGCTGTTGGCAGTTTCGATCAACACGTACCTTTTCGCCTCAGAGGCGGTGCCGTCGCTGTGGATCATCCACTATCGGGACAACCTGATTCCAAAGGCCAGTTTCTGGCCTTTCGTGCTGCTGTGCATGGTAGCGATCACGGCCTATAATCTCAGCATCAAGAACAGTTCCGAACCGCCACCGATCAGCACGCAAGAATGCTAGACCACGGGTTCAAACCCGGGTTTGGGTTCGCCCTGCGCCATATCCAGCGTGTAGTCGCTCACCACTTCGGATGTACCCTCGCGCCAGCTTTTCAGATATTTTTCCGGATCCGCGATCACATAGGCATATGCGGGTTTCATCGCCCCGTCGATGACGACGTTGATTTTCTTGCGCACATAGACATTCTCGGGTGAGCCGGGGCCGTGATACCCTTCCAGCCTGTCCAGTTCGCGGAGACCGGATTCGGTGACACGGTAGACCTCTCCACCCACTTGCTTGCCCATCCCCTGCTGATCCACAAGGGTTGCCATGCGATGCAGATACCCACAGTTGGGATTGTCGCAGAATGGTTCCTTCGGGATGATCAGGGGCATTGGTTGCCGGGTGCGCGCCGTTCCCACGAATTCATTCAGGACCGCGCTGTGTGCGTCATGATTGGGGAACCCCTGCTTCAGTGATCCATAGGTGAAATACAGGTAAGAGGGTTCGTTCACCGCCACGAAGCTTTCGTCACGCCCCTGTTCGGGGTCTGCCATCTTCAGATTGTGATCTTGCGCCCAGGCGTCCAGCATGGAACGGATTTCCGGTTCGATCTGCATGCCCTGAACGAATTCGATGCACGGGGTCGCATCCATGTCTTCAGCCCGCAGCAGGATTTCCACCATCTTCGGTGCCTTGTTCATCACCGCCACATGCAATGCGGTGAACCCGTGATCGTTGACAATGTTGACGTCGATATCCCTGTCGATCAGGTCTTGGGCGGCCTCATAATCCGGCTTGCCCAGATCATGGCCGCTTTCGCCCAGTTCGCCTTCACCGCCCGCTGCATAGTGCAACAGTGAATCTCCATGGGCCTCGTCCACGATGTTGACGCCGACCACGCCTTCGTCGATGGCGCGGAACACGCGCTTCCATTCGTTGATGTCATCGGCGGCAGCGGCCTCGCGCGCCCATTTGCAGACGCGATACTTCTGGTCGTCCAATTCCTCGAACGCATCCGCCAAAGCTTCCATGATCTGGTCCGGCGTTGCCATCATGCCGATGCCCATCCGGCCGTTCGACAGGCGGCCTTCGCGCGGTCCCACGAAATCGACCCCAAGCGTCTTAAGCTTGTCGACGTTGTTCTGCGTGGTGATATTGTTCCACATATTCGTATTGCACGCGGGGCAGAGGATCACGGGTTTCTTCTGGTATTGCCAGGCCACGAAGACCGAGGTCAAAAGATTGTCGGCGATGCCATTGGCAACTTTACCCATCGTGTTGCAGGTGATGGGGGCCACTATGACGCAATCTGCCCAGTCACACAGTGCCAGATGCGAGGCGCGCACCGGCATGTCGAAATTCAAATAGCGGAAATTCCACTCGTCATCGTCGCGGTAATAGTCATTGTGGGTGATTTTGGCGTCGATCCGTTCGGCACCGAAATCCCGAAAGAACTTCTCGGCCGAAACAGACGGGATCAGTTTCACGTTATGCCCCGCGTCGACAATACGTTCGACAAGCTCGGGGATCTTGTCCGCCGCCGACGACCCGCAGGCGCAGAGCAATACGTTTCGCTTTCCGGCGTTCACTTGATTCATCACCCCCTTGGGGTAGCCGAACGGGTTCTTCTCAAGGCTTGGGGTTTCATTCAGTTCGGATACCGGCAGCCCTTCCTTGCGCATCCTGGCCTGCAATTCACCGGCCTGGATCATGTCTACGATGTCTTCCAGCTTTTCACTTTTGCTGATGCATTTCCCTTTGAAAAACAAATACGGCACGTCCGGTCTTTCGCCCAGCGTCACCAGTTGCCGCCGCATCCTGATCATATTGGGATCGCGCCCGCCCACGTCGATCTGCTTGACGGTTGTTGCCCCGATATTCGAAAGAATGCTGCGCAGCATATAGGACCACGGGTCCTCGTCCTCGTAGAACAGAACCATCGTATTGTGCTTGATGATGCTGGCAACATCGCTTGGGTTTTCGGGCGGTTCGACCTCTTCGATCACCAACAATGCAGGGTCTTCGAGATCCCGCAGACCACGGAAGATGTTGCTGCGCGGCGCTTGCCAGACCTGCGAGGTTGCCGGGCTCATATCGACTATGGTCACAACGTCTTCATCGTCGTCATAGTCTATGCACAGGCACCAGAACTCTTCGAGCAACGCAGTTTCCCGGAACACGTTGTCCGGCGGGCGGATCGCCTCAATCCCGGTGACGCGATTGAAGTCGATGTTGATCATCAGGTGGCGATTGCTGTCGGGGGTCAGGCTTTTCAACTGCGCCTTGAACCAGTCTTCGGGGGTTTGGATTGATTTGTCATCGCGAGTCTCAAAGCTCTGGAACGAGCTGCTCAGATGCAGGTTCTCGGATTGTCTGATATACTTTTCGACCATGTCGTGCATGTCTTTGGCGGTGGCGACCCGGCGGACAGTATCCGTGAACGACACCTGGGCCGCCCGCAGCAACTCGTCCTCGTCCACCCTGTAGTCGCCGTGAATGGCGAGGCTTTCCACCAAAACGCCGATCGAGTTCATGTTGGGCGTTGCCCGGCGGAACAGGTTGCGGCGTTTCTTGGGATCTTTCGACAGATAACGTGTGCTGTCGACGTAATTGCACCGCTGCTTGAAGGTCTTCAGGTGCGTCTTGACCGCGGCCCGTGCTGAAAACCGCAAAAGGCCGCGGGACCGCATCGAGGTTCCGTCACGATCCGACATGGCTTGCCACAACCTTTCGACGGTTGTCACCCAAAGCTTGCCGTATTTCTCAGGGTGCACATCCATCATATGCACCAGCCCCGTGCTTGGATTGCACTTGGCGATGACGGCAAAATGGCCGCCGGGCATAGTCTCGTTGCCATGGGCCAGACCGACCTGGAAATTAGCGACCAGAATGTCGTTGTCACCGCCCAGCCGGTTGGATTCGTCGATCGCCTCAAGCAGCAGCGGCACATTGGTTGTGTCTGCGTCCATGAAATAGGCCTGAACCTGAACCCTCTCGCGCAGCCCCTGCGTGTGAATGTAGGTGCAGGCGACGTCAAAAAGCTCGCCCAGCGAGATTCCGTCGTTCACGACAAAGGACGAGGGCAATGCGCATTCGCGGAAGATGTCATTCACTTCGCAGCTGAACCCCAGCGCCGACATGCTGAGAGCGGCCGCCGTGACACTGCAACAATTGATCGGCTGCTGAAAATTCTGCAACTGAACGCTGACCAGATCACCAAACATCGTTGCAAAACAGGGTTGCCGGACGCTCTCTGGTATCTGAAGCCAGTTCTGGCTGGATAGATACGCCAACCGGGTTCCATCCAGCGCAAGCGCTTCAAGGCTGACAGGGATATCCGAGATCTGAAGGTGTTCTTCATAGAAGTAATCACCGACATCCGCGCTGGCCAATGGTTTCCCGTTCTGGCGCAACTGAACCACGCCACGCAGCACGATATACATGCCGTTCGCTGGCAGAACCGCGTCTCCGGTCACCTCGATACATTCGAATTGTGGGTTGATGACGGCTGGGTCGGCGATCTGAGCCTTGCCCGGAAGAACATCATATATCATCTTCCAGTCTGCGTCGCTTGGGGTGTAAGGTCTGAATTTGGAAATTTGATCTATGGTCACAACTGTGTCCCCCCGGAGTTGCGTTGCAATATTTCAATCTTCGGTCAGCCAGTGCTTCTCGTTCTTCGAAGCTCGGACGCCGGTCATTCAGAATAAAAGACCTGCCTGTTTTCCGTGCGTGTTCCTGGCAAGGGCCGTGTTGCTGATAGAAAAAGTATGAACAAAATGGCCCAATTGGCTGCACAATATCCGATATTTGAATAAAAATCACGAGTGCAGTTGCAGCGGCTGCTGCTGCCTTGCGTGGCGGAACACTTGCCATCCGCGATTTGGATTGCGCAGGGCACAGGTGCCCAGTTTCAAGCACACAATCCGTGAAGGGCTTTGGGGATCAGTCGAGGAAAAGATAATCCAACTGCATGATGGCTTGGGCTTTGTCTTCACCAACCCCAAGAAACCTGGCAATAACCGCTTCGTTCTCGGCGCGCGGGGCCGTTTCCCGCAGGCGCAGGTAATTGTCCAGCCGGGCGGCACGGATCCGTTCGGATTCATAGCCCAGATCGTTGCGAAGGGTCGGCAGCAAGGAAGCAACGGTTTCCGTTGGACTGTTGTCTCCGGCCAGCCCGACGCGACGCGCGTGGCCGATCAGATAGTCGTCCGAGTATTCGCATTCGATCTCAAGCACGTGGGTTTTGGCCTGGTCGCCGCAGAAATCCTCGAGCGCGTCAAGATTGGCCGGGTCAAGGCACAGCACCAGCTGATCCGACCCGAAACTGTCGAACAACAGGCGCAGAACGGCGCGCCGGTGACGAGAGCGCTTGGTCAGTGTGGATTCGATCCCGCCCAGGTCCGGCAGCAACGTGTTTTCTTCGTTGAACAGGTATTCGACGCAAGGAATACCCGTTTCAGATGCGATCTGATCGACGAGACGTTTGGCGACATGCCATTTCTTGCAGACGATCACGAACAGTTCCCGTTCCGGGCCGAGTACGCTCCCGGCTTCCCAGAAGCGTTGTCCGAACCGGCGGCCGATACGCCCGCGGCCGGTGAGAAACGCATACAGATTGCGCCCCTCGTTCGAGATCGGGAAATCGACACCCTCACTTGCATAGAGCGAGCCGAGCCGGGCCTTCAACTCATGCGCCTCGGCGCTGATCTTGCGGGCGAACAAATAATCCTGGCCCAGCAACATGTCATAATGGTCATTGTAGAACGTGACCGGCATTCCATAGTCCGAGAACATCAGGAAGGTCGGCGTTCGGTTTTCAATCTCGTTTTTTGGGATCAGGTGACGCACCAGCGTCTGAAAGAAGGTTTCATCAGGGATCCACGTGGTCGAAAAAAAACGGATCACATCCCGGCGCTGACGCAGGAAATCCAGAATCATTTCGACGGTTCTACGACGCAGGCACCACCATTGGCTGCCAATCATCATCTGAATGTCCTGGGGGATGTCCCGCGTCAGACCGAGGCGCTTTTGCAATTCATAGGCGGCATAAAACAGCTTGGACTGCGTGCGCTCGTTGAAGTAGTGGCGATAGATCAGCCGGTCTTCCTTCATGCCGGTCTTGATCCAGTTGCTTTCAAAGAAATCGTGACTTTCGATGAAATCCTTGTCGTTATCGTCGAGGTAACGGTGCGTGTATTCAGCGGTTTTGATCGCCATGCAGTCACCCGACAGCATGTAGAAATGTGTGGCGCGCGGGAAATTTTCCACGGCGGCTTCCAGGGCGTTCAGCGTGGCCCGGACCAGCGACCATTCTCCCCAGCCGCATCTGACGCGTTTTTTTGCAAAGGTCACATTGGGGTTCTGATCCAGTGCGGAACGAATGCGCTCATAGGCTTCGGCGCTGGCGCTGGCGTCAAAATGGATGGCCATGCAATCGCCGACAGCGGTCAGTTGTTCGGCCTGTGCAATGATGGCTTCAGGGTCCTTGTGACACAGCAATATATAGGCGACTTTTGCCATTGAGATTACGCAATATCCGTTTCTGCCTGATTTCAACCGTGATACTGAGGATGAACGATTGAATAAACAGAATAATTTTGGTTCTTTGTAACCAAAAGCTGGCGTGTCGGATCGAGACCTGGCCAGCGGAGGAGGCACAGCAGATGGGGTTTCCCGGCACCTGGATGACCGAGAGCGAAAGCATGGTGTACCGCGTGGTGCCCAAATGTGCCTGCTCGACCATTGGTCAGATCATGTATTTCTCGGATCATGGTCAGTTCTTCGACGGTGATATCCATGATGCCAAGGACGGCATGCACAAATGGGCATTTGATCAGAGCCAGGAGCTGATCTCGAACAATGTGCGCAATCACGCGTCCTATTCGTTCACTTGCGTGCGCAATCCCTACACCCGCATCCTCAGCTCATTCTTTGACAAGATCTGTGGCATTCAGCGCAACGGCAAGAGATACCGCGGCAATCTGGTGCCGACGCTGATCTATAACTACGGGATCGAAGTGGGCGGCGACGACGGCAAGGGAGAGTTTGACCAGATCGCCAGCTTCCGCCGGTTTCTGCTGTTTGCACGTGATACGATCCGGTGGCGGCGCCCGATGGACCCGGACATTCACTGGTCTGCGATGTCAGGCCACGTGTCTACCTTCATCGTGAACGGCGGTCACTATGACCGTATTTTCTGGACAGAAGCGTTCAATGACGGGATGCAGGATGTTCTGGACAATGTCGAGCTGAAGCACCCGGTCAATTTGTCCGAAATCCCACGGTTCAATGAATCCGAAGGGCATGGGCCAAAACGTGCGCATCCGGTCGAGGACTACTTTGACGATCTGTCAATGCATCTGGTCTATGAGATCTACAAGCAGGATTTCGAGCTGTTCAAATACGACTTCGAAAACCCGGCGAACAAGATGCCGATCGGTGAAATCGATCTGGACGAAATCCACGCCAAATTGGGCGACTGACGGTGGGGGTGCTCCCGCCCGTCGTCGGTATTTCTTGCGAAACATCTCCTCCGGTTGGGCCCGGCGCCGCGCGTTGCGCGGCGCCGGGCCCAAGGCCAAACGTGGCATCAGCGAAGCTGATGGTGCGATTTGGGCGCGGGAGGGTCTTTTTGCGTTTCAGTCTGAGCTCAGGTGCTGTTTGAGACCGTTGGGAAAAAGCTGCGGTCCGTCACGTGTGCCCAGTTTGCGGATGTCGCGCCAACGGGCGGTGCAGATTACCCCGTTGTCTTCGCGGAACGTGATGGGTGCATCCGGCAATTCTGCTGGAATTGCAAGGCGCACGTCCGCAGCGAAAATGATCTCATGCCCAAACGATCCTTCGTGGGTGTAGATGTTTTCGAGCACCAGCGGCGCATCTGATACTTCGACATCAACTTGGAGTTCTTCACGAAACTCGCGTTTCAGCGCGACTTGCCAGGTCTCGCCAAACTCGATGCTTCCGCCAAGCGGGCGCACACCTTTCAACACGTTGTCGTCGTCACGAACATCTGCCACAAGCAGCCGGGGTCCCCGCCAAAGCAAGCCAATGGCTTTGACACGAATACTATTTTGTGGACGCCAGATAGTCATGTCTCAGCACCGGAACAGCTGATTGGACGGAAGAAGGCCCCGCTGATTTTGAATAGCGAGGCCTTTGAAGCTATTGCGGTTTTGATGATTTGAAAACCAATTCGTCAGACTTGACGCACAGCACCTTTCGCAGCGCTTGTCGTCAGCTTGGCATAGGCTTTGAGCGCAGTGGACACTTTACGTTTGCGCGGCGCGGCGGGCTCCCACCCTTTTGCGTCCTGTTCAGTGCGGCGGGCGGCCAGCTCTTCATCCGAAACCGCCAGATGAATGGTGCGGTTGGGGATGTCGATCTCGATCGTGTCGCCATTCTGAACCAGACCGATCTCACCGCCTTCGGCCGCTTCGGGTGATACATGTCCGATCGACAGGCCTGATGTGCCGCCCGAGAAACGGCCATCGGTCAGCAACGCGCAGGCTTTGCCAAGTCCTTTGGACTTCAGATATGACGTCGGATATAGCATTTCCTGCATCCCCGGGCCTCCGCGCGGGCCTTCATAGCGGATGACGACCACATCGCCTTCTTTCACCTTGCCCGTAAGAATGTCGTTGACCGCCTGATCCTGACTTTCGCACACGTAGGCCGAGCCGGTGAATTTCAGGATATTGGCGTCCACGCCAGCAGTTTTCACAATACAGCCGTCGCGGGCGATATTGCCGAACAGAACGGCCAGACCACCATCCTGGCTGAACGCGTGTTCTTTCGAACGAATCACGCCGCCTTCGCGGTCGGTGTCCAGTTCCTTGTACCGGTTGGACTGGCTGAACGCCTGTGTGGTGCGCACGCCGCCGGGGGCGGCCTTGAACAGCTCCTGCGCCTTTGGATTGTTGGCGACCTTGATGTCCCAGTTGGCGATCGCCTCGCCCATTGTGGCCGAATGTACCGTGTTGCATTCCTCGTGCAGCAGGCCTGCGCGGCTGAGCTCTCCGAGGATCGAGAAGATACCTCCGGCGCGGTGGACGTCTTCCATGTGCACATTTTCGGTGTTGGGCGCGACTTTGCACAGGCAGGGAACGCGGCGGCTCAGGCGGTCCATGTCGGACATGGTGAAATCAACGCCGCCCTCATGCGCGATGGCCAGCAGATGAAGCACCGTATTGGTGGACCCGCCCATGGCGATGTCGAGGCTCATGGCGTTTTCGAATGCTTCGAAGGTGGCAATCTCGCGTGGGAGAAAACCTTTTTCATCCAGATCGTAATGGCGCTTGGTGATCTCGACGATCCGGCGGCCTGCCTCAAGGAACAACTCTTTGCGGTCGGCATGTGTCGCCAGTGTCGAGCCGTTGCCCGGTAGGGCCAGGCCCAACGCTTCGGCCAGGCAGTTCATCGAGTTCGCAGTGAACATGCCAGAACAGGACCCGCAGGTCGGGCAGGCATTCTCTTCGATGTGTTGAACCTGTTCGTCGGTGAATCTGTCGTCCGCCGCGGCGACCATGGCGTCGACGAGGTCGATTTTCTTGGCATCCAGATCTGCGATATCGATCTTGCCGGCCTCCATCGGCCCGCCCGAAACAAATATAGCAGGGATGTTCAGGCGCATCGCGGCCATCAGCATGCCGGGGGTGATCTTGTCGCAATTCGAAATGCAGACCATGGCGTCGGCACAATGCGCGTTGACCATGTATTCGACCGAATCCGCAATGACTTCGCGCGAGGGCAGCGAATACAGCATCCCGTCATGGCCCATTGCGATGCCGTCATCCACCGCGATCGTGTTGAATTCTTTTGCAACGCCACCGGCGGCCTCGACCTCGCGCGCAACCATCTGACCCAGGTCCTTAAGGTGGACGTGACCGGGCACGAACTGGGTGAACGAGTTGACGATGGCAATGATCGGTTTGCCAAAATCATCGTCTCCCATGCCGGTGGCGCGCCAAAGGCCGCGTGCGCCAGCCATGTTGCGGCCATGGGTTGAGGTTCTGGATCGGTACAATGGCATGATGCTGTTTCCCTGTTG
Organism: Ruegeria sp. HKCCA5463; assembly: GCF_013034175.1. Taxonomy (NCBI): domain Bacteria; kingdom Pseudomonadati; phylum Pseudomonadota; class Alphaproteobacteria; order Rhodobacterales; family Roseobacteraceae; genus Ruegeria; species Ruegeria sp. HKCCA5463. The sequence goes on from NZ_WQFL01000011.1 coordinate 20,481, forward strand.
CCTCGGGTTGCATGTCTTGGGGTTCGTACGTTATAGCGCACGTACCACATGTGCGCTATAACGCACAAGAGGATTCGCGGGACGACGAGATGAACTCTGACGATATAACGCTGAAACTGCGAGACGTGCGTGCGGCATCGGGCCTGAGCCTGTCGAAAGTGGCCGAGATGACGGGCGTGAGCAAAGCCATGCTGGGGCAGATCGAGCGCGGCGAATCCAGCCCGACCATCGCAACGCTGTGGAAAATTGCCAAGGGGTTTCAACTGCCGCTCAGCGCGCTGATCGATACGATGAACGGGGATCCTTCGGTTTTTCAGACCGTAACTTTCCCCGGCACGATCGAGGTCAAGATCGTCTTTCCATTCGATCCCGCTCTGGGGGCCGAGACGTTCCACGTCAACCTCAAGCCGAACCAAAGCCACGAGTCGCCCGCCCACGCGACAGGCGTGACCGAGGAGGTCTTTGTTCTGAACGGCACGCTTGAGATCCTGCGCGGAGACGAGTGGGTTTCCCTACAGGCCGGGCAGGGGTTGCGTTTCGCGGCCGATCTTCCGCACGGGTATCGCGCCGGTCCAACGGGGGCGGCCTTTCTGAACATGCATCATTACGCCCAACACACCGAATTTGTAGAGAACGGCAAGGCCCATTCATGACCGCATTTTTCGACAGCCTGACCATCGTCGACGCCATCGGCTCTTTCGGGGCCTTGATCGTGGTCGCCGCGTATTTCGCAACACAGATGCGGATGATGAACTCGGATGATCTGGCCTTTCCGGTGATCAACCTGCTGGGCTCGGTGCTGATCGTCTATTCCCTGCTTCAGAATTTCAATCTCGCTTCTATGTTGATCGAGGGGTTCTGGATTCTGATCAGCCTCATTGGGATTATCCAACATTTCCGCCTGCGCAGCGCCAAGTGAGCGCTATCCAGCCTTGAACCCCTATGCTGCCGGGTATAGGGAAAAATCAAGCGCGCTTAGGGGAGGCTTTGATGCAGGACGATCCAAAAACCCTCGTATCCACTGAATGGCTGGCCGCGCATTTGAAGGATCCGGATCTGCGGATTCTGGACGGGTCGTGGTACTTGCCCGCGCAAAATCGTGATGCACGGGCGGAATATGACGCAGGCCACATACCCGGGGCGCGGTTCTTTGACATAGACGAGATATCAGATCACCGTTCCGACTTGCCGCATATGGCGCCTCCGGTCGAGAAATTCATGTCGCGCCTGCGGGCGATGGGTGTGGGTGATGGTCATCAGGTCGTGGTTTACGATGGCGCCGGGCTGATGTCGGCCGCGCGCGTCTGGTGGCTGTTCCGTCTGATGGGGCAGGAAAACATCGCGGTTCTGGATGGTGGATTCCCCAAATGGCAGGCGGAAGGGCGCGAGGTTGAAGACCTGCCGCCAGTCATCCGTGATCGTCATATGACCGTCCGGGTGCAAAATCAGCTTGTTCGGGATGTCACGCAAGTTTCCGCCGCCGCCAAGCTGGGTGATCATGAGATCATCGACGCCCGTTCTGCCAGCCGGTTTTCCGGGGCCGAAGCCGAACCGCGCGAGGGGCTGCGCTCGGGGCATATTCCGGGTTCACGCAATGTCCCCTTTGGCCAGTTGCTGAACGCCAATGGTACCATGAAGTCGCCGGAAGAGTGCCGCGCCATATTCGAGGCCGCGGGCGTCGATCTGTCAAAACCGGCGATCACCTCGTGCGGGTCTGGCGTGACCGCCGCGATCCTCAGCCTTGCGCTTGAGCGCATGGGCAAGAAAGACCACTCGCTTTATGACGGCTCATGGGCTGAATGGGGCGCCTTCCCGACCCTGCCCGTCGCAACCGGAGAGACCTGATGTTCGAGAACCTGAAACCGCAGCCTGCCGACAAGATTCTGGCGCTGATGCAGATGTACCGCGAAGACCCGCGCGATCAGAAGATCGACTTGGGCGTCGGCGTCTACAAAAACGCGGAAGGCATCACCCCGGTCATGCGCGCCGTCAAAGCGGCCGAGCAGCGCGTCTGGGACGAGCAGGAAACCAAAGCTTATACCGGGCTGGCCGGCGACCCGGCCTATGCGGATGCGATGATCGGGTTGATCCTCGGCACGTCGGTTGAGCGCGGCAATATCGCCGCCGTGGCGACGCCGGGCGGCACCGGCGCCTGCCGTCAGGCGTTCGAGATGATCCGTATGGCCAACCCGTCGGCCCGCGTCTTCGTGTCGAACCCGACATGGCCGAACCACTTGTCGATCCTGAACTACCTGGGGATCGAGACGGTTCCATACCGCTATTTCGATGGCGACACACGTGGCGTCGATTTCGACGGCATGATCGAAGACCTGAAGACCGCCAAAGCGGGTGATGTGGTTCTGCTGCACGGTTGCTGCCACAACCCGACCGGTGCCAACCTCAACATGGTTCAATGGCAGGAGGTCGTGAACCTGATCAACGCGCTTGGCCTCGTTGCGATGATCGACATCGCCTATCAAGGCTTCGGCGACGGTCTGGAAGAGGATGCGCAAGCAACACGTCTGGTCGCATCTTCGGTCAAGGAATGCCTGATAGCGGCGTCATGCTCGAAGAATTTCGGCGTGTATCGCGAACGCACCGGTTTGCTGATGGCCATCAGCGCCGATGCCGGGCAGACCGCTTTGAACCAGGGTACATTGGCATTCCTGAACCGCCAGAATTATTCCTTCCCGCCCGACCACGGCGCACGTGTTGTGACCACGATCCTGATGGACGAAGCCCTGCGCGCCGACTGGATGGCCGAACTGGAAGAGGTGCGCCTGTCAATGCTGGGCCTGCGTCGCCAACTGGCCGACGAACTCCAGCGTCTGAGCGGTTCGAACCGCTTCGGTTTCATCGCCCAGCACCGCGGCATGTTCTCGCGCTTGGGTGCGGCCCCGGAGTTGGTCGAGAAACTGCGCGTTGAACACGGCATCTACATGGTTGGCGACAGCCGCCTGAACATCGCCGGTCTGAACGCCAACACCGTTCCGATCCTTGCGCAGGCGATTGTCGACGTCGGCGTCTGATTTTCAGGCATTGCCAAACAAGAAACCCGGGCACGAATGCCCGGGTTTTTTTGTTTGGGTGGAAGTGGGATCAGCCTTTCGAGAACTCGGGATAAGCTTCCATGCCCAGTTCGCCCATGTCGAGCCCGTTGATCTCTTCTTCCTCGCCAACCCGCAGGCCGACGGTGGCCTTGAGGATCGAGAACAGGATGAAGCTGACCACGAAGACGAAGATGCCGATGGCCGCGAAGCCGATGATCTGGGTCACGAAGGACGCATCACCGTTGGTCCAGGCCACGATGAAGGTGCCCCAGAAGCCTGCGATCAGGTGAACCGGGATGGCGCCGACCACGTCATCAATCTTCATCTTGTCCAGCAGCGGCACGGTGTAGACCACGATCACGCCGCCGATGCCGCCGATGATCAGCGCCTGGAACAGCGACGGTGCCAGCGGTTCGGCGGTGATCGAGACCAGCCCGGCCAGCGCGCCGTTCAGAACCATGGTCAGGTCGACCTTGCCATACATCACCTGCGTCAGGATCAGGGCGGCGACGGCACCGGCGGCGGCGGCCATGTTGGTGTTGGCGAAGATACGGCTGATATCGGCCATGTCTCCGATCGTGCCCATGGCCAGCTGCGAGCCGCCGTTGAAGCCGAACCAACCCAGCCACAGGATGAACGTCCCTAGGGTTGCCAGCGCCAGGTTCGAGCCGGGGATAGGCACAACTTTGCCGTCCTTGTTGTATTTACCGATGCGCGGGCCCAGTACGATGGCACCGGCCAGAGCCGCGAAGCCACCCGCGGCGTGAACCAGGGTCGAGCCGGCGAAGTCGCTGAAGCCCATCTCGGACAACCAGCCGCCACCCCACTGCCAGGACGCTTCGATCGGGTAGATGATGCCTGTCAGGACGATCACGAAAAAGAAGAAGGGCCACAGTTTGACGCGCTCGGCCATGGTGCCCGATACAATGGACGCGGTGGTGGCGCAGAACATCAGCTGGAAGAAGAAGTCCGATCCGACGGACGCATATGACAGGTCGGTTTCGACCCCTTCCAGACCAACCGGTTCCAGTGACGTTGGCGAGAACGCGCCCAGAATGCCGGTGATGGTCCAGCCGTCGCCCGGATACATCAGGTTGAAGCCCACCAGCCAATACATGATGGCTGCAAAGGAAAACAGGCCCATGTTCTTGATCAGCTGCATGGCAACGTTCTTGGAACGCACCAGGCCGGCTTCGAGCATCGCAAAGCCCGCGGCCATCCAGAATACCAGAAAACCGCCGACCAGAAACAACAGCGAAGTCAGGATGTATTGCGTATGCTGCGCAGTCTCGCCGGTGGCCTCTTGCGCCAGGCCCATCTGCGGCAGCGCGACGATCGCCGCGGCAGGAATGAGAGATTTCATCAGGTTCATGTTCAGTCCTCGAATGATTGTCGGTCGCGGCGCCTACAGCGCCTCTTCGTTGGTTTCCCCGGTCCGCACGCGCAGCGCCTGCTCGACATCGAGGACGAAAATCTTGCCGTCGCCGATCTTTCCGGTCTTGGCGGTTTTGGTGATGGTCTCGACGATCTGGTCGGTCATCGCGGCAGGCACCACGATTTCCAACTTGATCTTGGGCACGAAATTCACCGCGTATTCGGCCCCCCGATAGATTTCGGTGTGGCCGGATTGCGAGCCGAAGCCCTTGATCTCGGTTACCATCATGCCGCGCACGCCGGCCTCGGTCAGTGCCTCGCGCACCTCCTCCAGCTTGAACGGCTTGATTGTCGCAATGATCAGTTTCACGTCTTTCCCCTCTGGTTCTCCGGTGGAACCGGTTTGTTTGCACCTGCAGAAAAATGCGCGACTGATCGTGGTAAGAAACGGCTCTTGAGGGCCAAAGGATCGCCAAACGGCGAAAAATTGCACATTATTTGCACAAAATAGGCACGCTGATTAAATAATAGGCAGTATTGTGAGGGGAAATTTCGGAAATTCGGACCTCTACATACTCAGATCACCGGGGTATGGTGGCGCAAAAGAAAACCCGGGCAGAGTTTGAGCATGACTGAGTCCAAGCGACGCAAGCCGAAATTGGTTGCGGATAAAAGGTACCCGTCAAAGGGTCGTAAACCGTCGGCATCCAAGCGCCCGGCGGGCAAGAAGGCGACGGCTCGCAAAACCACCTCACGCAAAACTGCGCGCAAAAAGACGCGCAAAAGATCGGGGGGCAAAGGCGGCGGCATCTTGCGTCGTTTCTTCCGTTGGGTCTGGCGCATGGTCTGGGGTCTGACCTGGCGGGTCGGAGCGGTCGTGGCCATCCTGATCGCCTTGGCGGTGGGTGTCGTCTATTCCTCGTTGCCTGACTTGGATGCCTTGTTGGACGGCCGTGCGCGCGGGTCTGTCACGCTGCTGGACCGCGACGGCAAAGTGTTTGCCTGGCGGGGCGACCAGTTTGGCGGGGTGATCACGGCTGATACGGTGTCGCCGCATCTGAAAAACGCCGTCATCGCGACCGAGGACAAACGGTTCTATCGCCATTTCGGGGTCAGCCCGCGCGGTGTGGCAAGCGCCGTGCGCATCAATCTCAGCGAAGGGCGCGGCCCGTTGTCCGGGCATGGCGGGTCAACCATAACGCAGCAAACGGCCAAATTGTTGTGTCTGGGCGTGCCTTATGATCCGACAGAATGGGAATCAGAGGCCGCCTATGAAGCCGATTGCCGTCAGGGATCGCTGTGGCGCAAGGCCAAAGAGGCCATTTATGCAATGGCGATGGAGGTGAAATACTCCAAGGATGAGGTTCTGACGATCTACCTGAACCGGGCTTTCCTTGGTGCAGGCGCGCGCGGGTTCGAGGCCGCAAGCCAGCGGTACTTTGGCAAGTCCGCTGCCGAAGTCTCGCCGGCCGAGGCAGCGATGTTGGCCGGGCTGTTGGTTGCGCCCACACGCTATGCGCCGACGAACAATCTGCAACGGTCGCAGGACCGGGCCCGCCTTGTAATCGGTCTGATGGAGGATCAGGGCTATCTGACCGCCGCGCAGGCCAGCGAAGCGCGGGCGCGCCCAGCCCAACTGTCCGAGGCGGCGGCTGCGCGGGCCGGGGGGTATTTTGCAGATTGGGTCATGGCCAGCGGGCCCGAGTTCTTTACCCGCAACACGACCGAAGATGTGGTGATCCGGACCACCTTGGATCAGCGCATTCAGACCTCAGCGGAAGAGGCGCTGAAATTCATCTTTCAGGAAAAAGTGCGCGAAGGATCAAAGGCACAGGCGGCCATTGTGGTGATGTCGGCCGACGGTGCGGTGCGCGCGATGGTTGGTGGGCGCAAGACACGCGTGTCTGGCGCGTTCAACCGGGCGACGCAGGCGTTGCGACAGACGGGATCATCGTTCAAGCCATTCGTCTATGCCACCGCGCTGGAACTTGGATATTCGCCGCTGGATACGGTGATGGATGAACCCTATTGCGTCGATATTCCGGGGTCAGGCCAGTGGTGCCCCAAGAACTACACCAACAAGTATTATGGGCGGGTGACCTTGGCGGATGCGCTGAAAAACTCGCTGAACATACCGGCGGTGAAAGTGGCCGAGATTTCCGGCCTGGACAATGTTCGGACGGTCGCCAGCGGCTTTGGGATTGCCAGCGACCTGGCACAGGGGCCTGCGCTGGCGCTTGGTGCATCTGAAAGCACGTTGATCGAGATGACCGGGGCTTATGCGGGCATCCTGAATGGTGGGTCACAGGTTGAACCTTATGGGCTGACCGAACTGAAGCTGCTGGGCGACGAAACACCCGTCATGGTCACGACGACCGGTATTGGCGAGAGGGTGATCAATGAAAAGGCTGCCAAACAACTGACCTGGATGATGGAGCGCGTGGTCTCTGAAGGAACCGGCGGGCGGGCCAAATTGCCCGGCTGGCAGGTGGCGGGCAAGACCGGCACGACCCAGGCCGCGCGCGATGCGTGGTTCATCGGGTTCACGGCGGATTATGTGACCGGGGTCTGGATGGGGTATGATGACAACACGCCCTTGTCCGGCGTGACCGGTGGTGGCTTGCCGGCCGAGATCTGGAAAGAAACCATGCTGCGCGTGACCGAGGGCATGACGCCCACGCCCTTGCCGATGATGGCGCCGGAACCACCGGTTCAGGTTGCCCAGCCGCAGCCCCGCCGAAAGCGCGGAGGTTTTGCCAATGACATCAACAATCTGCTGAAGAACATTTTCGGCGGCAACTAAAGCAATCTCGAAACGCCAAAACAAAAAAAGGCGGTGCCCGGTGCACCGCCTTTTGTTTTTTCTTACTTTCGTTACTCAGACGCTTGCGTCCAATGCAGATAGGATCGCGTCGCCCATTTCGCTGGTCGAGACGGGCTGAACGCCCTCATCCGCAAGCAGGTCGCCGGTGCGAACGCCGTCGGCCAGAACCTTCTCTATCGCAGCTTCCAGCCGATCGGCTTCCTCACCCTGATCAAAGCTGTAGCGCAGAGCCATCGCAAAGCTGAGGATACAGGCGATCGGGTTGGCTTTGCCCTGACCCGCGATATCGGGGGCGGATCCGTGTACGGGCTCGTACATTGCCTTGGGGCGTCCATTGGCCATCGGCGCGCCCAGCGACGCCGACGGCAGCATACCTAGAGACCCGGTCAGCATCGCGGCGCAGTCGGAGAGGATGTCACCGAACAGGTTGTCGGTCAGGATCACGTCGAACTGTTTCGGCGCGCGCACCAGCTGCATGGCACCGTTGTCGGCGTACATATGGCTCAGCTCAACTTCGGGGTAGTCAGCGGAAACGCGGTTGACCACTTCGCGCCACAGGATGCCCGATTCCATCACGTTGGCTTTTTCCATCGAGCACAGCTTTTTGTTCCGGCGCATCGCCAGTTCAAAGGCCGAGCGTGCGGCGCGTTCAATCTCGGATTCGGTGTAACGCTGGGTGTTGATGCCGACGCGTTCATTGCCTTCCTCGAAGATGCCGCGCGGTTCACCGAAGTAGACGCCCGAGGTCAGTTCGCGCACGATCATGATATCCAGACCGGCAACGATGTCTTTCTTCAGCGACGAGAAGTCAGCCAGCGCGTCAAAGCACTGGGCCGGGCGCAGGTTCGAATACAGGTCCATTTCCTTGCGCAGGCGCAGCAGGCCGCGCTCGGGCTTGAGGCTGAAATCCAGATCGTCGTATTTCGGACCACCGACAGCGCCCAGCAGAACCGCGTCGACCTCTTGCGCCTTGGCCATCGTCTCATCGGACAAAGGCTTGCCGTGGGCGTCATAGGCGGCACCGCCGACCAGATCCTCGCTCACGTCAAATTGAAGACCGCGATTGGCGCCGAACCAATCGATGATTCTGCGCACTTCGGCCATGACTTCCGGGCCAATTCCGTCTCCGGGCAGGATAAGGAGCGAAGGGTTGGACATGAAGGGTCTCCTTGCGTTTTGTTGCACAGGGCCTAGCGTCTGCGTTGCATCGGGTCAATGAGACGAACCTGCCAAAACAGAAGGAAAACACATGCTGACTCCTGGAAATCCGGTTCCTGCGCTGAAAATCGAAACTGTTGCCCATGGCAGCTTCGATCTGGACGCGGACAAGGGCGAAAACGGGACGCTGGTGATTCAATATCGCGGGCTGCATTGCCCGATCTGCATCAAGCAGATGGCCGAGGTCGAAGCGGCGCTGGATGACTTTGCGGCGCTGGGCGTCGAGGTCATCATGATCACCACCGATACAGCCGAGCGCGCGGCGGAAACCGCCGAAAAAGCCGGAGCGTCGCGCCTGCGGGTGGGTCACAGCCTTCCCCTGTCCGCCGCGCGGGATGATTGGGGCCTTAACATCTCGACCAAGCGCGAAGGCAGCGCCGAACCGGACCTGTTCGCCGAGCCGGGGCACTTCTACATCGCACCCGACCGGACGCTGTACTATGCATGGCAACAGACCACGCCTTTCGGTCGCCCGTCCATGTCGGATATTGCGGGTGGTTTGAAATTCACATTGGGCAACAACTATCCCGCGCGTGGAACTTATACCGGTCCGCTTTGACCCTCAAAGAGCGGCTTTGAGCCCTTCTGCCAACAAATCCCAGACTCTGCGGATGCGCGGGGTCTGGCGCATGGCCTGAGGTGCGGCCAGCCACACGGGTAGAATCGGGATGTCAACATCCAGCGGCAGGATTTCCACGTCGGGGTCGGCTTGGGCAACCTGTACCTGGCTGAAGCCTATGCCACAGCCTGCCCGGATCAGTTCCCAATAGGCGCTTTGCAGGTCACAGCGGGTGGCAAAACTGTCGCGGCTGGCTGGCCACCCCTTTTCACGCATGGCTTTGATGATCTCCTGGTTCGCGTCAAACCCCACCAGATCATGCGTAAACAGTTCTTCGGGTGTGTTGGGGCGCCCCTTCCGGTCCAGATAGGACTTTGCCGCACAAAAACACAGCGGCACATCCCCGAGATAGCGCGAAATGAGATCCACCTGCGCTGGGCGATACATCCGCACGGCGATATCCGCCTCTCGATAGAGCAGATTCTCGGTGGTGTCAGTGGCCACCAGTTCAAGCTGGATCGTGGGCTCCTGCTTGCGGATGGACGCCAGTATCGGTGGCAGCAGGTGATGCGAGGCAAAGACGGATGCTGTGATGCGCACCGAACCTTCAAGCTGTTGCGATTGCCCCGCGGCAGCAAGACTGAACGCGGTCATGGCGCTGTGCATCTGCTGGGCCATCGGCAAAAGCTGTGAACCCGCTTCGCTGAGCTTCAGACCACGCGCGTGGCGATCGAAAAGAGAGACACCCAGCTCATCCTCGAGGTTTTGGACCTGTCGCCCCAAAGTGGGTTGGCTGCGATTCAGATGTCGGGCGGCGGCGGACAGCGATCCCGTCTCGGCCACGGCCAGAAAGCATTGGATCAGAGACCAATCTGCATGTGTCAGAGCTTTGTCCATTCAGAAATGAATACACGTTCTGCGAATTGCGGCAATTCCTTGCGCGAAGTGAATGGCTAGATTGATCTCAGTCAGGAGGCAAACATGGCACAGTCTGCACTGGTACTGGGCGCAACAGGTCGTTTTGGACGCAATGCAGCCCTGGCGTTCAGGCGCGCGGGCTGGGATGTGACGGAATTTGACCGCAGGTCCGATTCGCTGTCACAGGCGGCGCGCGGCGTGGACGTCATCGTGAACGGATGGAATCCGCCCTATTCCGATTGGGCGCGCGATGTGCCGGTACTGACCAAACGGGTGATAGATGCGGCCTCAGATACGGGGGCGACCGTGATCGTGCCGGGCAATGTCTACGTATTTGGTGGAAATACGCCGGGTCCATGGTCGGGCGGGACGCCGCATCGGGCCACCAACCCTCTGGGCCGGGTTCGGATCGAGATGGAAGAGGCCTATCGCGCGTCAACCGTGCGCACCATCCTTTTGCGCGCCGGGGATTTCATCGACACCAATGCATCCGGAAACTGGTACGATCAGGTCATGATCAAGCGTCTTTCGCGCGGTCAGTTCGTTTACCCCGGTGATCCGGACGCACCGCACGCTTGGGCCTTTCTGCCTGATCTGGCCCGTGCCGCCGTCGCGCTGGCAGAGATGCGGCAAGACCTTCCCCGTTTTTGCGATGTTCCCTTTGAAGGGTACACTTTGACCGGGACGCAGATGGCTCAATCGCTTTCGCAAGTCACCGGCCGGCCGGTTGCAGTGCGACGCATGAATTGGTGGCCGCTGCAATTGGCCCGCCCATTCTGGCGCATGGCTCCTCATTTGATCGAGATGCGGTACCTCTGGCACGTGCCGCATCAATTGGATGGCGGCTATATGAAAGAATTGCTGGCCTCGTTTTCTGAAACGAAGCTGGAGGATGCCTTGCGCTCCGCCATTTCGCCCCAACGTGCCGCTTCATCGCCAACAACCGGGAACGGGGGCGAGGTTCTAGGGTAGGATTATGTCAACCCAGACCAGTCGATGCCTGCTGGCACGTCGGGCACTGTCGTACAGCATGTCACCTTCCACGGGCCAGACAATGCCGGTTTCCAAGATTTGCAGATCACTGGACGGCAACACGTAGTCAACGCGCATTTCCCCGGTGGCTTTCCATTCGACCGTTGCTGATGACCCCGATGGGTCCATTGGCATCGGGTCCTGCACCTTGGGATCGGCCAAAAGCGCGCGAATGGCCTGTTTGTGGCCTTCTCCGCGGGTCGGGTCGAGATTGGCGTCCGCAGCTATCACGAAGGGGCCTTGAGGAACTGGCCCCAGACCGCCATTCAACAAAACCGACCACAGGCGAATCTCATCCCTGTTGCGCAGACCGTTGCGATCCTCGGGTCCGTCAAAAACCGGTGGGGCAGCGTGAAAGGCCATCAGGCTGAATCGCCGCTGCGGGGTTTCGATCGGAAGCACCCAATGCACGGTCGAGGACAGGCGCTGAATGTCGTGCGCAGCTTCAGACGGGAAGGGAAGCCCATCACTGCGTGGCAAAGCAGCCCCAGGCAGATCTTTCCACCGCAGATCGGTGTAATCCTGAACGTCATCGGTCATGATTTCGAAACGGGACAACACCGCCACTCCTCCATGGCCGGTGAACTTCCCCCAGCCCTGCGCGTCGCCGGGGCCTTGCATTTTGCCATCACCATCCAGATCCAGCGGTGTTTCCAACCCAGCATTTGGTTGGGCGGAAAAGTGATAGGGGAAATCCAGGCCCGCCTCGCGCAGTTTCTCGGACAGGGCGCTCAGGGCCGCGCCTTCCAGATCCCAGTCGATGCCTTGCAGGGCAATGACATCAGGTCGCGCAGCGGCAATGACCTCGACAACAGTTTCAACCTGCGCATCATCCCGCTGGATGTCGCGCAGCAGCAGGCCGGGGCCGTTTCTGCTGAGTTCAGTGTTGTAGGTGGCGATGCGATAAACCTCTGCCTGCGCCGATAAAGGCAGCAGCAGGGCAAGGGCACGGATCATGCGGCTTGCGTTGTCTCGCTTGTCGAATAGGCGCGGCGCTTTTCTACGATCAGACCCGCGATGCGAAGCGTCGCCATGCCGCGCATGATCATGCTGGCGGGCAGGAAGGCCCAGGCGCACATTGTCCAGATCAACGTTTGCGGATTGCTCAGCGAGATCGGGGCGACGACGCTGCTCATGAGCTTGATTACAGCCGGAATGAGGAAGGGAAGCAGAACGCCAATGCAGATATTCAGGCGGCCATCGCGTTGCAGACGGGTAACGACATCGCCGCCCTTGGTCGGATCAAACAACGGTAGATTGGTCCACACGTTGAAGGCGCCATTGCCCGTGGGCCAGCCACGCACTTTGACCGCATAGGCAAAGCTGGCGACGGTGACCAAGGCGGCCACATAGGCCACACTGGCTGCGATCCGAACCAATTCGATCAACGGCTGGCCCGCATCCAAGGGCAGCATCAGCACGATCAACCGAACCGGGGAATAGGGAAAGTCCGCGACATTCGCGACGGCCAGACCCGCGGTGTAGGCGAACGCGGTCAGCTCAGTCGGCTCATAGGCGTTTTTGCAAACCAGGGTCAGAAAGGTGACCATCGACATCAGCCCGACAAACCGCAGACGGTTCACCGGCGGCGCATCGCGAAATTCAATAAAGCTGGGAAAGGCAGAATTGTACTCGGCGAATGTCAGGATGAACGCGAGAATCGCGAGGAAGACCAGAATCTCGGTCCCGTTCGTCGATGATACAGGCAGGTACAACGCGGGTGTCAGCACCATCAGTGCCACAAGTATTCCGCGTATCGCCGCCCCTGTTGTGCGCGCAATCACTATCCGAACCCTTTTTCAAACCGGATAAGTCGATCTTCGCCGACTTACATTCCAACTTGTGCCCATCGTCTCGAGTTTTTGACGGATGCCTCTTTAGCGCCAACATGGACGATAAGCGGCATTTCGCTCAAGACAGGGTGCAGAAAACACGTGATTTCGGGCAAAATGATGGCGCAACTGGTGCGGGATTGCATCATTTTCGACGCAAATCCGACGTGTATCTCAATGTGAGACCAAGATGTTGTGGTTCTGGTAAATTCAACCCCAAGAATGAGAACGGGGCCGCCTTGGCGACCCCGTTAGGTTGAGTATCCAAAGAATCGGCTAAGGCCTTACACCCAGGGGCGGGCCTGACTTGCGTGATCCTCGAATTTGTCGATGTGGTGGTCTTTCTCCATGGTCAGACCGATATCGTCCAGACCGTTCAGCAGACAGTGCTTGCGGTGCGGATCGATGTCGAATTCGATCACGATCCCATCCGAAGTGGTGATCTGCTGATCTTCCAGGTGCACGGTCATCCGGGCGTTCTCTCCCTTATGTGCGTCTTCCATCAGGATCGCGTGGTGTTCTTCTTCAACCACGATCGGCAGGATGCCGTTCTTGAAGCAGTTGTTGAAAAAGATGTCGGCAAAGCTGGTCGAGATCACGACCTTGATGCCGAAATCCTTGATCGCCCAGGGTGCGTGTTCGCGCGACGAGCCGCAGCCGAAATTGTCGCCGGCGACCAGAATTTCGGCCTCGCGATAGGCGGGTTTGTTCAGGACGAACTCTTCGTTCTCCTGCCCGTCATCATGATAGCGCATTTCATCAAACAGCACGACGCCAAGGCCGGACCGTTTGATGGTTTTCAGATGCACTTTGGGAATGATCATATCGGTGTCGATATTGATCAGTGGCATCGGGGCGGCCACCCCGTGGACTTTTTCAAACTTTTCCATGTCTGCACTCCTGCAGGAGAGGGCCGCGCCCGTATCCCGCGATTAAGCTTCTTTCGCTTCTGTTGTTTCGTCCTTGGGTGCGTTCTTGACGAAGAACGCCATGAACACCAATCCGAACCCGTTGAACAGCATCTCGATGCCCAGCAGGATACCCAGAAGGCTCAGCAAAGCGGCGGGTTCGCTGCTTGCATAAGACCAGATGATACCTGCGAGGATGATCGACAAGATGCCCGAGATCATCGTGGGCCAGAAAAACTGTGTTCCTTTCATCTGGAACGACAGAATGACCCGCGCGATGCCGCCTGCCATGAACAGGATCAGCATCACGGTTGCCAGCGTCAGTGTTCCCTGTAGCGGGTGATCCAGAAAGGACCAGCCCAGGAACAGCATGACCACACCCATGATGAGTGACAGAATCTTGTTGCCTGTGCCTTCGACGGTGAAACCGCCGACCACCTGCATCGCGCCCGCAATCAGCAGTAGCGCACCGGTCACGACCGTTACGGCAAGCGAAGCCGCAATCGCATTGCCCAGCGCAAAGACGCCGAACGCAATTGATAGAAGCCCCAGCAGGAGCCATTTGACCCAGTCACTCATTTGTTCAATCCCTCAAATATCTAGATATGAGGGCACCTTACATCAATTCACGGACGTCTGTCAGCCGTCCCGTGATTGCCGCTGCGGCAGCCATTGCCGGGCTCAGCAGATGTGTGCGCCCGCCCCGGCCCTGACGGCCTTCGAAGTTGCGGTTCGAGGTCGCGGCACAGCGTTCGCCCGGTTGCAACTGGTCGGGGTTCATCGCCAGGCACATCGAACAGCCTGCCAGACGCCATTCGAACCCGGCCTCTTTGAAGATGTCGGCCAGGCCTTCTTCTTCGGCCTGGGCGCGGACCAGCCCCGAACCCGGCACGACCATGGCGCGCATCCCGTCCTTGATCTTCTTGCCTTTCAGGATCTCGGCTGCGGCACGCAGGTCTTCAATACGTCCGTTGGTGCAGGACCCGATAAAGACGGTGTCAATCTCGACATCGCTCAGCTTCTGACCGGCCTTCAGACCCATATACTCGATTGACCGGCGGGCCGCCTCGACCTTGCCGCCTTCGAAATCCTCGGGGTGCGGCACGGTTGCAGTGATCGGCAGAACATCCTCGGGGCTAGTACCCCAGGTGACGACAGGCGCGATGTCTTCGCCACGAATCGTGACAACCTTGTCGAAATGCGCGCCTTCGTCGGTGTAGAGTGTTTTCCACCAATTCATCGCGGCTTCCCACTGCGCACCTTTCGGCGCATGCGGACGGCCTTTGACATATTCGAACGTGGTCTCATCCGGTGCAATCAGCCCTGCGCGTGCGCCGCCTTCGATGGCCATGTTGCAGACGGTCATGCGGCCTTCCATCGACAGGTTGCGGATGGCTTCACCGCAATACTCGATGACATAGCCGGTGCCGCCGGCGGTGCCGGTTTCGCCGATCACGGCCAGGGTGATATCCTTGGCGGTCACGCCCGGCTGCAATTTACCGGTGATTTCCACCTTCATGTTCTTGGATTTCTTCTGGATCAGGGTCTGCGTGGCCAGAACGTGTTCGACCTCGGACGTGCCGATGCCGTGGGCCAATGCGCCGAATGCGCCATGCGTGGCGGTATGGCTGTCGCCGCAGACGACGGTCATGCCCGGCAGGGTCCAGCCTTGTTCGGGGCCGACGATGTGCACGATGCCCTGACGGACGTCATTCACCGGGTAGTAGTGAATGCCGAAATCCCGGGCGTTTTTGTCCAGCGCTTCGACCTGAATGCGCGATTCGGGGTTTTCAATACCGTTCACCCGATCCGGTGTGGTCGGAACGTTGTGGTCCGGCACGGCAATGGTTTTTTCTGGGGCGCGCACTTTGCGGCCTGCCATGCGCAGGCCTTCGAACGCCTGCGGGCTGGTGACCTCGTGGACCAGATGGCGGTCGATATACAGCAGGCAGGTGCCATCATCGGCTTCGTGCGCGACATGGGCATCCCAGATCTTGTCATAGAGTGTTTTGGGGGACATGTGTCCTCTCCCGTATGTAATGAGAAATAGCTGGCGAGTTGGCTCAGGCGACGGGTAGGCGCGCCAGGACCGTGCGGGCAGCCCCAAAGAACCGTTCGCGCAGACGCGCGCGGTCTTCCAGATTCTGTTCTTGGGCCACATTGAGTCTCATGCGGTTCAGATATACCGCGCCTTTGCTGCAATCAAGGTTCAAAACCGGTGTCAGGCTTGCATCGCCCAGCATTGCTGTCCAAGCTGCCGTGCAGGAGGCGCGTATGAACCAAGACCTGATCCCCAGCTCGCTGACAGACCTTTACAACAACATGGTCGCGGGGTTCGCTTCCGAGCTTCAAGAACTGGTCGAGTTGGTGGTTACGCCGGGCTGGCGGCAGTATCAGTTGGTCATCATCCTTTTTCTTTGGGCGCTGGCTTTCCTTCTGAAAGTTCTGACACAGCCGCGATGGGATGCCTGGACGCGTGCCCGCACCGGATGGCCGAAATGGCGGCTTCGCACCATGGTACAGCTGATGCAGCGGCTGACACTGGTCTATTTCGTGCTGCTGTCCTGGCTCTTGTACCAGGTAATGCAGCATGTCACCTGGCCGTCGCGCAGTTATCTCATTGGGATCATTGCAACTCTGGCAACTGCGTGGCTGGCGATTGCACTGGTGGCGAGGCTTGTCCGCAACCGGACGCTGCGACGGATATTCAAGTGGGCAATGTGGGTCTATGCAACGCTTGTTGCGTTGAATCTGACGGATGACGTGGCCGAATTCCTCGATGGGGTCGCGATTTCCGTCGGTGACCTGCATATTTCCTTGCTGGGTATTCTCAAGGCCATCCTGCTGATCGGGGTCCTGTTGACGCTGGCCCGCATCGGCACCCGCGCGGCCGAGCGTGGATTGCAGAGCAATGACGACATCACCCCGTCCATGCAGGTGTTGTTGGCCAAGGGAATTCAGGTGCTGCTGTATGGCGCGGTCTTTCTGGCTGCGATCCGCACGCTGGGCTTCGATCTGACCGGCATTGCGCTGTTGTCGGGCGCGATCGGCGTGGGCATCGGGTTCGGCCTGCAAAAAGTGGTGTCGAACCTCATATCGGGGATCATTATCCTGATGGATCGGTCGATCAAGCCAGGCGATGTGATCTCGCTGGGCGATACGTTCGGTTGGATCAATGCGCTGGGCGCACGCTATGTCTCGGTTGTCACGCGGGACGGGCGGGAATACCTGATCCCGAACGAGGACCTGATTACCAACCAGGTGGTGAACTGGTCGCATTCCGACAAATTCGTGCGGTTGGATCTGGATTTCGGCACCAGCTATGAGGATGACCCCCACAAAGTGCGGGCAACGGCGATCCGGGCTGTAAAGGCAGTGACCCGCGTATTGAGTGGCGGAAAACATGAACCGGTTTGCCATATCACCGGTTTTGGCGACAGCAGCGTGGATTACGTTCTGCGGTTCTGGATCAGCGATCCGACCAAAGGGCTGACCAATATCAGGGGAAATGTCTATCTTGCGCTGTGGGATGCGTTTCAGGACGAAGGCATCTCGATTCCCTTCCCGCAGCGCGAGGTTCGGCTTTTGTCGGAAAACGCAAACATGCAACAAATCGCAGAAGAGTGATCAACCCTGCGCGGGGCCGGACGCGCTTTCATTGAAATGTTGCATTCCCCTTGTTACTTTATTAGTACCCCGGCGCCGGGGTTTCACGGCGCGCAGCAAAGGAGGACTATGTCCTGTCACTACATACACAGGCGGGTTTGCCTGCCGAAGACGGGTCCCGTGTAATGGCCCACTCTCAGTCAATCAGCGACAAGCTGCTTGAGCGTATCCTTTCCTCACTTTCCGATGACAAGGCCGAAGACGTCGTGCAGATCAACCTGCAAGGCAAGTCGTCTGTCGCGGATCACATGGTCATTGCTTCGGGTCGGTCGACCCGTCAGGTCTCGGCCATGGCGGAAAAGCTGACGGATCGCATCAAGCAGGAATTCGGTTTCACCTCGAAGGTCGAAGGCAAGGATGCCGGCGATTGGGTGCTGATCGATACGGGCGACGTGATCGTCCATATCTTCCGCCCCGAAGTGCGCGAATTCTACCAGCTGGAAAAGATGTGGCTGCCCCAGGGCGGCAGCGCCTCGGCGAACTGAGGCGCCATCCCGGCCCGTATTGAGGGGCCGGAGGCGAGAGAGATATGCGTATCAGCATAGTTGCGGTCGGGCGATTGCGCTCCGGACCGGAGAAGTCCCTGCTTGATGATTACCTGACCCGCTTTGACCGGACCGGCCGTGGCCCGGGCCTTGGTCCCGCGCGGGTGATCGAGGTCGAGGACAAGAAAAACGCAGGCATGGGGGCCGAAGCCGCGTTGCTGCGCAAGGCGCTGCCCAAGGGCGCGGTGATCTGTACGCTGGACGAACGCGGGCGCGTGATGTCCTCGCCCGATTTTGCCAAGAAACTGGGTAGTTGGCGCGATGCGGGGCGGCAGGATCTGGCGCTGATCATCGGCGGAGCGGACGGAATAGACCCTGCTTTGCGGGCGGAGGCCGACTTTTCCATCTCGTTCGGGTCGATGGTCTGGCCTCATATGCTGGTCCGTGTGATGCTGGCCGAGCAACTGTATCGGGCCGCGACCATTCTGTCAGGTGGCCCCTATCACCGGGTCTGACATGGCGCAGCTTCTGATCGTTTATCATTCGCGCACAGGTGGTGCCCGGCAGATGGCCGAAGCGGCGGCTGAATCGGCGCGGGCTGAAACCGAGGTTGAGCTTGTGCCTGCGGATCAGGCGGGGCCGGAGGATGTGCTGGCCGCCGACGGCTACATCTTCTGCGCGCCAGAGAATCTGGCGGCGATCTCTGGCTTGATGAAGGAATTCTTCGACCGCTGTTATTACCCAGTTCTGGGACAGATCGAAGGTCGTCCATATGCGCAGATGATTTGCGCCGGGTCGGACGGAGAGAATGCAGCCCGCCAGATCGCACGGATCGCCACTGGATGGCGGTTGAAAGAGGTCCAGTCGCCGCTGATTGTCTGCACGCACGCGCAAACGCCCGAGGTCATTCTGGCCCGAAAAACCATTCCGGAAGATCAGCTGGATCGGTGTCGCGAGATCGGCGCCGCGTTGGGTGCGGGCCTGGCCATGGGGATTTTCTGAAGGTCAGTTCAGTTCGACCAACGTCGTGTCTTCGTTCCAGCCATCCACATTGCACCGGGCCTGAATCTGCACCTGTGAAACGTTTTCCGGAATCACCACGCCGCCAAGCGAGCGGGTAAAAGGTTGTTCTGTCTCATGCGGGTGGTGCAGCACCCGCAGTCCCAGTTCATTCCCGTCCATGTCCAGAACGCGCCAGCCGTCGGCGTAATGATCCCAGCCTGTATCGGGATGCCGGATCGTCACGTCGAACCGCCATGTGTCACCGGTGGCACTGGCGCGGACCTGTTCGATTGTCGGCGGGTCGGCAAGGGCAGGTGCAGCCAGAAGGGCGCTGAGAATCACATATCGCATGGTTCGAACCTAGGGTTTAATGCCGCGCTTGGGGATCACGTCTCTGTGTTCGAAGTTTGGGCCGTGAGGATCGCGCGGGAATGCGATGCAAACTCGCGGCGATACAGGACACCGAATGTGATCATTGTGCCCAACACCAATGCCATCGGCCCGAGAAACCACGCCAGCGAAGCAAGGGCGAAATAGGTGGCGCGAAGACCGCGGTTGAAGCTTCGGGCGGCGGTCACGCAGATCTCGGCCGCCTGACCGGCCCGAGGATAGGCGTTCGGGTCTTCAGGATCGTTTGGGACCGAGGCCATCAAAACGGCGCAATATCCAAAAAGACGATGTGCCCAGACGTATTTCAGAAAAGCATTGGCCAGCAGCAGGACAACCACAAGTATCTTGATTTCCCAGACCATCGCCGGTGCGCTGCCGATGGCAAGATCCGTCGCCACCCCGGCCAATCGCTCGGTATTGCCCAACAGGGCCAGACCGCCCCCGATGGCAATCATCGTGGTTGAGGCGAAAAAAGTGCTGCCTTGCCGCATGGCAGCCACGACCTGCGCATCGAACATCCGTGGCTGGCGCGTCACCATCTCGTGCATCCAATCGCGGCGGTAGCCATCCATCACAAGGGCGACGGACGGCTTCTGTGGTGACGGGTGTTCGATCTTCCATCCGATCCACAGCCACGCACCCAGCAATATTGCAATGGCAGCATAATCCAGAGGGGAAAATAGGGCGGCACGTTCGATCCAGGTCATGGCGCGACAGTACGACCGGACATCGGAACTTGCCAGAGTGGTAAATTGGTAATATTATTTTACCAAAGGGAGGGATGCCATGGAAATGCCAAAGCCAAGCCCGGACGTACTGAGCCGGAAAAGCGCGATCGTTTCGCGGCTGTCGCGGGTTTTGCCAGATACGGCAATTATCCATGATCCGGCTGAAACCCGAGCCTATGAGTGCGATGCCCTGACGGCTTACAAATGCCCTCCGATGCTGGCCGTGTTGCCGTCGAGCACGCAGGAAGTCTCGGACGTTTTGCGCATCTGCCATGAAGAAGGCGTGCCTGTCGTGCCGCGCGGTGCGGGTACGTCGCTGGCCGGCGGGGCATTGCCAACGGCTGATTGCGTCATTCTGGGCGTCGCGCGGATGAATGAGGTGCTGGAGGTTGACTATGACAACCGTTTCATCAGGGTGCAGACGGGCCGCACAAACCTGAGCGTCACCGGCGCGGTCGAGGAGGAGGATTTCTTTTATGCGCCTGATCCTTCCTCGCAACTGGCATGTGCCATTGCCGGCAATATCGCGATGAATTCAGGTGGCGCGCATTGCCTGAAATATGGCGTGACAACGAACAACCTTCTGGGCGTGACCATGGTGATGATGGGTGGCAGTGTCGTCGAGATCGGCGGCGCGCATCTGGATGCGCCCGGTCTGGACCTTTTGGGCGTCATTTGCGGCTCGGAAGGTCAGTTGGGCGTGGTGACCGAAGCAACACTGCGCATTCTGCGCAAACCCGAAGGCGCGCGGCCGGTTCTGATGGGGTTCGACGACAACGAAGTTGCGGGCCAGTGTGTTTCGGACATTATCAAATCGGGCATTCTGCCGGTTGCGATCGAGTTCATGGACACGCTGTGCATAAAAGCCTGCGAAAACTTTGCACACGCCGGATATCCCGACTGCCATGCGCTGTTGATTGTCGAAGTGGAAGGGTCGGAAGCCGAAATTGACCATCAATTGTCGAAAATCATCGAGATCGCCAAACGCCACAACCCGGTCGAGCTGCGAGAAAGCCAGTCAGCCGAAGAAAGCGCAAAAATCTGGCTTGGTCGGAAATCCGCATTCGGCGCCATGGGGCAGTTGAACGACTACATGTGCCTTGACGGTACGATCCCGGTGTCGGCCCTGCCAACGGTGCTGCGCCGTATCGGCGAGTTGAGTGAAGAATTCGGTCTGCCTGTCGGGAACGTTTTTCACGCAGGGGATGGGAACATGCATCCGCTGATCCTTTTCGATGCCAACAAACCGGGTGATCTCGAAAAATGCGAGGCATTCGGGGCCGAAATTCTGAAATTATGCGTGGACGAAGGCGGTTGTCTGACCGGTGAGCACGGCGTGGGTATCGAGAAGAGGGATCTGATGTCGCATCAATATGCGCTTGCCGATCTTGAGGCGCAGATGGCGGTCAAGGACGTTTTTGACCCCAAATGGCTGCTGAACCCTGCCAAGGTGTTTCCACTGAACGTTTCGGAAACCCGTCGCCACGCGCAGATTGCTGCCGAATAAAAGGCTCTAATAACGGATTTTGCCATGAAACCTGAATCAGAATCTGAACTGGCCGACATGGTGACCGGATTGAAAGAGCCTGTTCGCATCGTCGGTGGCGGCACGCGCGCGGTCACCGGTCCCGAAGCGAATATCGAAACCGGGGCTCTGCGTGGTATTTCGCTTTACGAACCCGGAGCACTTACTCTTGTGGCCAAGGCCGGGACATCATTGGCAGAGATCCAGGCCGTGCTGGAAGCGGAAGGTCAGCAACTGGCGTTTGAGCCGATGGATCACCGCAGTTTGCTTGATACTCAAGGTGAACCAACGATCGGCGGTGTCGTCGCGGCCAATATCTCGGGCCCGCGGCGGATTCAGGTCGGTGCCTGCCGGGATTTCCTGCTGGGTGTGCGTTTCGTCGACGGGCGCGGGCAGGTGGTCAAGAATGGTGGGCGAGTTATGAAAAACGTCACCGGTTATGATCTCGTTAAATTGATGGGTGGGTCTTGGGGAACACTGGGAATTCTGACCGAAGTGTCGTTGAAGGTGCTGCCCAAGCCGGAAAGAGTGGCGACTTTGTCCGTCGCCGTTCGGGATGCCGGCAGCGCGGTGAAAGTTCTTTCCGCTGCGTTGAATTCACCTTTTGAAGTGACTGGTGCCGCCTATGACCCGGCGGGTGGAAATGCCCTGCTTAGGGTCGAGGGATTTGCAGAATCGGTGACGTACAGGATCGGTCGGTTGACCGCCTTACTGGCAGATTATGGTGAGGTGACAGACGAGGGAGACGCCGCAACGCTTTGGACCGGGATCCGCGACGTTCACCCATTTCAGGGCAAGGACGGGGACGTCTGGCGGCTTTCGGTAAAACCGGGTGACGCGGCGGAGATTTCGGCGCGCGCCGAAGCGGATCAAACGCTGTTTGACTGGGGCGGTGGTCTTGTCTGGCTGCGGGTCCCGGGTGGCACGGATGTGCGTGGCCGGCTTTGTGCGTTTTCGGGTCATGCCACTTTGGTACGATCCGACCACGAAACGGTCAGAAAACTGGGGCGATTTCATCCGGAACCCACATCAATATCGGCTCTAACAAAGGGCTTGCGTGCGAAATTTGATCCTCGGGGTTTGTTCAACCCGGGGCTGATGGGATAGGGCGATGCAGACAACATTCACCGATGAGCAATTGCAAGACCCGGCAATCCAGCGCTCGAACGAGATTCTGCGAAACTGCGTCCATTGCGGATTTTGCACGGCCACGTGTCCGACATATCAGGTGCTGGGAGACGAGCTCGACAGTCCTCGTGGGCGCATCTACCTGATCAAGGACATGCTGGAAAACGAGCGTGTGCCCGACGAAAAGACGGTCAAGCACATCGACCGCTGCCTGTCCTGTTTGGCCTGCATGACCACCTGCCCGTCAGGTGTGCATTATATGCATCTGGTCGATCATGCGCGCGAATATATCGAGGCCAACTACAAGCGTCCGCGGACGGATCGGCTGTTGCGTTGGTTTTTGGCGCAGATCCTGCCTTATCCGATGCGGTTCCGTTGGGCCCTGATCGGGGCCAGGCTGGGCCGTCCTTTCCGGTTCCTGATGCCCGATGCCCGGCTGCGCGCGATGTTGGAGATGGCGCCCAAGCATATCCCGCCTGTCAGCCGCAACGATGACCCGCAGAGTTTTGCGCCCGGTGGTGAACGAAAAATGCGGGTGGCGCTGATGACGGGCTGCGCACAAAAGGCGCTGAACACCGATATCAATGACGCCACGATCCGCCTGCTGACACGGTTGGGGTGCGAGGTCGTGATCGCCGAAGGTGCTGGCTGTTGCGGAGCTTTGACCCATCACATGGGCAAGGTGCAAGACAGTCATATGGCGGCAACCGCCAATATCAGAGCCTGGAAACGGGAAATGGACGGTGATGGGTTGGACGCCATCGTCATCAATACCTCTGGCTGTGGCACCACCGTGAAAGATTATGGGCATATGTTTCGCAATGGCCCGCTTGCCGAAGATGCGGCGCGTGTGTCTGCAATCGCCATGGATGTCAGTGAACTTCTGATCCAGCTGGACCTGCCGGCGGGGGAAAACCAAAACCTGACCGTCGCCTATCATGCGGCCTGTTCATTGCAGCATGGGCAGAAGATCAAATCCTATCCCAAAGACTTGCTTAAACACGCGGGTTTCAAGGTCGTCGAACCCGCCGACAGTCATTTGTGCTGCGGCAGCGCGGGAACGTACAACCTGATGCAGCCGGACATATCAGGCCAGTTGAAACAGCGAAAAGTTAGAACTCTTGAGGCGAAAAAGCCTGATATCATTGCTGCCGGCAATATCGGGTGCATGATGCAGATCGGTTCTGGTACGCAACTGCCGATCGTTCACACAGTAGAGTTGCTGGACTGGGCGACCGGCGGACCAAAGCCACCGGCCTTGCAGGGAACAGGGAACCCGGTTCCCGTCTTGCGGTGAATCATGCTGATGCCAGCGCGCATCATTTCCCAGGGAAATACCTTTGGTGCATGATCGCCCTATTTTCGCCCAACGCGGCACGTAGGACAAAAGCTTCGAAGTGAGTCTCGGAGAACCTCGTGCGTAACTGGATCAAGGCGATCGTGCTCTGTGTCTTGCCATTGGCGGCCACGGCGCAGGACACTAGGCTGGAAAGCCTGGATACGTCGGATTCCGGGCGCGAGTGGATGGCTGTCGGGCGGTTGGATATCGCCGGCGCAGGGTTTTGCACCGGAACGCTGGTGTCGCCGACGCTTGTACTGACAGCGGCGCATTGCCTGTTCGACAAAAGATCAGGACAACGGATCAACCCTGCGGATATCGAGTTTCTGGCCGGGTGGCGTTTGGGACGTGCGTTGGCCTATCGGACCGCGCGCCAGGCTGTGATCCATCCGGACTACCAATATGGCGTCGACTCTACGGCCGACCGGGTAAGCGCGGACGTGGCTTTGATCGAGCTGTGGCAGCCGATCCGCAATACAGCCGTCATTCCATTTGAGTCGGGCGATCAGCCCAAACGTGGCGCTGAAGTGGGCGTTGTGTCTTATGCGCATGACCGGTCAGAAGCTCCGTCGCTGCAACAGGTCTGCTCGGTCATGAACCGGCAGGCCGGGGTTATGGTCATGTCCTGCGACGTTGATTTCGGGTCTTCGGGGGCACCCGTTTTTTCTTTCACGGGCGCGCGTCCTCAGATCGTATCGGTGGTTGCGGCCAAGGCCAGTATGGACGGCCAAAGTGTCGCAATTGGAACCGCGGTTGAGCATTCTCTGCAATTGCTGCGTGACGAACTTTCTGCGGGGCGGGGATTTGGGCTTTCCTCGTCCGGATCGGAAACGAACAAGAACATAGGCGCAAGGTTCATTCGACCATGATGAGAGTCTTCTGGAGCCTGTTATTGGGCCTGAGCGTCTTGGCAACAGCGCCGCAAGCGCAATCCAACAAGCGCAAGCTGACCGACCGGGATGACCTTTATGGTTGGGAGGCTATCGGTCGGCTGGATGTCCGCGATGCCTCGTATTGCACCGGCACGTTGATCGCGCAGGACATGGTGCTGACCGCAGCCCATTGTGCGGTGGATCGTCGTACCGGGAAGACTTATGTGCCCGAAGACATCACGTTTCGTGCAGGCCTTAGCAACGGCAACGCCTTGGCCGAGCGTCAGGTCACGCAAATCGCCCTTCATCCCAGCTATGGGGCGCAGAACCCGCTGTCGCACGAAGGTGTCCAGTTGGACGTGGCCCTGATGCGGCTGAACGAGCCTATCCCGTATTCGGTCGCCGACCCTTTTGCGCTGCACAGCGGCCGTGTTCCGGGCAACGAGATCAGCATTGCCTCGTATGGGCGGGGACGGTCCGAGGCGATCACCCGAGAGCGTTCGTGCCGTATCATCGACCGCAGCCAGGGTCTGATCACCTTTGATTGCGACATTACTTTCGGGTCTTCCGGGTCTGCAATTCTGGCGAAAAACGGTGCGCGCTGGCAGATCCTGTCTGTGGTATCGGCGGTAGGCACGAACGGCCGTAGAAAGGTGGGGTTTGGCATGGAGCTTGGCGGGATCGTCGCCGAGCTCAAGGCCATCATGCGGCGCGACGCACCTCAGCCCAAGGCGTCGATCCGCCGATTGCAGGTCGGGTCCGGTAAGTCAGGATCTGGTGCGAAATTCATCAGTTCTGGCGGGGGTTGAACTCGGCGAAATCGCTACCCATGTGATGTGTATCGGACCGCCACAACGGGGTCCGGTACCTGAAATCGCCCGTCCAGTCGGAGGGCACTTATCGCAAATCGCTCAAGAATGAGGATATGACACATGCGTACGTTTGATTTTGCACCGCTGCACCGCGCCACCATTGGCTTTGACCAGATCGCCGACATGATGGATCGCGTTCTGACCAACGATGGGGCCCAGCCCAGCTATCCACCCTACAACATTGAAAAAACCGATGTCGACACCTACCGGATATCGGTGGCCGTTGCCGGTTTTTCGGAAAACGACCTGACCGTGGAAGTGAAAGAAAATTCACTTGTCGTGGCAGGTAAAAAAGCCGCCGAAGACAAAGAGCGCACCTATCTGCACCGTGGCATCGCCACCCGCGCGTTCGAGCGTCGGTTTGCCCTGGCGGATCATGTCCGCGTCACCGGTGCGAGCCACGAAAACGGTATGCTGAACATCGAACTGAAGCGCGAGGTTCCGGAGGCTCTGAAACCGCGCCGGATCGAGATCACCTCGGCCAAAGCCATCGAGAAGGATGTGGTGGACGCCAAAGCCGTGAACTGAGGCTTCTGAATATCCCGCGGCAGTTCACTCCTCCCGGACTGCCGCAACACACGCCCCGCGTTCCTCCAGACGCGGGGCGTTGTGTTTTGGGCGTGTGCGAAAACTGGTTCCCAGCAAATTATCCGCCTGATAGTCTTCGGTATTATGGAAAGCCGACCAAAACGTCGACTAGCAGCTATCCTGGCAGCCGACATCGCCGGCTACTCAAGATTGGTTGGTCTGGACGAAGAAGGTACCATCGCAAGGCTTCGCCTGATCCGCAGCGAAGTCATAGAGCCGGCGATCGCCCGGCATTCAGGGCGCATCGCGAACACTGCGGGAGACAGCTTTGTGATCGAATTTCGCAGCGCCGTCGATGCGGTTCACGCTGCCGTGGAAATTCAGGCCGACCTTGCAAAGAGAAACGCGGGTACCGATCAAGATAGCGTCATCACGTTTCGGATCGGCCTGAATGTCGGCGATGTGGTTTCGAACGGGGATGACATCCTTGGCGACGGGGTGAACGTTGCCGCGCGGCTCGAGGCACTGTCAGATCCCGGTGGTATCATTGTTTCACAATCCATCGTCGATTATGCGCGCAACAAAGTGCCCTATGGTTTTGCCCCGATCGGGCCACAGAACGTCAAGAACATCGCAGACCCAGTTCAGGCCTTTCGCGTAGAAGCGGAAATTTTGCCTTCACCGCGAAAAAGCCGCACACTGAGGAAATCCCGCTGGCTGCCGCTGGCGGCTCTGCTCGTGATGTTGGCGGCTGTTGGGCTTTTTCTGACGAAACCGTGGAAGACTGGCCAATTGCGCGCCTCAGAGGCGCAGATGGTTTACCCTTTGCCGGATCTACCTTCCATCGCAGTGTTGCCGATTGCGAATTACACCGATGACGCATCCAAGGAAATGCTGATCAACGGTATCTCTGAGGATTTGATCACGGACCTGTCCCGAATATCCGGATTGTTCGTCATCGCCGGCAATTCATCCTTCGCATACCGCGACAGGAACATAGATATCGCTCGTTTCGCCGAAGAACTTGGGGTTCGCTACGTCGTTGACGGCAGCGTGCGACGTGCGGATGAAGATTTCCGGATCAACATTCGCCTGACCGACACATTGAACGGGCGATTGATCTGGGCGGACAGGTTTGATGGCGCGATTGATGACATCTTTGAAGTGCAGAAAACCATTGTTCTCGCAATTGCTCAGGAGCTGGATCTTCCGCTCGACCCTCAAAGCCGGCAAGCCATCGAAAGCGTGGAAACCCAGACCATTGCAGCACGCGAGGCCTTCCAGCGCGGGTGGGAGTTGTATTCGCAGTTCAACGAACAGGACAACCTTGCGGCAATTCCCCATTTTGAAAAGGCCGTGGAATTGGACCCGGATTATGGGCGTGCCTGGGCGACGCTTGCCCTGGCGCATTTGCGACCGCACATCTTTCATCATTGGAATGGGTTTGCAGAGTCAGGCGCGCAAATGCATATCGGCCTGTTTTACAGATATTACCGGGATGTGATGGAGCAGGACACCGCCCTGGTGCACGTTATCCGGGCTATTGTCAGTCTCAACCTTCCGGATTGGGACAGTAACCTACGGGTAGGTCGGGGGACGGAAGAAGCCAGACGAGAAGCAGCGAAAGCCATCGCGCTGCAACCCAGCGACCCCGAGGCGCATCTGACGATGGGATGGGCGCTGATTGCAGCCGGTGAGCCCGAGGAAGGATTGGCCTTTGTACAGGCCGCGACCCGGCTGGATCCCAATTATCCCAGCCACTACGCGCTGTTTGAAGCGGCGGCTCTTTACGCATTGAATGACCTGACGGGTGCGGCAGATGTGATCGAGAAAGAGTTGAACAGAAATCCGCAGGCAACTGAACTGATGCCATTTGCAGCCTCGGTTCTGGCCCTGAATGGAGATCGACGTGCGGGCAGGGCCATCATCGACCGATGGCAAAAGGGCAAGCATGCCGGTGTCATACAGGACGCTGTTCAGAATTACTTTTTCATCATTCGCTGGGTCGGTGAGAACCAACATTTGAACGCCCGGCTGAACGACGGGCTGCGTCTGGCGGCGTTGCCTCCGGAAAAAACCATAGCAAGTCTGAGGGCGGATCTGTCACGGGGGGATGCCAAAGATCAGAGGACGGCAGCCCAATCGCTGGCCCTGTTCGGTCCCGAGGCAGAGCCAGCGGTGCCGGAATTGATCGCGCTTCTTGAAAGCCCGTCGGTGTTTGTCCGCAAAGAGGCAGCTATTGCATTGGGGAAAATTGGTGGCGCGGCGTCCTCTGCATTGCCCGCGCTGGAAGCCATGGTTGACGGTTCGTTGCAGGGAAAGTTCGCGACCCGTGCAATCGAACAAATCCGCGACAAGTCCGCAGAATAGCCGTGTCAGCGTCGACTGGGCCGCCGCCATACACACTCAAAACACGACGCGATTGCGTTTCCGGACGCGGGGTCTCTGCCCACCGCAATGGGACAGAGACCGTATTGGATCAGACCGACATGCAGACGTACTTCATTTCCAGATAGTCTTCCATGCCGTGATGGCTGCCTTCGCGGCCCAGACCGGATTGCTTGACGCCGCCGAACGGGCCCAGCTCGGTCGAGATGATGCCGGTGTTCACGCCGACGATACCGTATTCCAAGGCTTCGGCCACCTTGTAGACGCGGCTCAGGTCCTTGGCATAGAAATACGAGGCCAGACCAAAAATCGTGTCATTGGCCATGGCGATCACGTCGTCTTCGTCCTCGAATTTGAACAGCGGGGCCAGCGGGCCAAAGGTTTCGTCCTGCGCCACCAGCATGTCCTGCGTCACGCCGGTCACGATGGTTGGCTGGAAGAACGTGCCGCCCAGATCATGAGGCAGACCACCAGTCAGAACCGCGCCGCCCTTGTCGGTCACGTCCTTGATATGTTCCTCGACCTTGGCGACCGCGTCGGCGTTGATCAGCGGGCCGGTGGTGGTGCCTTCGGTCAAGCCGTCGCCGATCTTGAGTGCCTCTACTGCCGTTTTCAGTTTGGCCGCGAATGCGTCATAGACGCCGGCCTGCACATAGATACGGTTCGCGCAGACACAGGTCTGGCCATTGTTGCGGAACTTGCACAGCATCGCGCCTTCGACGGCGGCATCCAGATCGGCGTCGTCGAACACGATGAACGGTGCGTTGCCGCCCAGCTCCATCGAACATTTCATGACCTGATCGGCTGCCTGGCGCAGCAGGATGCGGCCCACTTCGGTCGATCCGGTAAAGGTCAGCTTGCGCACACCGGGGTTTTCGCAGAACTCCTTGCCGATCTCACCGGCCTGCGACGAGGGCACCACGTTGAACACGCCCGCAGGTACGCCGGCCTGTTCCGCCAGCAGCGCCAGTACCAGCGCCGACAGGGGCGTTTCGGTGGCCGGGCGCGCCACAAAGGCGCAGCCAGCGGCCAAAGCCGGGCCTGCCTTGCGGGTGATCATCGCGTTGGGGAAGTTCCAGGGCGTGATCGAGGCCGCAACGCCGATCGGCTGCTTCATCACCATGATCCGCTTGTCGCGCTGATGGCCGGGAATGGTCTCGCCATAGACGCGCTTGGCCTCTTCACCGAAGAACTCGATGAAAGACGCGCCATAGCCGATCTCACCGATGGCTTCGGCCAGGGGTTTGCCCTGTTCAGCGGTCAGGATCTTGCCCAGATCCTCGGCGTTTTCCATCATCAGATCGAACCAGCGCCGCAGGATGGCTGCACGTTCCTTGCCGGTCAGTTTGGCCCATTCTTTCTGCGCGGCTTCGGCCTGTGCGATTGCTCCGGCGACCTGAGCGCGGCTTACGTCTGCCACCTCGGCGACCACATCGCCCCGAGCGGGGTTTGTGACTTTGAACGTGCCATTGTCACCGTCTACCCACTGACCGCCGATATAGGCTTTGGTTACAAGCAATTCGGGGTTCTTCAGGATTGACTTCAGATCGGTCGTTGCGTCCAGCATGATAAGCCTCCGGCGTGAATTGGGTTGTGCGCACCCAATCAGGTGATGTCTCAATTGTCTATGGCCACTCTGGATGTGGAATCAATCCAGATTTGATCAAAAAAATACTTAACAAGTTAAATTAATCGAGTCACCCGAAATCTGCGCGTTTCATTGGCCGGTCTCGCCTTTCTTTTTGCCAAGGAGTTTGCCAAAGTCTGAGTGAATTTTGAGACCCGGGGGATGTAAATCAGTGTAACATTCCCTATCTTATTGGGTAATAGAAGAAAAAAGGGATAGAAGCGATGTCGAACCAGCAATTCGAAGCGTTGATAGAAGAGACTCAAGCCAAAGTGCGCGAAAGCCAGTCTCAGATCGAAGGGCTGACCTCGCGCATTGAAGCGGCCCGCGCCAAGATCGGCACTGCCGAGGCCGATATCGACATCGAAAACGCCACGCTCGAGGATGTGCACGCCCATACCGAGGTGATGAACGCCAATATCGCCGAACTGATCATGGGGCTGGACGACGTCACCAGCGCGTTTTCCAAGGATTTTGACGAGATGCGCTCGAAAACCGGGTGGGAGTCGTTTGTCGGCATCTTCTCGAAAGGCAAATCCGAGTCGATGCGGCAGGAGCGGATGCGCACCGCCAATATCGATGACAAGCTGCAAGACCTGATCGCCAAATCCGACGTGATCGTCAAACTGCTGCAAGGGCAGTTGGCCGTGCTGGAGGAACAGCGCGTCAAGGTCGAGGACAACCTGACCGTCACGCTGGACGATCGCGAGGCGACTGTGGCGGAACTCGAGGCGCTGCGCGCCGAGATTCAGGGTATGGATCCGACGATCATCACGCTGGAAAACAAGATCAGCGTCGAACAGGACGCCGCCGCGCGCACCCAGTTGGAAACCGAACTTGCCGAGTTGAACAAACAATACAACGCCAAGGTTCAGGAAGAACAGGTCAAGTTGGCCAAATCCCAAACGCTGGAGCGTTACATCGAAAAGGGCAAAACCTGGGTCGATTCACTGCAAAACCAGGCGGCGACGCAGATGGTGCTGATCAACAAGCTGCAAACAGACACGCAACAGCGCGTGGTGCTGTATGACGCCCTGACCAAATCGCTGAAAACTGCACAGCAGCAGGACGTGGCCCACCGCATCAACGAGATCGGCGTGCAGACCGACCAGGAGGCTCAGACGGCAATGGCCGCCATCGGCACCGCGACCAACCAGAAAATGGCCGACATGCTCGAGGCGCACGAGGACCACATGGTCTTTGCCCGCGACGTGCTGGAGAAAAAGGCCAAGGCGGATGAGCGCTTTGCCCGCCGGTTTGCCTCGATTGTCGAGAAGCATGACAAGAATTTATATCGTGGGTGAACAGGCCAGCGGGTCCAACGTGATAAAAGACGTACTTATTCTGCTCCTCAAAATGCTAGCGATGTACGGGTGTATTGTTGGGGCG
The DNA here is from genome assembly GCF_013034175.1 of Ruegeria sp. HKCCA5463. Taxonomy (NCBI): domain Bacteria; kingdom Pseudomonadati; phylum Pseudomonadota; class Alphaproteobacteria; order Rhodobacterales; family Roseobacteraceae; genus Ruegeria; species Ruegeria sp. HKCCA5463. The sequence goes on from NZ_WQFL01000011.1 coordinate 52,135, forward strand.
ATGCTAATCGTATTCGTAGCAACCAGAAGGATTTTAAGCGCGCACTATCTATTGTTTCAGATGGTGGGTTTGTCTGTCGTGCTCGGTAGCTTTTACTGTCTTTTGTATTCGTTGAAGATACTCAAAGAAGAAATGCTCAAAATCGAAAAGAAACATCGACCTTGGCTTTTCGACAGATTTGGGAACCGTTTATGAACGACCCCACCCTAGACCATGTCGGCCTGACCGACACCTTCGCCTCACGCCGCTATTTCCGCAAATTTGAGGTCATCACCGTCCACCTTCTGCGCGTGGCGGCGACGATGGAGGCCGAGGGGGCGATCAGCAAACAAGAGGTGCAGATCGTGTCGCGCTACCTCTCGGGGTTGCTCTACACCTTCCGTGCGCTCAGCATGAAATACCTGCTGGTGGGGCGCGATACGGGGCGGTTCTTTGGCAGCCTCGCCATGGACAAGCGCGACAGCGGGTTTCCGGTGGCGGCCGAGTTGTTGACCATGGCCAATGACGCGCAGCAGGCGCAGGTGCATCTGGCGAACATGCCCTCGGAAGAGGATCTGAAAACCGACATGGTGCGGACAATTATTGGCGACCGGGAGATTCCCACCAAGCTGCAATTCGCGCTGTCCCAAAGGCTCTATTACGAGGAATTGTTGAAAGGTCAGCTGTTCTGGGCCCGCAACGATCCCGAATGCCACTGGATCGGGAATGAGGGCGAGCGGCGCAAGTTCCTGATCCACTGGGCGGTCTATGACAGCCAGATCAACCTGCCCGTCATCTATCTGATGCAGTTGGAGGACAGCGGCAAAACTGCCCTGCCCAAGGATCAACGCCGCTGGCCCGAGGTACAGGCGCATCTGATGGCGCAAAGCTTGGGCGGGCTGAAACTGGTGACGATCGCCAAGGGGTTCGATCAGGATTTCGACGACCTGCACCCCAAACACATGCGCCGCATCCATGTGGGCCCGATGTATTCCTCGGCCTATACCGAGCAATCCGGCCCCCTGCGGCAGGTGTTGGAGGACGCACAGGCGCCCGAAGGTCAGGATTGGGCGCTGGCCTGGACCACCGAGGAGCTGGAAAGCGAAGAGGTGATCGAAGAACGCGCCGGTTGGTTTTCTACCGTCGAACGCGAGGTCTTTGCACTGGACCCGTTCGGCGGGCAGGGGGCCGAGACTGGGGCTACGCGCACCCAGCGGTCGATCATCCTGCCCCAGCGGCCGTTTCAGGTGCTGGCCGAGCGCAACCCGCCAGGCTTTGCCGATGTGCGCAAGTTCGTCGTCAGCAAGACTGGGCAGGTGCTGAGATATTGAATTTTTCGCCTCCGACGGGAGTATTTTTGAAAAGATGAAGCAAGGGCGGTTATTGAGATGAGTTTGACGTCAGATCAGATGGAATTGCGCGAAGACGACATTCGCAAGCATTATCCCGCAGCGACCGCCCTGTTGAACGGGTTCGAGCATGCACCGCGGATTGCCAAACCCGTTGAGGCCGCCGTCGAACGGTCTCCGGGTGTGTCGACGGGGCGGCGGTTTCGGTCGACGACACCGGGTTTGGTGACACGGCGCACGGTGCGCGCGGATGGGGTGCATCTGGTTGAACGAATCGAGGCGTCGGATGATGGCGATACGCTGGTCTCACCCCCGCAGGCGACTGCGCAGCAGGCCATCCGGCGCGCGATTGCCATCGCTCTGGCCGTGGCCGAGGCCTATACGGAGCAGACGCCGTTGGCCGATCTGAAACGTGCCAATTTGGCCGGGGATCTACCTGCCGCGCGCAAGACTGAATTCTCGGAATTGCTGACCGCCGAGGCTTTGATCACGCTCCATACGTTCGGCAACGCGCTGGCCTATCTGATGTCTTCGCATCTGGGCGAAACCACCGTTGATCTCAGTGAGATTGAAGAGGTTCTGACCGACAATGGCCAGCTTGCCCTGCATGGCGCGCTGTGGGAGCTGGATCAGGTGCTGGCCAAACACGCCCCCGACGACGCCCATCTGATCGCGGCTACCAGCGCTTATGCCGAACAACTGATGGAAAAGGCCGCCCTGCGTGCAGGGTCCGCAGGCCATCTGGCCCCGTTCCAGAATGCTGCCTGGCATATCGAGGCGGATGACCTGACCATCCGGGGGTTTGAGCCGGCCTCAAAAGCCAAATCCACCACGCTCACCATGACGTTCAAGAAACCGAACGAGGTGGTCGGCAACCATATCGCCAAATATCAGGCCATGAAACTGGCCAAGATGGTGATGGCCTACGACTTCGACCGCCGCCTGAACCCGTTCGCGGAACTGGGCGGGTTCATCTTTACCTTCATGGGCGACGGCAAGCCGGGCACCGGCAAGACCACCCTGATCCAGATGATGGCGGGGCTGATCAATGATTATTGCCAGAACGCGGGCTATCCGTTCCGCTATCAGAACCTGAGCACCGACAACATCGACAGCTATCAGGGCAAATCCGGCCAGAACGCCAAGGCGTTTATCAACACGATCATCGACCCCTCGGTCATCGGGTTCGGCACCATCGACGATATCGACCAACTGGCGGGTAAGCGCGGCGACCGGCAGTCGTCAGCCGGGCAACTGGAAATCACCGCCGTGCTGATGGAGAGCTTTGCGGGCGCCAACACCGTCGTGCGCGGCAACTGCACCTTTGGCATGTTCTCGAACTACCCCGAGAATGTGGACGACGCTCTGCGCCAGCGGGCGGGCGCCCGGTTTCTGGTGGACGGGCCGCAAACGCGCGAGGATTACATCGATATCCTGCACCTGCTGATGGGCCGCAACCATGACATCCCGCTGGGCGAGCACGAGGCCTATGCCGCGCAGGAAATCAAAAAGGCCGTTGCCGCCAGCTTCGAAAGCCATTCCCGCCCGCATGAGGACGCGCTGTTGCAGGTCTATGACCGGGTGTCTGGCGAGATCGGACAGATGGACACGATCGCCAAGTTGGGCACTTACCTCAAGGCGATCCAAGCCGCGGATGAGCGGTTCACCGGCCGCGCGATCAAGAACATCACCGACGCGGTCAAGGTCCGTGCGATGGATTTCGAACTGCCCGACGAGTGGATGGAAAACCCCGACCTGTTCCTGTTCCGCGACTACGACACCAAAAAGGCCATGATCGAGGATCTGCGCCAGCCGATCACGGTTGAGATGGTGATGCAAGAGATCAACCGCTACGCCGACAGCGAGTTCCGCTATGCCGACAAGAGCGACGAGGTCGCCATCGAAAATGCGGTGCGTGAGATGGGCCGAATGGAAGAGGCCAAGCGGCGGTATCTGGAGGGGAAGGGGTGAGCGACGGAAACTACTCTGCCGTACACTTTGAGGAATTGCCTCTCAAAGTGGAGGACCTAAGAAGTGTTCCCAAAGATAGTTTGGCTCTCTTTGCCGTCACTAGCTTTGCAATTACAGAGTTAAACGTCATCGCGCGCTTGGTTCTCTCTACATTCCAACCTTCCGAAAAAGATGAACCAGTCAATGTTGCAGCTTTTATCCAACAATGCTGCATCTTGAGGATTTGGACATTAAAGCTCTTCGAGTTTCATGAATGCATCAAAAAACTAGCCAGTGGCAAAGAGGCTTCTGGGAGCGAAGTAAAACTGGTCGCTGAATACTGCCTGAACAAGTTCAACCATGAACTTCAGTTGGATAGGTCCTATTCGCTTGCCAGAGATGTACGACATGAAGCTGCTGGTCACTACTCATTCAGTGCCGCAAAAAAGAACCTAGGCCATGTCAACAACGAGGGCATCGCTAGTATGTTCGTTAACAAGCAAGCTGGAAACTCGTTTTACCCTTTCGGTGAGGAGGTAATGTTTGCTGGTCGATTAAATCGACACGGTGCTTCTCCAGCTAGTGCAGGAGATAGAAACCAACTGATTGACCAACTGTTTGGTTGGAATTTAAAGGCGAACAGTTGGGTGAGAGCATGTCACCTAAAGGTTTTCACGCAATTGGCTGCATCAGAACTTTCTGATAAGTTTAAGAAGGAGAGCGTGTTCTGGATTAATTCTGAAAAAGTCGGGGAATTTTCTGACTTCCGCATCCCTTTGTTTGCATCACGAGACTTGGGGAAGGAGTTATGATCCGCCTCATCAAAAAAGGCCTGATGTTTGGCAACCTCGTCCACATCTCCAGCCCGGCTCTGGTCGAGCGGTATAACCGCGCGTTGCAGCATCTGGCGGGCAAGACAACGGCGCTGACGGATTTCCATGTAGATATCTCGGGCTATTCGCCGGAGGTGGGGATTGAGCTGGAGGATGAACTCTACCTCAACCCCAACGGGGTCAACCGGCAGTTCATCCTGCTGACGACCGAGCAGAAACGTGCGCCTTTGCTGAACGTCAAATTCTCGACCTCGCGCGATATCCTGCGGGAATTCATCGAGATGAACGAGGCGCAGCTGTTCGCCCTGACCGCCACCGATGCGGTGGCCGGAGAGTTGGTGAACTCGGTTTTCAAACTCACCACGCCGCGCGACCTGCTGAACCTGCGCAAGATCGAGATTGAGGCCGACACAACAGGCGGCACCCTGCGCAAGGCACAGCAACTGGCAGGCATGGTCGAACGGTTCAAAACCGAAGAGGACGCCTGGTTCGATGATGTGCTGATCGCCAAGATGATCGAAACCGCCAGGGAAACCGGTGACGTCACCCGAAACCCGGTGCGCCTGCGTCATACGGATTTTGAGCAGCGAAACTTCTGGACGGCACATTTCGGTGGGCTTTATCTTTTTCCTGACGTTGATCACCCGGCAGCGATTTGCATGGGTGAAAAGCCTGACGACTTGCCGATCAAATACACGTTTGATCCGCCGCAGCGGAACCAGATTGCCAAATTTCTGGACTACAACGATCTGGTTGAGCCCATCGTCAAGGCGCGCGGCGTGGATGCGGCCGCGATCCTGCAACAGAAGATGGATTTCCTGACCGTCGATGCGGCGGCAGATGCCGATGTCAACCTGACCGGGCTGGATCGCAGCGACATGCGGCGGTTGGCCCGGAACCACGCGGATCGCCTGCCGCAGGCCTATCACGGGCTTGCGCAACTGCTGCGCTGGGCAAGTGACGGGGGTCCGTGGCCGCGCATCACCTCGGACCACCCGGCCTATTTCTACACGCTACGCGCCGCCGATACGCCGAACCGCGATCTGGTGAACATGCTGTTGTCCGAATTGGCCCCGCTGGACCCGCGCCAGATGTTCATCTGCCACAAAGAATTGTTCTACCGAACATATTCTGGCTGGCCCGAGAGCAAGAAGGCCTATGTGGCCGACTTCCTTGCGCGCGAATATCAGGTGGACAAGCAAGGCGCCCGCGCCGCCCTGTTCGGACATGAGCCGGATATGAGTGGTGACGATCGCGTCAGCGATGACATAATTGCTCGGGTTGGTCCGTGGGGTTCGGTGAGGAAAGGTTGAAATGATTGGATTGTTGCGCCTTTTGCTGATCTTGCTGGTGATCCAGACGATTGCCTATGTCGGGCTGTCTTTCTATTCGCGCGGCATACGCCGGCGCAAACTGGAGAACTGGTGGGACGAAAAGGGCAAGACGGGCAACAAAGAAGCCTTTGTCGAACGCGGATTGCATGTGTATGACAACTCGTTTCGGCGTAAACTGATCCTGGGTGTCTATATCGTGCCGTGGGTGGCGATTGGCGCGCTGATCTACATCGTGAATTACATGTGAGGGTTTAGGCATGGCCTATGTGAAATGGGCGTTCATTATCATTTTCTGGGGTACGATTGCCGTGATCCTGCAATATTCTCTGCCCCAGCATGACATTGTGCGCATCGTCAACACCTATGAAGAACGGCAGGATCTGAACGACTGGACCCGGATCTTTTGGTCAGAGCCGGAAGATCAATCCACCAGCCTGTCCAACCGGGATGTGCAGTTCATTCAGGCGGTGCGGGCTAACGGAAAACCCATCGTGTACCGAAATGAGGATACCGGCTGGGGATGGCCCCCGTATTTCAAGTTCGACACGGCGAACCTGTATACCGAGGCCAATGATGCGAAATCCACCAAGGAAAACCCGAAATGGGTGGTCGTAACCCACTACGGGTGGCGCAACGAATTCATGTCGATCTTTCCCAACGCCATTTTCATCAAAGACGTTGAAGGGCCGGATGTTCGGATCATTCCCTGGTTCAATATCATCTTCCTGACGATCTTTGCGGCGTTCGTCTGGGCGATATGGGTGCGTTGGCGCAGGTTCCGGCAAGCACGGATTGATCCGATGATCGAAAACGTGGAAGATGGCCTATATGCGGCCGGTGACGCCATAGAAGAGCGACATAACAGATTTCGGCGCTGGCTGGACAGCTGGAAATCGAAATAGATACAAGCTTTGGTGGGCGTGCCAGCAGCACGCCTATCCCGCTGGCGGTGCCTTTCACCTGACGATGAATTCCGCATGCAGCGCGCCTGCTGCCTTGATCGTTTTCAGAATGTCGATCATGTCCTGAGGCGAGACCCCAAGCGCGTTCAGACCTGCGACAACCTCGGACAACGTGGTGGCCTCGGGGATTTCGGCGAGGCCGGTTCCCTCTTCTTCCTCGATACCTGCGATTGTACGTGGCACGACCACTGTTTCACCTCTGGCGAACGGGTTGGGCTGCACCGCAATCGGTGCCTCCTGAACCGTCAGAGTCAGGTTGCCTTGAGACACCGCAACACGCGAAATTCGGACCTCCTGCCCCATGACAATGGTGCCAGAGCGCTGATCGACAACAACGCGCGCTTTCGATTCAGGCTCGACCAGAATGTTTTCGATACGCCCTATGGCGTGGGCTGTCGAAACCGCCTGCGTCGCCGCGACGTTGATCTCAACCGTGCCGGAATCCCGCATGATTGCCACAACTCTGTTGAACTCGGTGTTTATCGCGGTTTCGATGCGCGCGGCTGTGGTGAAATCGGGCTCTCTGAGTGCAAGGCGCATTTGAGTGAGAGTTGACAAATCGAAGTCAATTTCACGCTCGACCCTTGCACCGGATGGGATCACGCCCGAAGTTGGCACCCCACGCACGACCGAGGCTGCCTCTCCTTCAGCCGAAACGCCACCTGCAAGGATTGTGCCCTGCGCGACCGCATAGATTTGGCCATCGGCTGCGTTAAGCGGGGTCATGATCAATGTTCCACCCAACAGGCTGCTTGAATCGCCTATGGCTGAAACCGTTACATCGATTTGACCCCCCACCCGTGCAAAAGGCGGCAGGCTGGCCGTGACCAATACCGCTGCCACGTTTTTGGGCCGAAAATCCTCACCGGTGACGTTGACGCCAAGACGTTCGAGGATGTTGGACATGATTTCTTCGGTGAAAGGCGCGTTTCGTAACCCATCGCCGGTTCCGTTCAAGCCGACCACCAGGCCGTAACCCACCAGATCGTTGCCGCGTACACCGTCAAAATCCACGAGGTCCTTGAGACGGATTGTCCCAGCCCAAGCCATGCCGGGAAGGAGAAGCAGGAGAAAAATCAACGCCCTCATCTCAGAAAGTTCACCAGCGACAGGCTCGCATTGCGAACGGTTACGGAATACAGGCTTTCCAAGTGAAATTGCACCGTTTGCAGTTTCGCTGCCGTCTCATAAGGATCGGCCGCGATCAGTTCGTTTCGGCTGAAATCCAGGCTGGTTCGGGCCGACGAATTGCGTGTTGCCGCCTCTTCGATGCGGGCTTCGGCCGCACCGACTTTCGCCCGGAGCTTGACGGTGGCATCCTGTGCGTTGGCCAGATCGACCCCTAACTGCGTGAACAAAGCGGTGCGTTGATCGGGCGAAAGTGCCAATGCGCTGTCGGTGGCCAGCGCCGCAACGGCGACGTCCCTGAGTGCGGCCTTGAACGCCGGATCCGTTGCCGTGATCGGCAGCGTGACGCTTTCGTTTTCCGAAATCTGCATCGGAGACAGGGTGCTGTTTGACCCCTGATAAATCACGGCGTCGAAACCGGCTGGGTCATTGAACCAGTTTTCTGCCGCCAGCCTGATATCAGCGACCGTGGCAAGCCCCGTCAACTGCGATTTCAGCGCCGTCAAAAGATCGTTCGAAGATTGCAGGGGCGACACATCGGTGGCGGTACCGGAAAACAGGCTGCGCCCTCCTACGCGCGTGTTCAGTGCCGAGATCATCGTGTCCAGCTCATTCTTCGCCTGCTGGGACGCTTGTTCATGATTGACGGGCTGATTGGCGGTTCCGTAGGCCAGCAAAGACGCGGTCATGTCTCCGACCGAATCTCCGAAGGTTTTCAGGCTCAGTTGCATGGTATCGGTGAACAGGGCCGCTTCGGACGTTGCGATGCCAAAGGCGTCGAGTCTGGCGAGGCTGCGGTCGAGATCCAGAATTTGCGAATAATCCCCGCCAAGCCGCCCCGAGACGTCCTGTACCCGCCCGGTGGACATTTCATAAGACAGGGTTTCGATCTGGGTTTTGATATCTGTTGCGCGGGTTCGCAAGGTCATTCCTCGCGCCAAATCGCCGATAGAAGTGATATTCATGGTCACAACCTCAGAAGAGTTTCCATAAGCTCGTCAACAACCGAGATGACACGAGCGTTTGCGGCATAAGTCTGTTCGACCTGCATGAGCCGCTGTAGTTCCTGATCGGTATCCACGCCCTGCGCGGCCTCGATTTGCGCCATTTGCTGCTGGAAGCTGTTTGCAAAAGTCTTGCGTTGATCTGCGGCATGGGCGTGTGCGCCCGCTTTCGACAACAGGGCCTCGGTCAACTCGGCAGCGCGCATGTTTCCCGTGCCGAACAGCCCGCCGGGTACCGGACGTGCGTCGTTCAATATGTTCCCGAACGCGCGCAGTTGAGCAGCCTGCCCGGGGTCACCCGGAGTTGCGGCACCCAGACCCGCGCGCAGTTTCCAACTGTCCCCGCCATTGTCAGGGTCCACGGTTGAATTGAGTGAAATCCGTGATGCCAGCCCGACAACAGATGCAGGATCAAATCGGTTGCCATCGTCGGTGAACAGACCAAGGTCTGTCGCAAGAGCCGACGAATCCAAACCGGGCGTTTCAAATCGTTCAATCAGGTCCCTTGCAACCGTGTCGAGCTGAACCTGCGCCTCGACTGCCAAGTCGTCGCGGATGGTGAACTGCGCCATCAGTGCCCCGCCGCGGATTTGAGCGTTGTCTCCACTTGTCCGTACCGGGTTGCCGTTCATCTCCAGACCGGACAACAGACCATTTGCCACGGTCATGTGAGGCTTTGTTTCGCCGGTCGTGGAAAAAGTGAACTCCGAGGCCGTGCCTTCCAGCAGGATCAGCCCGCCCTCCGAGTACAGGGATATCTGATCATTGGCGCGCGGCACGACATTGACCGGGATCAAGGTATTGACCTGGTCGATCAGGACATGCCGCTGATCCAGCAGGGCACCGATGTCACCGCCAGAGTTTTGAATGGCGGGAATCTTGGCGTTCAGTTCTTCGATATCTTTCAGAGTCTGATTCAGGGTGTTGATCTGGGCGCCAATTTTTCGATCAGCATCCGAGCGTGCCTGGCGTACGCCTTCGGACGCCGCGTTCAGCTCGTTGGTCAGATCGCGGGCCGAGCGCGCAACCTGATCCAGCCGTTCGATCGAGTCAGGCAGACTGGCCGCCGTGATAAAGGCGTTTTCCAACGAGGACAGACGGGTAGACAGCGAAGGGCCGTCATCAGGAGACCCCACCAGTTGTTCGAACCGTGCGTGAAAATCTGAAACGTCCGACCGAAAGGCGAGTTCGGCATCAGACGAACGTCTGTTGGCGGTCAAAACCGGATCCTGATGCCGGATCACGCCAACGGTGCGTACGCCATTTCCGGAAATTGGGCTTGTGGCAAGTTCTAGGGACCGGCGCGCATAGCCGGGGGTCAGCGCATTCGCGATGTTTCCGGACACCACAGCGGCCCCGCGACTGGCCGCAGTCAGCCCGCCCAATGCGTTATTGAGTGCTGTCGACATGTTCATGAGGCCGCTCCTTTCTTTGGGTCAGAGCTGGATTAACGTTTCAGGTTTGTCGTTTCCTGCAACATCTCGTCCACCGTCTGGATCACCGTGGCGCTGGAGGAGTAAGCACGTTGCGTCTGAATCAGTGAGGTCAGCTCGGTCGCTACATCCGTGGTGGATTCCTCACGCGCGAAAGAAACAAGATCCCCGGTCGGGCCTTCGCCGGCATTCCAAAGAAAGAACGTACCGCTTTCACGGGAAGGCGCGTAAGTCTGGCTGTCCAACGCGGTTAAACCGTTGGGATTGGGGACATCTGCCAACGGAATCTGGTACATCCGGCGACTGACGCCGGTGTCGTAGAACGCGTAGACATATCCTCTCTCATCGACCTGAACGCTGGTCATTGTTCCCACGGCAGAACCGTCACGTGTGATCGAAACAGGCGCGAACGTGTCGGACAATTGGGTTATCCCGTCTGCATCCCCGATCAGGCCGATATTGACCTCCATCGGTCCGCCGGCGACGTTGACCATGACACTGCCCGTTGCCGGATCATAAGCTCCGCCAGAAACAGGTGTGACGCTGGCCAGAGTGCCGCCTGCCGTTCGGTTGTCGGTGAATGTCAGCGTGTATTCACCGATGACCGCGCCACCCGACGCCGAGTCACGCAAGACCATGGTCCATTCGTTGCTGCTGCCGGTTGCGGGAACCGTTGGGATCAGCTGGATATCGACGCTTTCAGACTTGCCGAGATTGTCGAAATACTCAACCGACAAAGGTTGAACGTCGCCCGGCGCGCCCGCATTTGTCGCCGTGGCCGGAAGGTTCATACGCAGTTTCATTTCTGTGGTTGGTGAACCCGACAGCTGGTTCACGCTCAGCTGAATGGGTTCAAGCGCGGCGGGTGTATCTCGCGAAACCGGTGGAATAGTGCCATCAAGTGCCGCGGGCCACCCCAGAAGAACAAGGCCTGATTCGGTAACCAAATACCCTTCTTCGTTGGTGCGGAACGACCCGGTGGTTGTCAGCAGCATCTCGTTCGAATTATTCCCGATCTGCGAACTGGGGCGCACAGGCAACATGCCGCGCCCGCGAACTGCCAGATCGGTTGAGTTGCTGGTTGTGACCAGGGGCCCGCGTTGATCAATCATGCGCTGGCTTGTCGTCCGCACGCCGCCTGCCGAATAGCTGCCACCCTGGCCCGACGTGACCATTGAATGAAAATCCGTCTCGACCCGTTTATACCCGTAGGTTGAAGAATTCGCGATGTTGTCGGAAATCGTCGCCAACCTGTTGGCATTGGCTTTCAGCGCCGCCACACCGGCATTGAGCGAAGAGGAAATGGTCATGGGTGCGCCCTTCTGTTGCGTCCGTCTTTGATGCAACAGGTAACGCGCTGCCCCTTAACAGCGCGCTAACATGTAAAATACGCTCTATCATTTAGGGCTGGCGCAGAAAGATCACTTCGATCCTGTTGTTCCGCGCAGCCATGGGATTGTCGGCGAACAATTCTCGGTCTGCATGGCCCGTAACACGATCCATCCTTTGTGCCGCAACGCCCTTGTCCTGTAGCAATTGACGCAATTTTTGGGCCCTTGCCGTGGACAGTTCCCAGGCAGTGTTGCGCGCCTGCACAACCGGAGACGCGCTGACATGCCCTTCGACGGCGATCGAATTGACGACAAGATCCGAGGCTCGGGCGATGATCAGGGCCAGGGACCGCAGAAAGCTGGTTGGCTTGTCAGAACCCGATTCGAACAATGCCTGATCGTCGGTGTCGAACAGTTCCACCACCAATCCTTCATCGGTGACCCGTGTGACGATATGCTTGAGCAGTTTGTCCGAGACCTCGCTTTCACCCGTGCGCCCCAGCAGTTGCGCCTCCAGGGTAGAGAAATCTTCCTTGGCCCCTTTGCCGCCGCCCTCGGCATTCACTCCGATCGAGCCACGGGCCTGATGCGATTCGGTCGGATGTGTGGTCGTGGCACCCTGACCGTCCCGCAGCAGCACTTCTTCAGACAGCATGCTGTCGCCGCCAAACGCCCCGTCCCCGCCGCCGGATTCCGGGCTTAGCGGGATTGTCGGCGCGAAATAATCCGCCAACCCTTTTCGTTGCTGTTCCGTTGTTGCGTTCAGCAGCCACATCAACATGAAGAAGGCCATCATGGCCGTCACAAAGTCGGCATACGCGACTTTCCACGCGCCACCGTGATGGCCATCGCCACCCGATACACGCTTCTTCTTGATGATGATTGGCGCTGCATTGGTTTGCGCACCCATCTCCACCACCTTTTTATCACCCGACTATCGGAATAGCAGTGCAGGTCTTAAGGCGGCCTTAATACTTAAAACTGTTCCGAGTTCACTAACGCGGCAGGCCGGCCGAGGCACGGCGCAGAATCAGGGACAAGCGGTTGAAGCTGTTTTCAATCCCTTCGGAATCGGGTTTGCCGAAAAACGCGTCCAACTCCTCATGAACGCGCACGGCCTGATCCAAGAGCGGATCTGATCCTTCTGAATACAGCCCGGCCTTTATCATGACTTCGGATTGTTCGTAGCTGCCGACAAGTTTGCGGGTTTCGTTGATCATCTGGTTCTCGGCCTCTGACGCGGCCTCTGGAAGGCTGCGGGATACGGATTTGCTGAGGTCGATGGCCGGGAAGCGCCCGCGTTCGGCAATCTCGCGGCTGAGCACGATATGCCCGTCCAACACACCGCGCAGAATGTCAGCGATGGGTTCATCCATGTCGGAGCCCGCAACGAGGACGCTGAACACGGCGGTGATATCACCCTGCTCCTGCGTGCCGGGGCCTGCGCGTTCACACAGATTGCCAATCAGGGGGGTGACAGAGGGTGGATACCCTCGGAGTGACGGGGCTTCGCCCATGGCAACGGCGATTTCACGGTGCGCTTCCGCGAAACGGGTTACCGAATCGGCCAGAAACAGGACGTTCAGCCCCAGATCCCGCAGAAACTCTGCCGCCGACATGGCCGACCACGCGCACCGTCTGCGCGCCAATGCAGACTGGTCGGACGTCGCGGCGACTACGATAGTGCGCTTCATGGCTTCCGGGCCTATGGCGCGGGCAACAAATTCGTTCACTTCACGCCCGCGTTCGCCGACAAGAGCCACCACAACCACGTCAGCCTGCATGAAGCGCGCCAGCGTCGACAGCAGCGTTGATTTCCCCACACCCGATCCCGCAAACAACCCAACGCGTTGACCGCGCACGATCGGCAGCATGGTGTTGAGAACGGATAGTCCGGTGGCCATCCGCTTTCCCAATGGCTTGCGCGCCACCGCAGGCGGGGGGGCTTGCATGATATCGCGATCCTGTGGCCCGTTCAGCAGGGGTTTTCCGTCCAGCGGTTTGCCAAACGGATCAATGACGCGCCCAAGCCAGTGCAATGCGGGCGCGAACCCCGGCGAGGGATCAAGGTACACACGGTCCCCGAGGCTGACACCGTCCGGGGCGGAACCCGGAATCATGTGGATATGGTCTGCACCGACATGCAGCACTTCACCGGCCAGATCGGGCCCCGCGCGCCGCCGCAATGTAAGCAAGTCTCCGATTCGCGCATGTTCGTTGAGGCCACTGATCTCGATCAACCCTTGTGCGACGCTACTGACCAGGCCCACGTGGCGGATCGAAGTCATCCGATCGAATTCATGTTTCAGAAGCATCGGGTCGAGATCGGACATCTTGGGTTCTCCAATTGGGTTCCGAAAACGGTTTCTAAAGGAATCGGGGTTAAGCCTTGATTGAAATTGATCGAGGGAGAAGCCCCGATGTTCTATGACTTGAACGTCCTTAAGACCGCGTACGCAATGGCAACCCATGCCGGGCAACGGCAGGCGGTGATTGCGCGCAACATGGCCAATGCGGATACGCCGGGCTACCAGCCGCGCGATATCGACCCCTTCCATAAAGCACTTGAAAACTCGGGACGCGAAGTGACCATGATGGCCACGCGGCGGGGTCATCTGCATGGCGGTACGGGTACGCAGCCTTGGGCAGAGCACCAGGCCGCTCCGTCGGGTGATCCAAATGGCAACGGCGTATCGCTTGAAGAAGAGATGCTGAAATCGGTCGAGGTCAAACGACAGCACGACCGCGCGTTGGCGATCTACAAATCCTCGATGAACATCCTTCGCACCAGTCTGGGACGTGGATAAGGAGGCCGAGGATGAGCGATTTTTCCCACTCACTTGCGGCATCCGCCAGCGCCCTGCGTGCGCAGGCAGCCCGGCTGCGCCACGTGTCCGAAAACATATCGAATGCGGATACGCCCGGGTACCGGCGCAAGACGGTGCCGTTTGAGACCATAGAAAAAGATGGTCAGAACGTGGTGCAAGCTGGCCGCGTAAAGCTTGATCGACGCGACCTGACACGAATTTTCGACCCCGGCCACCCGATGGCAGATGCCAGTGGTCACTATCTGGGATCGAATGTCGATCTGATGATCGAAATAGCCGACGCGCGTGAGGCGCAGCGGAGCTACGAAGCTAACCTCAAGATGTTCGATCAGACACGGCAAATGTCGTCGTCATTGATGGAACTGCTCAGAAAATAAAGGACAGCCAGAATGGACATCCGATCCTTGACCGCCGCGCAGAATTATGCCGGCGCCCGTCCTGCAACCCAGGCCGACCCAGATCACTCGGGCATGGTGCAGAGGCTGAAGGCAAGTTTTCAGGACTTTGCCTCCACGTTGAAACACAGCGAGCAGATGTCGCAGACCGCGATGGTCGTGCAAGCCGACCCGCACGCGCTGGTGCAGGCGCTGGCACAGACCGAACTGGCCGTCGAGACAGCTGTGATCGTTCGCAACAAGGTGGTCGAGGCCTATCAGGAAATCCTTCGGATGCCGGTCTGATACCATGCTGAGCGAAGGTCTTTTCTATGACATCGTACGTCAGGCTCTCTGGATCGCCGTCATCACATCGGTCCCGATTCTGGCAGTTGCTCTGGTGTCAGGCCTGATCGTTGGTCTGTTTCAGGCCCTGACGTCGATACAGGAAATGACACTGACCTTTGTTCCCAAACTGATCGCCATCGTCGTCGTGTTCTGGATCTCGATGGGGTTCATGACTCAGACCCTTGTTACGTTTTTCACCGGTACGCTTGTTCCATTGATCGCAGGAGGTCGCTGATGGACACCGCCTATGTCACCCTGTCCCGCCAGTCCGGGCTGATGAACGAAATGCGCCTGGTGGCGAATAACATCGCAAATGCCAACACGACCGGCTATCGCCAGCAGGGGCTGGTGTTCTCGGAATACATTCGAGATATGCCGAACAGCCCCTCCCTCTCCATGAGCCGGGCCGAGGCGCGAAATTCGTCAATACAACAAGGCGTGCTGACGCAAACCGGCGGGCAATTTGATTTTGCCATCGAGGGCGACGGGTTCTTCATGGTCGAAACCGAGAACGGCAACCGGCTGACGCGGGCTGGCAGCTTTTCTCCCAATGCCGATGGCGATCTGGTTTCAATGGATGGTGCGCGCGTGCTCGATGCCAATGGCGCGCCTGTGTTCATCCCGCCTGACGCCGCGTCAATCGATGTCGGCAGCGACGGAACGCTGAGTGTCGATGGTCAGCTTCTGGGTCAGCTGGGCGTTTTCAACGTCGCCGATACGAACGAACTTGTACGCGAAGGAAACACTCGTTTCCGCACCGACGGTGCGATTGAGCCGGTCGACGAGCCGGTGGTTTTGCAACGCTTTCTCGAAGGGTCAAACGTGAACGCGATTCAGCAAGTTACCCGTTTGGTGGAAATCCAGCGCGCCTATGAACTGGGGCAAAGCTTTCTTGAGAGCGAAGATGAGCGCGTGCGTGGAGCACTCAAGGCGCTGATGCGCAGATTTGGATGAGGAGAGTTAGATATGCGGGCCCTTAAAATTGCCGCCACCGGGATGACAGCGCAACAGATGCGGGTCGAGACGATCTCGAACAACCTCGCGAATATGAACACCACCGGCTACAACGCCCGACGGGCCGAATTCGCCGACCTGCATTATCAACAGATGGCGCGGGCCGGCACCGTGAACGCGTCGGACGGAACGGTTCTGCCCACGGGTATTCAACTGGGTCTGGGTGTGCGACCGGCCGCGGTGACAGTTCAATTGGAACAAGGGGCCTTGTCGGCCACCGGGAGCGATCTGGATGTTGCAATCGAAGGTCGCGGATATCTGGAGGTGACCTTGCCCAGCGGTCAGGCCGCGTATACGCGCGACGGCAGTTTGAAGCGGTCGGCAGAGGGCCTGATCGTCACCTCTGACGGGTTTGCGGTTTCGCCGGAAATCACCATCCCTGACGATGCGCGTTCTGTTTCGATCAACGCGTCGGGCGAGGTCTATGCATATTTTGACGATTCCCCCGAAGGTCAGTTGCTTGGGGAGTTTACGCTGGCCAGTTTTTCGAACGCCAAAGGCCTGGAAGCCGTCGGAGGCAATCTGTTCAAGGAAACCGAAGCTTCGGGTGCTCCGGTTCTGGGTACGCCGGGCGAAGACGGTCTGGGAACTTTGCGACAGGGTTATCTGGAAGACAGTTCGGTTGACGCCGTTCGCGAAGTTACCGAGCTGATCGAAGCGCAACGCGGCTATGAGATGAATGCCAAAGTCATCACGGCGGTGGACCAGATGATGAGCGCGACAACGCAGGTACGGTGATGCGACTTCTGGTTCTTTCTCTGGTGCTTCTGGCGCCAATTGCCGCCCAGGCTGACATTGTGGTGCCGACACGTACGATCCGGGCCAAGGAAGTCATTTCTGCGGCCGATCTCGAGTTGAAGCCAACAGATGTTGCCGATGCAATTTCAGACCCTGATCTTCTGATCGGACAAGAGGCCCGGGTGGCGCTCTACCCCGGTCGGCCAATTCGCGGCTCTGATGTCGGGCCACCTGCCATCGTGGATCGAAACGATCTGGTCGTGCTGGTGTTCAGCAGCCAACCCTTGTCGATCACCACAGAGGGCCGGGCCTTGGGGCGCGGCGCGGCGGGGGATCGCATTCGGGTCATGAACCTTTCATCCCGAACAACCGTAACAGGCCGAATCCGTCCGGACGGTCAAATCGAGGTACAATGATGCACGGATTGCCAAAAACCCTTGTCCTGACGGCTTTTGCCTTGTCCGCATGTGGACGAATGGATCATTTGGGCAAACCGCCAAGTTTCACACCCAACGAGGATTCCCCGGAACAGGTTGCAATGTTGTGGCCGGGATTGCCATTGCACACCCAACCCCAGCGAAACGTCGACCGGTCCTCTTTGTGGAGCGGCGGGCAGCATTCGTTGCTGGGCGACCAGCGGGCGATCAAGAAAGGCGACATTCTGACCGTCGTCATCGAGCTGGACGAGAAGGCAGAAATTTCGAACAATACCAGACGATCCCGATCTGGGTCCGAGAACCTCGAAGTCCCCAGCCTCTTCGGCCTGCCTCAGCGCGTGCAAAAGAACCTGCCCCAGGGCGCGTCATTGGATGAAGCCGTTTCGATTGAAGCGGATTCCTCGAGCTCTGGCCGGGGATCCGTCAGGAGAAACGAAAAACTGACTCTGCGTGTTGCCGCAACAGTGCTGGATGTGTTGCCGAACGGAGTTCTTTCAATATCGGGATCCCAGGAGTTGCGGGTCAACTTCGAACTGCGAGAGCTTCTTGTGACGGGATATGTCCGCCCGCAGGACATCTCGCGGCAAAACGAAATAACCTATGACAAAATCGCGTCAGCGCGCGTGTCATATGGCGGCAGAGGGCAGATAACGGATGTCCAGCAACCCCGCTATGGTCAGCAAGTTCTTGATTCCCTTTTGCCGTTCTGAGGTGAGATCGTGGTCGCGAAATTGATTCCCGTGATTTTTCTGATTGTTGGACTCGGCGCGGGTATTGGCGCGGGTCTGGTTCTTGCACCTGCAAAAAAACCTGAAACTGCCGTTGCCGAAAAAGAAGCAGTCAAAGAGGATAAGTCGGCCGGCAAAAAAACCGGGAAATCAAAGGAAAAAGGCGAGGGGGAAAGCTTTGGTTATCTGAAAATGACCAAGCAATTCGTCGTCCCCGTTGTAAAAGACGACCAGATCGAAGCCATGGTAACGCTGTCGCTGAGCCTTGAGGCGAACCCGGACATTACAGAAACCTTTTATGCAATCGAGCCTAAACTCAGGGATGGCTTTCTTCAGGTTCTTTTTGACCATGCAAACACGGGCGGCTTTGACGGGGCTTTTACAGAATCCGGGAACTTGGATGTATTGCGGAATTCCTTGCTGGAAGTGGCGCGCAAAGAATTTGGCGACGACGTGTCCAAAGTGCTGATCCTGAGTGTAAACCGACAAGACAGCTGACACTGACCGGCCCGATACGTCGGGTCGGTCAAGCTAGGGCCCGAAGTGCTTTTTGGCATTTGCTTTTCGGTTTGCCTGCTGAATTTTCTTCCGCAGTGTTTCCACCGCTTGTTTTCGCCCAAAGGCAGTACGCAAAGCTTCCATTCCGGCCAGTTTCTGCGCGCGCGTTCGTGCCAGTTGCAGGTTCAATTGTCTCCGCGTCGCGGACTCCCAACTATTCCAGAGTACGTCGGTCCCTGAAACCTGATAGCCTTCGACCTTGGTGCTGTCTTGGCGCGCCTGACGGAGTTGACCGTCCAATCTGGCAAGTTGCTGCTTGATCCGTGCCTCGGCCTCCAGGATCGGTCGCAGCGCTTGAAATTGCTTCTGAAACGCTGCGTTGGTCACTTTTTCCAGATCGGGTAATTGCGTCTGAGTCATCGAACTTGCTCCTTCGCGCGTTTTCGCATCGCTTCGGCAAACCGGATCGCGGCGGCAACAGGACGATAGTGCTCTTCGGCGATCTCCTGACCTATTTCCACGGTCGCGTGAAGGGCACGAGCTGTGTGAGGGTCTGAATGGATCGGAACGCCTGCTTCTCCTGCGGCGGATCGGATAGTGGCGGCGATTTCGTCCACCCCTTTGGCAACGCAAACCGGGGCGCTGCCCGCAACCCGTGTCCATTTAAGCGCCACAGCATAATGGGTGGGGTTTACGATCACGACATCCGCGCCTGGAACATTTGCCAACATTTGGTTGGTTGCGATTTCCTGTGCGCGCTGGCGCCGGTGTTGTTTGACATGTGGGTCGCCCTCGGCATCCTTGGTTTCATCCATGATCTCCTTGCGGGACATACGGTTCTTGCGCATGTGTTCGGCATATTGCCAAAGGAAATCGACGACCCCGATGGCCAGTGCGATTGCGATCACGATGAACAGAAAGCGAAACAGCAGGTTCATCATGAGCAGAATGGATGACTTTGCCGGTGCCGCGCTGGCAGACAGAATCTCGGTTAGATTGGCTTTCAGAAAAAGCGCAAGGCAGGTGCTGTAGATCAACAGTTTGGTGGTGCTTTTGGCAAACTCGAACAGGCCACCCCGCCCGAACTTGTTCTTTGCGTTCGAAACCAGAGAGATACGCGAAAGTTTTGGTTTCAATTTGCTTGGGGCAAAGATCAGCGCGCGCTGGGCGATCAAGTTCAGGAGAACAGCCGCCGCAGGAAGGCAGAACAGCAAAGCAACAGGCAGCAGGGCACTTTTCAAAACCCCCGCAACCGGAGCATGCGATGGCCCATCCGTCAGAAGCCGTGCAAATGCGTCGGACTGATCGATCAGAACCATGAACCCGGTGCCCATATGCTCGACGCTGTATTGACCGACTGTAAGCAGGGAGATCAGAAGCCCGGTATATGCCGCCACAACCGACAAGTCGTTGGATTTTGGAACCTCACCCTTCTCGCGCGCCTTCAGCAGCTTTTGCGGTGTCGGCTCGTATGACTTGTCGCTGTCGTCATCACCTGCGCTCATCTTTGCGCTCCCATCGGGTTGGTGAAGAAGGCAACCAGCGCGTCAGCCCACACGGACAGGATCAGCGGTGTACCGGCAAACAGCAGAAACAGCCCGGCGAAGGTGATTGCAGGAGCGCCTACGAAGGCCACCATCAGCTGGGGCATTGCCCGGTTGATGACCCCAAGTGCCAGGTTGTAGATCAAAGAGGCGATGACGAACGGCGTTGCCAGTGCAAAAGCCAGCCCAAAGCTGTTGGCGACCTGATGCAATCCCCAGCGCGACGCATCTGCGGCATCAGGTACCAGCCCTATTGGGAACAGGGCATAATTCTGGATCAGGAACTGCGCGGCCCGGATGTGCAGGTCCATGATTACGGCAAGTGTCAGCCCTGCCAGGGTCAGCAGGTATCCCATGGCGGGGACCGGATCGGCCGCCGCGCCACCCAGCAGTTGCGACAATGACGTGGACTGAGCCGCAATAGACCCCGCGGTTTGCAGCGCGAGAACGAACAGGCGCAGGCCTATCCCCAGGACAAGCCCGATCAGAACTTCGGTGCCGACCAGCCGCACGGTCGCCCAAAGGCTGGGATCTATTCTGACGGGGGGCGCAGCGGGCAGTATGATCAGCGTGAAAGCAACGGAAGCACCAAGCTTTACCCGTGTCGGAATACTGCGCTCACCGAAAGCTGGAAGCAGCGAAACAAGAGCGGAGACGCGCAGAAATACGACAAAGGCCTGCCAGATTGCTTCGGCCAGCTGCGACAGCATTTCTGGCGGCAGGGCAATCACGCTGCAACAGTTCCGACCAAGGCAGGTTTGGCTTCCAGCCCGATTTCTTCGAAGGACAAAACCGGGTTGGGCACGCCGCGTGCCTGCATGACGGTGCGCAGCAACCGACGGCGCCGGGTCGAGGTCACGACGGCCGGAAACAGACCGTTGTCAGCGGATTTGGCGATGGTGCTCACGACTCCGTCGGCCAGTTTGTTGAACACGTTCGGGGGCAGCGCGACGTCCATGCCGGTATTTGGGGCGTCGATCTGGTAAGAGGCGAATGTGTCCTCCCATTCCGGGGCCAACTGGATCAGAGGGATCGAACCATCCTCGCGCTTCATGTCCGCGACCAGCTGAAAGCCAAGACGCTGACGCACCAGTTCACAGATGCCTTCGGGCTGGGTTGTGGTCAGCCGCGCCTCGGCGACACTTTCAAGGATCAGCGCCATGTTCCGGATCGACACACGTTCGTCAAGCAGCAGGCGCAGAACCGCGTGCAAAGTGTCGATCGGCACTTTGTCGGGGATCAGTTCATCCAGCAGTTTGCGGTTGGCTTCGGCGCGTACCGGGTCGCTCAGACGGGTCATTTCCGACAGCAGGCGACGGAGGGATTTCAGGGTCAGCAGGCGCGAGAAGTTCTGTTTGATGATCTCCAGCAGATGGGTGGCAAGAATTTCGGGCGGTGAGACTATAGTGGCACCATTCAGCGCGGCGTCCTCCTGATCCTTGGGCAGGATCCAGCGTGCCGGAGCACCATAGACCGGCTCGGTCACGTCATTGCCCTCCGGCAGCAGGTCAAACCCGTCCTGCACGAGCGCCAGGATGAGATCGGGGTGCAAGACACCGCGTGCCTGTTCGACGCCCTGAACCTTGATCACATACGTTCCGGTCGGCAGGTCGGCGCGGTCGGTCAAGCGGATTTCGGGCAGGATCAGGCCAAAGGTCGACGCCACATAGGTCCGCATATTGGCAATTCGGGCGTCCAGCCCGGTGCCCGGATTCAGAACCATGCTGACCAGATCCGGCGCGAAGTCCAGATGGACATCATCCAGGTCCAGGATGTCGCCGATAGCTTGGGATGTCGGCGCTTCGGTTTCGGTCGAGGGCAGGTTTGCCGATGCGGTTGCGTCTTGCTGTTTTCGGTGAACATTGTAAGCCGCGTATCCCAGAATGGCCGCGCCAAGGATGAATGGCAGAAAAGGGAGACCGGGCACCAGAGCGAACAGAACCATGAGCACCGCGACGGTGGACAATGCTGCCGGGTGGCGGCCAAGTTGAGAAAAGATGGCGTTGTCTGTGGCCCCCTGCGTGCCGCCCCGTGCCAGCAGAAGGGCGGACGCTATGGAAATGATGACGGCGGGAATTTGGGACACCAACCCGTCGCCGACGGTCAGAATCGCATAGGTTTCGAACGCCGAGGCCACGGGCATTCCATGTACGACGACGCCCATGACCAGGCCCATGACAAGGTTCAGCAACGTGATCAGAAGCCCGGCGACGGCGTCACCTTTCACGAATTTCGACGCACCGTCGAGCGAACCGAAGAATGTCGTCTCCTGCTGTTCCAGCTCTCGCCGTTCCTTGGCCTGCTGATGATCGATTGCCCCGGCGGACATGTCGCTGTCGATCGCAAGTTGTTTGCCGGGCATCCCGTCCAACGCAAAGCGTGCGCCTACTTCGGCCATTCGGGCGGCGCCTTTGGTGATGACCATGAAATTCACGATCAGCAGCACGCCGAACACCACCAGGCCAAGAAAAATGCTGCCGCCCATGACGAAACTGGCAAAACCCTCGATCACGTCTCCTGCCGCATTCGGGCCGGTGTGCCCCTGCCCGATGATCAGTTTCGTCGACGAAACATTCAGCGACAGGCGCAACATCAGAGACGCCAGCAGAATCGTCGGGAAGGACGAAAAGTCCAGCGGGCGTTCAATGAACAGGGTCAGGGTGAAGATCAGGATCGCCAGCGCAAAGGAGGCCGCCAAACCCACGTCCAGAACCCAGGCTGGCATGGGCAGGATCATCATGACGATAACCGTCATCAGCGCAATCGCCAGCAGGACAGTAGGCGAAAACAGGGACTGGATGTCGATCTTGGGCACGCGAAACTCCTAATTGAAGGCGATAAACGCTGTTGCGGCGCCTGCGGCTGGCACCAGAGACCCAAGCGCGCCGGTACGGGGCGATGCCGCCGGAATGGGGATCAAGGGGAGTCCGGCCCCGGTGAACGGATCCCGAGATCTGGCCGCAACCCGGGTTCGGGGGCCACCCTCGAGCTGTGCCAGCACCGTTTGAAACCGCTCTTTGTAAGCTTCGGCAAGGGGTGATGTGCGGGAATGGTAAGCCCCCGCTGCCGCGGGCCACGATCCAAGCTCGGCATGGAGTTCGTTCAGGAACCGGGCGGCGTAGGTTGCATTCTCATCTGGATCGAACATCGCGTCTATCGAACGGAAGGCTTTGCCGTGCCAGCGATAATTGATCTGAAAACAGCCCACATCAAAGCTGCGTGCGCCGGTTTTGAAGATTTTGAACGCATAGGCCTTGGCTTCGACCTCGGACTTGAACCAGTACCCCTGACCGCCGACATTGATCGTCCAGGGCCAGGGCTGCAACCGGCCGTCCAGCCTGCGCCCGGTTTCAACGCGCGAGATGGCGCGCAGCACGTCCAGGGGCACGCCTTCGGACAAAGCGGCGCGGCGCGCGGCCTGATCGCACAGGTCACCGGTTTTGGCATCTGGCATGGCAAACCCTGCCTGCGCCAAAAGCACATGCACCAACATGAGTAACAGCGGGAACTTCTGATTTGGCATTCTGCCGGTCCGGGATTCTGATCTGTCCCGGCCAAGCTAGCCAACGATCGGTTTACAGAGAGTTATCGCCGCTTCAGTTTCGATCTATCCTGCGCCCGAACACAACGCTGGTATTGGTGCGCAGGACACCGGGGATCTTCGCCAGGTCGTCGACCAGAATGTCCAGATCCTCCAGCCTGGGCGCCTCTGCCGACAGCATAAGATCGAACTCTCCGTTGATCGACAGGCATAGCTTGACCTCGGGGTAGGCTTCGAGCCGCCTGATGATCCGGCTGGTTTCCTTTTGCTGCACTTCAAGCATGACGATGACCTGCACTTTCGGCGTGTCTTCAGTGGACCCGAGGCGTACGGAATATCCTTCGATCAGGCCGCGCTGTTCCATCCGGTTTATTCGCTCGTGCACGGTTGTCCGGGCAACACCCAGTGTGGTCGCAATCTGCGTGGTCGAGGCGCGCGCGTTGGCTTGCAGGGCGGCGATGATGCGACGGTCAAGCTGGTCCATTGGGGCTCTGGTTTGTGGTCATTGCGGGTTGAGATCAGGTCCAAGCGCCCGCTCAGGGTTCGCGCGGGATGCGCGGGTGCAGATCGTCGATGATGATCGGATGCGCGTGCGGGCCTGACCCGGCCAGATGTGGATGATCGGGCGGCAGGTCGGGGTGATCATGGGTGATCGGTTCCTGGTCGAGGCGCGGCCACAGGCCGATTGCACCGACGACGCCGGCCACGGACAGCGTCGCCATGCTGCTGAGTGTCACGGTCGGACCAAACACGGTCATCAGCCACCCTGCCAGCGGGTAAAGAACCAGCCAGCAGCCATGCGAAAGGGTAAACTGTGCGGCGAAGACGGCAGGGCGATCCTCGGGGTGGGCCGACCGGGTCAAAAGGCGGCCCGAGGGTGTCAGGGTGGTGGAATATCCGAAACCGGTGAATGCCCACAACGCGGTCAGCAACCCGAGCGACAGAGGAGCAATTGCGGCCAGCATCGCGGCGACGGCCATGGAACCAGTGGCAAAAGCGGCGCCCGCGACCATGACCCGACGGTCCTCGATCCGATCCAGAAGGCGGGGCAAGGAAAAGGCCGCCAGCATCGATCCGCCCCCGAACCCGGCCAGGGCAATGGCCACGGCGCTTTCCGACAGGCCCAGATTGGCACGCACGATGACCACGGTGTTCACGATCACCATCGAGCTCAGCGCCGCCGCGCTCCAGCTGAGTGCAAGCAGCCCGCGCAACCGGGGTGTTTTCAGATAGATACGTATGCCACGTGTTGTGCGGTCATAGATGCCGCGGGGTCGGCTTGGCTTGGGTGACGGGAGCACGACCGAGACAACCAGCATTGCCGATGCGACAAAACCCAGCGCAGTACCCCAGAACAGGCTGTTGAAGCTGACCAGCAGCAGCAATGCGGCGGCGAACATCGGGCTCAGCAGGCTTTCCATATCGTAGGCCAGGCGCGACAGCGACAAGGCACGCGTGTATTCAGCTTCGTCCGGCAGCACGTCCGGAATCGTGGCCTGAAAGGCGGGCGTAAAGCCCGCCGACGCAGATTGCAGCACGAAGATCAGCACGTAGATTTGCCAGACTTCGGTCACGAACGGCAGGCACACTGCCACCGCAGCGCGGATCAGGTCCAGCACGACCAGCATCTTGCGACGATCCAGACGCTCGGCAAAAGCAGCGGCCAGCGGTGCAACGGTGACATAAGCCACCATTTTGATCGTCAGTGCCGTGCCAAGGACAAGGCCCGCAGCATTCCCGGCCAGATCAAAGGCGAGCAGCCCAAGGGCGACCGTGGCCAGCCCGGTTCCGGTCAGAGCAACGATCTGGGCGGCGAACAGGTGGCGGTAGGTGCGGTGTTTCAGAATACTCAGCATGGCTCAGAGGTACTTTGTAATCGCCTTGAAGTCTTCGATCCCGCCGCCATGGTCGTCAGCGGACAGGCAGTGTTCGATATGATCGTGAATCAAAGCGCGTTTGGCATTGGTGACGGCTTTTTCTACTGCAAACAACTGTTGGGCGACGTCCGAACAGGGCGCGTGCTCCTCGAGCATGGCAATGACCTTGGCCAGGTGCCCATGGGCCCGCTTCAGCCGGGCCGTAATCTGTGGATGTGACTGGTGGGCGTTGTCTGACATGGCTTATCCATATCCCCCCGATGGGGATATGGTCAAGGATTTGGCATCGAATGGCCCGCGACTTTCGGACGGCGTTGAGTTTGGAGACCAAACCGCCTATCTCGGAGGCGATATCGCACAAAGGAATAGTCGCGTGGCGAACCATTTGTACAAAAACGATCTGCCGGATGGGCTGGATCTGGGCCCGGTTGTGGCCATTGACTGTGAAACCATGGGGCTGAACCCGCATCGCGATCGCCTGTGCGTGATTCAAATTTCAGGCGGTGACGGAAACAGCCATATCATCCAGGTGGACAAGGGCCAGACCGAAGCCCCGAACCTGAGTGCCATGCTGGAAAACCCTGATGTCCTGAAGCTGTTCCATTTCGGGCGGTTCGACATCGCCGCGATGTATCACACCTTTGGTGCCCTGGCCGCGCCGGTTTACTGCACCAAGATCGCCAGCCGGCTGGTGCGCACCTACACCGACCGCCACGGGTTGAAGAACCTGTGCCAGGAACTGATTGGCGTGGATATCTCGAAACAACAGCAGATGAGCGACTGGGGCGCTGATACCCTCACGGATGCTCAGCTGGACTATGCGGCCTCGGACGTTCTTTATCTGCACCGCCTGCGGGACGAGTTGAACAAGCGACTGGCGCGCGAGGGCCGGACCGAGATGGCGCAGGCCTGTTTTGATTTCCTGCCGATGCGTGCGAAGCTGGATCTCGCCGGTTGGCCCGAAACGGATATCTTTGCACACTCATGACCGACACCGAAGCATTCCTGAGAACCGCCCGCCAGGTCGTCACCGACGAGGCCCGCGCGCTGGACGTGCTGGCCGACAGCCTTGACGAGCATTTTGCAGAGGCGGTGCATCTGATCCTGAAAGCCACCGGGCGCATCATTATCAGCGGCATCGGAAAATCGGGCCATATCGGCCACAAGATTGCCGCCACTCTGGCCAGTACCGGAACGCCTGCCTATTTCGTGCACCCGGCCGAGGCCAGCCATGGCGATCTGGGCATGGTTTCCAAAGGCGATGTGGTGCTGGCGATTTCGAATTCGGGCGAAGCGCCCGAGCTGGCCAACCTGCTGGCCTTTACGCGCCGCTTTGGCATTCCGCTGATCGGGCTATCCAGCAAGCCAGAAAGCACGTTGATGAAACAGGCCGATGTGCATCTGCTGATCCCGTCGATGGGCGAGGCCTGCGGTTTCGGCATGGTGCCTTCGATCTCGACGACGCTGACCCTAGCCATGGGCGATGCGCTGGCCATTGCGCTGATGAAGTATCGCGACTTCCGCCCCGAGGATTTTCGCGCCTTCCACCCCGGCGGAAAACTGGGTGCGCGGCTGAGTACGGTGCGTGACCTGATGCATACCGGCGACGCTCTGCCTCTGGTCGCGGCGAACACCCCGATGAGCGACGCGCTGATCGAAATCAGCCAAAAGGGTTTCGGCGTGGCCGGTGTAACGGATGCGCAGGGGCATTTGTCGGGCATCATTACGGACGGTGACTTGCGGCGGCATATGGACGGTCTGCTGGACAAAACGACCGAGCAGGTCATGACCGCCAATCCGACCACCATAACACCGGGCGCATTGGCCGAAGAGGCGGTGGCGATCATGAATGATCGCAAGATCACTTCGCTGTTTGTGGTCGACGAGGCTGCATCCGGGCAGGCGCTGGGTCTTCTGCATATCCACGACTGTTTGCGCGTCGGTCTGGGCTGAGGGAGGCCGAATTGGACAGGTATTCCCGCATGGTACAGTTCCTGAAGGTTCTGTTGCCGCTTGCGGCCATTCTGATGCTGTCCACAGTGTTCCTTCTGTCCCGCAGCATCGAAACCAACGTAACGGTGCCATTCGCCGAAAAAGACATTGACGAGCGGTTGGCGCAACAGGTGGTCACACAGCCGAAGTACCGCGGGACAACCCGCAAAGGCGAAGATGTCCAGATCGAAGCTATCCAAGCCAAGCAGGGCGACGAAGACGAAACCCCGAACGCATCCGAGTTTCGGGGCCGTCTGGGGCTTCTCAGTGGTGGAACGATATTTCTGGATTCCAATTCAGGTTTGATCCGCCCTGATGAGCGTACGGCAACTTTTGTCGGCGACGTGGTGATTACCACTGCCGACGGACTTCAAGTCACGACTGACCTGCTCAACACGTCGCTGGACGAAATCCGGGGCGACACGCCGGGGCGGGTGAACGGAACCGGGCCGATCGGCAATTTCTCCGCCGGACGCATGACCTTTGGGACTGAAAAAAAGGACGGACCGGTCCATATTGTTTTTACAGACGGCGTGAAGCTGGTATACGAGCCTGAAAAAGCAGAAAGATAACCTGTGTTCGATTTTCGTTTTGTTCCTTTGTGCCTTGCTCTGTTTGCAGGTGCCGCAACCGCGACAGCGCAGGAGGCGCAGGTGGCTTTTGGTTCCGCAAATGCCGACCCGAGCCTTCCGGTCGAAGTCACGTCCGAAACGTTGAACGTCAACCAGGAGGACGGTTCTGCCGAATTCCTCGGAAATGTCGTCGTCATTCAGGGCGAAATGCGGCTGACTGCTGAGCGGGTTCTCGTGATCTACAACGAGGAACGCTCGGCGATTGAACGGATGGAAGCCACCGAGAATGTTGTTCTGGTCAGCCCGCCGGATGCGGCAGAGGGCGATTGGGCGGAATACACGATAGATTCCGGTGTGATCGTCATGAAAGGCAATGTCCTGCTGACGCAAGGCCCCAGCATCATCAGCGGCGATCAGATGAACGCCAATCTGACAACGGGCACAGCGACCATGACCGGGCGCGTCAAGACGATCCTTCAGCAGGGAAACAACTGATGGCGCGACCCGACTTGTCAGTGGCCGAAGGCAATTCCGGGCTGCGCATCGAGAAACTGCGGAAATCCTACCGTAAGAAAACGGTGATCCGCGATGTCTCGATGACACTGGACCGGTCCGAAGTCGTTGCCCTGTTGGGACCCAACGGGTCGGGTAAGACCACGACCTTTTATTCCGTGGCGGGGCTTGTTTTCCCAGAGGCCGGCAAAGTCACGATTGACGGCCAGAATGTTACGACGTTGCCGATGTACCGGCGTGCGCGGATGGGCATCGGTTACCTGCCGCAGGAGATGTCGATCTTTCGCGGCATGAGCGTCGAAGACAATATCGCCGCGGTGCTGGATATCACGGTTCCTCATGCTCACAGGCGGAAAGAACGGCTGGAAGAGCTGTTGTCAGATTTCTCGATCGAACATCTGCGCCGCGCGCCTGCTCTTGCCCTTTCCGGCGGTGAGCGCCGCCGCGTTGAGATAGCGCGATGTTTGGCCGCAGACCCGAAATATCTTTTGTTGGACGAACCATTTGCGGGTGTTGATCCGATCAGCGTCGGCGATATCCGGCATCTGGTTGCCGACCTTAAAAAACGGGGGATCGGTGTTCTGATCACCGACCATAACGTGCGGGAAACGCTGGAAATTGTCGACCGCGCCTATATCCTGCATGACGGGCAGGTTCTGATGTCGGGCACACCGGACGAGGTCGTCGAGAACGAGAATGTCCGCCGTGTCTATCTTGGCGAAAACTTCCGTATTTCATAGGCTTGTTATGGTCTGCGTCGGATGCATGGCGGAAATCGCGTATATACACACCTGTTTTGATTGACTCTTCCGTCGTCTCTTGCCTCAATTGTCCCATGGCATTTACCCGGTTCCAGTCTGGAGATCGTTGTCCCTTCGTTGAAGGGCTGGAGTTAAGACAACCGCGGAAAGTGTCTCGACCCCCCACCCGATAAAAACAAGTTCGTCGCGTAACGTGACGTCAGAATGGGTGTGAATTGTGAAGGAGATCACATGCGTTACCAAATCAGCGGAAAACAGATCGACATCGGTGCGGCGCTTCAGACTCACGTGCAGACCGAATTGGGCGAGGTTGTGAGTAAATATGCTCAGCGGCCTACCGATGCCAACGTCGTCTTTTCCCGTTCAGCGCATGAATATGTATGCGAAACAACAGTGCACTTGTCCACCGGGCTGACCGCTCAGGCCAAGGCGCATGCAACCGAAATTTATGCGGCGTTCGAGGCATGCTGCGACAAAATGGAAACACAGCTGCGGCGCTACAAACGTCGTTTGAAGGACCACCACAAGGATCGGTCCGAGCCGGTTGAACTCTTTGGGGCGTCCTCTTATATCCTCGCCTCTGACGAATCGGACGCGGCCGATGAACCCGAATCGCTACAGCCCATGATTGTGGCTGAGATGGAAACAAAAATCCCATCTTTGAGCGTTGGTGAAGCCGTGATGCAAATGGAACTTGCCGGTGCCCCGGTGCTGGTGTTCAGAAATGAGAACAAGGATGGATTGAACGTCGTGTATCGTCGCGAAGACGGTAACATCGGCTGGATTGATCCTTAACAGGCAAGGATACGGGGCCGCACCCGCCGACGCGGGTGCCGTGCCTATGGAGCGTGATCATGGAGCTTTCGAGCATACTGAAGCCCGAAGCAGTGCGTGTACTATCCGCCGCTTCCAGCAAGAAGCGGTTGTTTCAGGAAATCGGCGATGTCGCAGCCGCCAATCTGGGGCTCGATTCTCAGGCCGTCGTCGACTGTCTGCTTGAACGGGAAAGCCTGGGCCCGACCGGCGTGGGGCATGGCGTGGCGCTTCCGCACGCGCGTTTGCCCGAGCTGGATTCGGTTTCCGGCGTATTCGTTATGCTGGAAAAGCCCATCGACTTTGGATCAGTTGATCGTCAACCCGTGGACATCGCCTTTGCACTGTTTGCACCGGAAGAGGCCGGCGTCGATCACCTCAAGGCGCTGGCCCTTGTGTCACGCACGCTGAGGGACACCTCGGTGTGCACCAAGCTTCGGGCGAACCCCGATCCGGTCAAGCTTTATGCGATCCTGACCGAAGCGCAGTCCATGCAAGCAGCGTAATCAGAAAAAAAGCCCCCGGATTTCGGGGGCTTTTTTGTGTGTACGGTGATCGGGGTCAGCCGCCGGTTCCCATTTCCAGCGTCCACCAGATTTTCCCGCCTTTTTCCTGATGCCAGGCGAACCCCATCTGCGTGGCCTTGGGGTCCATGATCACGGCGCGCGGTCCGGGTTCCTGCATCCAGGCGGCAAGGGTTTCGGTTTCGGTTTCGTAGGTCTCGGAAATGGCTTCACCGAGGAACGTGCCGAAATATCCGACCCGTGCAGCCCGATCGATCGGAGAGGAGCCGTCGGACCCGAAGTGCCAGGGCCGGTTCTGTCTGGCCATGTCCTTGGAATGGGTCGCCGCTGCTGCGTTCAGCTGCGCGTTCAGCTGGACAGGCTGCAATCCTTGGGCCTGACGCAGGGCATTGACCGAATCAACCATACGGAACTGCAACTTTTCCGGGTTGCCGCGAATTTTGTAGACCGTGGGCAGCGGGCGACCGTCTGCACCGATGGTCGTGGTGCCGGTGTCTGTACATGCCGCCAGCGCGACAAAGCAAATCAAGAGTAAAGAAACGATACGCGTCATGATCGACCTGGTTATTGTGTCATTACAGGGCATAGCGCGCCTGACAGCTCTGAGCAAACGCGCAATAGCCTAAACTTGCGTGATTCTGCCGGTTTGATTTGCGACTGAAGCATTCTGGCAATAGAATGTCACGGATTTCAGACCTCACTTGAACACAGGACCCGTTGTCATGGTCAAAAAGCGCATTCAAACGTCCACACGCAGGGGTTTTCTGGCTGGGGCCACTGCAACGCTGGCAACACCCGCACTGGCGCAGTACATCCCCGGTGATCCGCTGCGCCCTGCACCCGAACCCGAACCGTCGGTGCGCCGCAACGTATCGGGTTTCCGGGCGCTGGATTGGCAGCCGTACTTTTCGAACACCAGAAACGGTGCCATTCTGGTCGATACCGTGTCGCGCGCGCTGCACTATTGGTCAGATGATCAAAGTATATACAAACTCTACCCTTCATCGGTTCCCCTGACCGAGGAACTGACCCGCCGGGGGCGTACCAGCGTGATCAGAAAGGTTGAAGGGCCCAGCTGGTCTCCGACACCGTCCATGAAAAAGCGAAACCCGGAATGGCCTGACTATATCCCTCCGGGGCCGGATAACCCGCTGGGAACACATGCTTTATACCTGAGTTGGAAGTACTATCGCATTCACGGAACGCACGATACGCGAAAAATCGGACGCCGGTCGTCGAATGGCTGTATCGGTCTGTTCAACGAAGACATTGCCGAGCTGTTCTCGATGGCGAAGGTCGGCACGCAAGTGTTGCTAATTTGACGACATTTTCGTGTGGGAACCCGCTTAGCGGTCAAGTTGCAATTGCATTCCAGCGTCAATGCTGATTAGAAAAAACCACGAGGTAAGTCTTAGATGTGTGGTTCCGGGCATTGGAACTGCGCAAATTCTGGAGGTTAATATGAAGAAACTCGTTCTCGCTGCTGCACTGACTGCTGCTGCTTCGACCGCTTATGCTGGTAACCTGGAAGAGCCGGTTGTTGAAGCACCTGTTGTTGTAGAAGAAACTCAGGGTTCGTCGCAGGGCATCCTGCTGCCGCTGATCCTGCTGGTCGTTGTTGCTGCTGCTGTTGCTGCAAGCTAATCCGACACGGAATTCATGAAAAAGGCGGTGGAGTAATCCACCGCCTTTTTTGTTTCCCAAGGCTGTGCAGGTCAGTCCAGCCAGCCGCGCAAGTTTTCTTCGATCACTGTGCCCAATGCAGCAATGTGCGCCGCATCGTCATTGAGACATGGAATATAGGTGAAGGTTTCGCCGCCCGCTTCTTCGAAGCTTTCCTTGATCTCTTCGTTGATCTCTTCCAGCGTTTCGATGCAGTCGGCCGAGAATGCCGGCGCGATGACCGCTATGTTCTTTTTGCCCTGTTTGGCCAAATCCGCCACATGATCCACTGTATAGGGTTTCAGCCATTCCTCGGGGCCGAATCGCGACTGGAACGTTGAAACCAGTTGATCGTCAGACCATCCCAGCCGTTCCTTCAGCAGCCGTGTCGTCTTGGCGCACTGGCAATGATAGGGGTCACCCTGTTGCAGATACCGTTCCGGCATCCCGTGATACGAGCAGACCAGAATATCGGGTTTTATCTCCGCCGCTGCATAAGCACGTTCAACGGATTGCGCCAGGGCGTCGATATAGGCGGGTTGGTCGAAATAGGCGGGTACGGTTCGCGTGGCAGGCTGCCAGGCCTCATCCATCAGTGCACGAAAGAATTGGTCATTGGCGGTGGCCGTGGTTGCGCCCGCGTATTGTGGGTAAAGCGGGAAAAACAGAATACGGTCACAGCCCGCGGCAACCATCTCGCGCACTTTGGACTTTGTTGACGGGTTGCCATAGCGCATGCAGAAATCGACCATCACCTGATCCCCATACCGATCCTGCATCGCGTCGCGCAGCTTGGCAGTCTGGTCCCTGGTGATCGTCATCAGCGGGCTTTCGCCCTTTTCATGATTCCAGATCGATTTGTAGGCTTCACCCGAACTGAATGGCCGTTTGCTGAGGATGATTCCCTGAAGAATCGGTTGCCATTTCCATTTCGGATAGTCGATGACCCGCTGATCCGACAGAAACTCGTTCAGATAGCGACGCATCGGCCAATAGGTATAATTGTCCGGCGTGCCCAGATTAGCCAGCAAAATGCCAACACGGCCCATCTTGACCTTGGGATGGTCGGCAGGGGCATGAGCGGGACGAGTGGCATCAAACATTGGGCATTCCTGAATTTTCGTGTTCCGACCTGAGATAAAGGGATTTGGTTGCGCGTCAATCCGACAGTTTGCCCTCTTCCGTGCGCAGGGCATCTGCCAGGCGCATTTGGGCTGACCCCGGGCGCAGCGGCTTTGGTTGGCTGTCATCGGGGGACCAACCGGTCAGGCAAATCAGTTCGAAGGTTGCGGCAAGACGGCCTGTTCCCGTCGAAAAGTGATCCGAATAGACACGCTGTGCGGCTTCGAAGACTCTGCGCCGGGTCGGGCATTTCAACCGGGCAGCCAGAGCGTTGGTCTCACCCATGTCCCTCAGATCATGCATCAGGTGCCAGATATCGCGGTATTCTGCCGTCAGCGGTACGGCATCGGCCACTGGCAATGCCAGACCGGCCCTTTGCAGCAACCCACCCAGATCGCGCAGTTCGGCCATGGGGGCGATGCGGGGGCTGAGCCCGCCCGTGACTTCGATTTCGGCCTGACCCAGCGCGGCGCGCAATTCGTGAAGGCTCTCACCCCCAAGGCATACAACAAGAAGCAACCCATCCGGTTTCAAAGCCCTTTTGCATTGGATCAACTGTCCGACCGGGTCATTGGCGCAGTGCAGCGCCATCGCATGAATCACCAGATCATGCGCACCGAGTTGAAGTGACAGCACATCGTCATCCGCGACAATGGCGGCATCCGGAAAAACGCCTGCCCAAAGCTGTGGGAAAGGGGTCACAACCGCAGGTGCCGTAAAGGTTCTGTTAACCATGGAGAGCCGATCTTGAACCTCATCAATGGCGGCGCGGTGCAAGAACAGGGCGTCGTCCTTCGCGCGGGCGCGATGATGCAGAATGGCGTTACGGTCGAAAAGAGAGGGTGCGGTGGGCTCGGGCAGTTTCATAGGTCGCAAGTATCGCATTGCGCAGCGGATTCAAACTGCCCTTGCACTGATCTACCCGCCGCGTTGCATGAGCTGCGGAGAGCTGACGGAATCCGATTTCGGCCTGTGTGGGGCGTGTTGGCGGGATACGCCGTTCATCGGTGGCACGGTTTGCGAAAGCTGTGGTGTGCCCGTGATCGGAAGTGCAGACAGGTTCCGGACCGAGTGCGACGATTGTCTGAAAACCCCTCCGCCCTGGAACACGGGCCGCGCTGCGCTGATGTATGATGGGAAGGCGCGGTCACTTGTTCTGGCTTTGAAACATGGTGACCGGACCGAACTGGCCCGCCCCGCTGCCCGTTGGATGGCGCAGGCCGGGCGCGAGTTGCTGCGTCCCGGGATGGTGATCGCTCCGGTGCCGTTGCATTGGTCACGCCTGCTGAAACGGCGATACAATCAGTCTGCGCTGCTGGCACGCAACCTGGGGCGAGAAACCGGATTGGACTGCGTGCCGGATCTGCTGGTGCGCAAACGGCGGACCCCGGTGCTGGACGGAAAGACCGCGCGGGAAAGGGGCGAAGCCTTGGCAGGCGCAATTGACATCCACCCAAGGCGGGCGCTGCATTTGAAGGGGCGCGATGTCCTGCTGGTGGATGACGTGATGACATCCGGCGCGACGTTGGCGGCGTGCACGCGTGCGTGTCGGGCCGCAGGGGCAAATCATATTTTCGTGTTGGCACTGGCGCGCGTTGCCAAGGATGCCTAATTCGCCCAAGATCGCACGAAACCCAAAGGGACCGGAACATGAAGCCCGTAGAAATCTATACCTCGCCGCTCTGTGGTTTTTGCCACGCGGCCAAACGTCTGCTGAAGCAGAAAGGCGTTGAGTTCAAGGAAGTTGACATTCTGATGCACCCCAAACGTAAGCCCGAGATGATCCAGCGCGCAGGCGGCAAACGCACCGTGCCTCAGATTTTCATCGGGACACAGCATGTGGGCGGCTGCGACGACCTTTACGAGCTGGAGCGGCAAGGCAAGCTTGACCGTCTGCTTGCGGCCTGATGAAGACCGCGCTGCTGCAAATCACCTCGTCGGATGATCCGGTCGAAAACCTGGACATGGTGCGCGCCATGGCGGCCGACGCGGCAGGGCAGGGCGCGCGGTTTATCCTGACGCCAGAGGTCACGAATTGCGTGTCAAACAGTACGACGCGGCAAAACGAGGTTCTTCAGCACGAAGAAGACGACATCACCTTGGCCGGCCTGCGGGCTCAGGCCGCCCGACTGGGCGTGTGGGTGTTGATCGGGTCACTGGGGATCAAGACTCATGACGCTGACGGGCGGTTTGCCAACCGGTCTTTCATGATCGATCCGCAAGGTCGGATCGTGGCGCGTTACGACAAGATCCATATGTTCGACGTGCAGGTCACCGAGACCGAGACGTTTCGCGAATCAAAGAACTACCGCCCCGGCGAACAGGCGGTCATAGCCGAAACTGATTTTGGCAAGGTGGGTTTGACCATCTGTTATGACATCCGGTTTCCGTACCTGCATGCGGCTTTGGCGCAGGCAGGCGCGCGAATCCTGACCGTTCCGGCAGCGTTTTCACCTGTTACGGGCGCCGCGCATTGGGAATCGCTGTTGCGGGCCCGGGCGATTGAGACAGGCTGTTGGGTCTTGGCCCCCGCGCAAACGGGGGAACACCCATCAACGCGCGGAAAGACGCGTTTTACCCATGGGCACAGCATGGTCGTCGACCCCTGGGGAAAGGTGCTGATCGACGCAGGTACCGATCCGGGCATTCACATTTTCGATTTGGATGATAGTTCTGTGACAGAGGCACGCCGCCGCGTGCCGTCGTTGACACACACCCGGTCTTTCACTGGACCCTGACAGAATTGAACAATGACGGAAGACACCAACGCCCTTGCGGTCACGCTGTTCAGCGAGATCCTGACCGCGGATCAGTTGTTGCGCAACCGGCTCAGCCGGGTGCTGCCCAAGGGTATGGAAATTTCGCATTTCTCGGTGCTGAATCATCTGGTTTTCGTCGGGGACGAACGTAGCCCGGCGCAACTGGCCAACACATTCCACGTGACCCGTGGCGCGATGACCAATACTTTGGCCAAGCTGGAATGGGCCGGGTACATCCACATCCGCCCCGACTGGGACGACGCCCGCCGCAAGATGGTGGCGATCAGCCCCGCAGGTCGACGGGCGCGGGATCAGGCGATTTCCTCGATTGCCCCGCTGATCAACCGCGTGGTCGGAGAGCTCGGGCCGGACCGGGTCCGCAGCGCCCTGCCAGTGCTTCGGGACTTGCGCATGCAGTTGGAGGGGGAATAACCCCCTACTGTGGCTTCACGCTCGCCGTTACGTAATTCACGCTCAAGTCCCGATCCGAGATGGACCAGCTCCAAAGGATCGGGTTGAACACGAACCCTTTGCGGTCCACCGGGTCCAGCCCGGCCTGACGCAGCAGGTCGAACAGCTCGTCCGGCGTGATGAACTTGTTCCATTCATGCGTGCCGCGCGGCAGCCAACGCATGACGACCTCGGCCCCGAAAATCGCCATGGCGTAAGACTTCGGGTTGCGGTTGATGGTTGAACAAATCTCCAACCCGCCGGGTTTGAGCAACTGACGCGTGGCGGTCAGATAGGACAGGGGATCAGCCACGTGTTCGACCACTTCCATGTTCAGCACAACATCGAATTGCTCACCGGCAGCGGCCATGTCCTCGGCCGTGGTATGGCGATAGTCGATCTTCAGCCCGGATTGTTCAGCGTGAATGCGCGCCACGGGCAGATTGCGTTCCGCGGCGTCGGCGCCCACAACGTCGGCCCCAAGACGCGCCATCGGTTCGCTCAGCAGCCCACCGCCGCAGCCGATATCCAGCAGGCGCAGACCTTCGAACGGCACAGGCGACTTTAGGTCGCGATCGAATTCTCCGGCGATCTGCTGCGTTATATAGTCCAGCCGGCACGGGTTAAGCATGTGCAATGGTTTGAATTTTCCGTGCGGGTCCCACCATTCCGCGGCCATCGCCTCGAATTTTGCGATCTCGGACGGGTCCACCGTGTTCGGATGCGCTTGCATTCCTGTCTCCGTGTGCTCTTTTACGCTTAAGGACTATATAGGGCGATAATGGACAAGTACCCGGACCAAAAGCGCGCAGTTCAATATCTGTACCCGCCGATCGACCCTTTCGACCAGCGGATGGTCGATATGGGCGATGGGCACCGTATTTATGTGGAACAATGCGGTAATCCTGACGGCATACCCGTCGTGATCCTGCACGGGGGGCCGGGTGGGGGGTGCAGCCCGGCCATGAGGCGATACTTCGATCCACAGGCCTACAGGGTGATTCTGTTTGACCAGCGCGGATGTGGCCGGTCGCGCCCCACCGCCTCGGTCGAAGACAACACGACGTGGCATCTGGTGGCCGATATAGAGCGGCTGCGCAAACTGTTCGAGATCGAAGAATGGATCGCATTTGGTGGCAGTTGGGGTGCGACTCTGGCGTTGATCTATGCCCAGACTCATCCCGACCGCGTCAGCCGGTTGGTGTTGCGCGGTGTGTTTCTGGCGACTCAGGCCGAGCTTGACTGGTTTTACGGCGGCGGCGCCGGGCGGTTCTGGCCCGAGCAATGGCAGAAGTTCACCTCGCTGCTGCCCGAGGTTGAACTGGACGACACCATTGCCGCCTATAACAAACGTCTGTTTTCGGGCGACCGCGCGACAGAGATCCTATATGCGCGGGCCTGGTCGCATTGGGAAAACGCGCTGGCCTCGATCCACACCAACGGATCGGTTGGCGAAAGCCCCGGCGAATACGCGCGCACCTTTGCGCGGCTCGAGAATCACTATTTCACCAACAAGGCGTTTCTGGAAACGGACGGGCAGATTCTGGATCAGATGGACCGGATCGCGCATATCCCCGGCCATATCGTGCAGGGGCGCTATGACATGATCTGCCCGCCGCAGGCCGCGTGGTCGCTGGCGGAACGCTGGCCGAATGCCGAACTGAAAATGGTTCGTCAGGCGGGGCACGCCCTGTCCGAGCCGGGCATCAGCGCGGAACTGGTGCGAATCATGGACCGTGTGGCGGAGGGTGTCGCATGACCCGCATCGATCGCCGTGCACTCTTTGCCTCTGGTGCCGCTGCCGCATTGCTGGCGGCGACAGGAGCATCCCTTGCTGGTACGCCCAAAAAAGGCGGGACATTGCGTCTGGCCGTTCCGCGCGATGACAGCCTCGAGCAAGTGGCGCGTGGAGCCGTTTTCGACACAATGACCGAAATCGCCCCGGATGGTACGTTGCGCGGTGAGCTTGCGACCGGCTGGCAAACCGACGCAGACGCACGGGTCTGGAACTTTGATCTGCGTGATGACGCGGTCTTTCACGATGGCGAACCGTTGCAGATCGCTGATGTCATGGCCGTTCTGGCCGAAATCGGAAGGCCCGAGGCGCTTGCCCCCAACCGCCTGCGGCTTGAACTTGCCGAGGCAAATCCCGGATTGCCTTTCCTGCTGGCCGACAGCCGCTTTGTTGTTGCGCGCGCCGGTGAAACCGTATCCCCGTTGCGCAAGGCCTACGGCACCGGCTGCTATCGTGTCGAACGGGCAGAAGATGGCCGCCATTTTCTGGGCCGCCGCGTCGAGGGGCATTACAAAGATGGTCAGGCCGGATGGGCTGACGCGGTCGAGGTCATTGTAATCCCAGACCCCGCCGTGCGGGCCGAGGCGCTGCGGGACGGGTATGTCGATATCGCGGCGCTTCCGGATCGGGCCGGAATGCGAGGCACGCGCGGTGTCCGGTTCCACCCGTCCGAGGCCGACATGGCCCTTGCCGTATCGGATGCTGTCGGGATGCCGCGGCAGATTGCCGGGAACGGTGCGCTGGACGATGGCCGCATCGCCGAACGGTGGTGGATGGTGTAAATCCGAATGCGAATCCCTCGGGGGGTTGCAGACTCGGGCCATCCTGCGTATATGCAGTTTCAACAGCGGCGCGTTGGACTTCTGGTCCAAGGCTCCACCGGAAAATTCGACGGGCCGCGCGCCCGTTTTTTTGTGCCCGACTGACAGGGTAGAGTACCAGATGACAAACGACCTGATAGCAAAAGCTGCCATTGACCGGCGACTGGCCGAGATCATCACGCCCGTGATCGAGGATCTGGGGTATGAGCTGGTCCGCATCCGCCTGATGAGCGGCAAGCAGACCACGCTTCAGATCATGGCCGACAAGCCCGATGGCGGTATTGAAGTGGATGACTGCGCCGAAATTTCCAACGCGGTCAGCGCCACGCTGGATGTCGAGGATCCGATCCTTGACGCCTATACGCTCGAGGTGTCGAGCCCCGGTATCGACCGCCCTCTGACCCGTCTGAAGGATTTCGAGACCTTCGAAGGGTATGAGGCCAAGATCGAGACCGCCGAACTGATTGACGGCCGCCGCCGCTTCAAGGGTGAATTGGCCGGGATCGAAGGGGATGAGGTTCTGATCAACATCCCCGAGGGGTCTGAGACGATCACCATCGGTCTGCAATTCGACTGGCTGAGCGACGCCAAGCTGGTCCTGACCGACGACCTGATCAAGGAAATGCTGCGCCAGCGCAAAGACGCGGGTGCCCTGAACGAAAACGCTTTCGACGAGATTGAGACCGAAGGGTCCGAAGAGGAGACGAACTGATGGCAATCACCTCAGCCAACCAGCTGGAGCTGCTGCAGACCGCCGAGGCCGTGGCCCGCGAAAAGATGATCGACCCCGGCCTGGTTGTCGAAGCGATGGAGGAATCGCTCGCCCGTGCCGCCAAGAGCCGCTACGGCGCCGAGATGGACATCCGCGTCAGCATCGACCGCAAGACCGGCAAGGCGACATTCACCCGCGTGCGCACCGTGGTCGAGGATGAAGAGCTGGAGAACTACCAGGCCGAGATGACCGTCGAACAGGCGAAGCAATACATGGAAGCGCCCGAAGTTGGTGACGTCTTCGTTGAAGAGGTGCCGCCGGTCGAAATGGGACGTATTGCTGCGCAATCCGCCAAGCAGGTCATCCTGCAGAAGGTGCGTGAAGCGGAACGCGACCGTCAGTACGAAGAATTCAAGGATCGCGCAGGCACCATCATCAACGGTGCCGTCAAACGCGAAGAGTTCGGCAATGTCATCGTCGATCTGGGCGGTGCCGAGGCCGTTCTGCGCCGCAACGACAAGATCGGCCGCGAAAGCTATCGCCCGAATGACCGCGTGCGCGCCTATATCAAGGAAGTGCGGCGCGAGGTTCGTGGCCACCAGATCTTCCTGTCGCGCACCGCGCCGGAATTCATGGCCGAACTGTTCAAGATGGAGGTGCCGGAAATCTATGACGGCATCATCGAGGTCAAGGCCGTGGCCCGTGACCCCGGTTCGCGCGCCAAGATCGCCGTGATTTCGTATGACGGTTCGATCGACCCTGTCGGTGCCTGCGTCGGTATGCGCGGCAGCCGCGTGCAGGCCGTTGTGAACGAACTGCAGGGTGAAAAGATCGACATCATCCCGTGGAACGAAGATCAGCCGACCTTCCTGGTGAACGCGCTGCAGCCTGCCGAAGTTTCCAAGGTGGTACTGGACGAAGAAGCTGGCAAGATTGAAGTTGTCGTTCCCGAAGAGCAGCTGAGCCTCGCCATTGGCCGCCGCGGTCAGAACGTGCGTCTGGCCAGCCAGCTGACCGGTCTGGACATCGACATCATGACCGAAGCCGAAGAATCGGCGCGCCGTCAGAAAGAGTTCGAAGCCCGTACCAAACTGTTCATGGACAGCCTGGATCTGGACGAATTCTTTGCCCAACTGCTGGTCTCGGAGGGCTTCACCAACCTCGAAGAGGTTGCCTATGTCGAGATTGAAGAACTGCTGGTCATCGACGGCGTTGACGAAGGTACCGCGCAGGAACTGCAAACCCGCGCCCGCGAATTCCTGGAAGCACAGGCCAAGGCGGCACTGGATGCGGCGCGTGAATTGGGCGCCGAGGACAGTCTCATTGAATTCGAAGGTCTGACACCCCAGATGGTAGAGGCGCTGGCCAGGGACGACGTGAAGACTCTGGAAGACTTTGCAACTTGCGCCGACTGGGAACTGGCCGGTGGCTGGACGACCGTCGATGGTGAGCGTGTCAAGGATGACGGTGTACTGGAGCCTTTCGGCGTAACGCTGGAAGAGGCGCAAGATATGGTCATGACGGCGCGTATCCTGCTGGGTTGGGTTGATCCGGCCGAGCTGGAACAGGCGGAAGAAGACGTCGACGGCGACGCAGCAGACGAGGAGGTCGAGGCCTGATCTCGGGCTTCGGGTGGCGTGTATGAGTCGCGGTGGCGCCCATAAGGATCGGTCCGACGGACCCGAGCGCAAGTGCATCGCCACGGGCGAGGTGCAGCCCAAATTCGGGTTGATCCGCTTTGTGACGGGGCCGGACGGTCAGGTTTTTCCGGATGTCGCGGCGAAATTGCCCGGGCGGGGGGTCTATGTGGCGGCGGATCGTGCCGCCCTGGACAAGGCCGTTGGCAAGAAACTGTTTGCGCGGGGGTTCAAGGCGCAGGTGTCTGTGCCCAAGGACCTGGCGGAAAAGGTTGAACAGCAGATCGCGCGGCGCGTTATCGAGCTGCTCAGCCTGGCGCGCAAGTCCGGCGACGCGGTTGCCGGGTATGAAAAGGTCAAGACGTGGCTGGACCGGGAAGAGGCGCAGGTGCTGATTCAGGCCGCTGATGGATCGGGGCGCGGCAAGTCCAAACTGAGCACGCCGCACTTCGGGAAATACATAGGTTGGCTGACGGCAGACGAATTAGGACAGGCATTTGGGCGCCAAACGGTGATTCATGCGGCCTTGGCCTCTGGCGGACTCGCCAAACGTGTTGTAGAGGAAGCGCAGCGCCTGCGTGGCTTGCGCGAAACGGATGACGGCGGCAGGGGCCGCGCGGAAGGGTAAGTAGCTTTATGAGCGATAATGACGGCAAAAAGACATTGGGTCTTCGTGGCGGGGCACGCCCCGGAAATGTGAAACAGAGTTTCAGCCACGGACGCACCAAGAATGTCGTGGTGGAAACCAAACGCAAACGCGTGGTGGTTCCCAAGCCGGGCGCAGCAAAGCCGGGTGGCGGTGCTGCACCTTCGGGTGATCCGTCGCGTCGTCCTGCGGGCATTTCCGATGCGGAAATGGCGCGCCGCATGAAGGCGTTGCAAGCGGCCAAGGCACGCGAAGCCGAAGAGGCCGCAGCGCGCGAGGCTGCTGAAAAGGCGCGCGAAGAAGAGCGCGCACGCCGCCGTGCGGAACAGGAAGCCAAAGAACGCGAACAGCGCGAAGCCGAAGAGCGTGCGCGTCAGAAGGCTGAGGAAGAAGAACGCAAGCGCAAAGAGGCGGAAGAAGCTGCCAAACGCGCCGCTGCCGCGCCCGCACCGGAAGAGCCCAAAGCGGCTCGCGCCCCGGCCAGCAAACCTGCGCCGGCAGCCACACCGCGC
This sequence comes from Ruegeria sp. HKCCA5463, assembly GCF_013034175.1. Lineage (NCBI taxonomy): Bacteria > Pseudomonadati > Pseudomonadota > Alphaproteobacteria > Rhodobacterales > Roseobacteraceae > Ruegeria > Ruegeria sp. HKCCA5463. The sequence goes on from NZ_WQFL01000011.1 coordinate 94,656, forward strand.
AAACAGGATCGCGAACGTGAGCAGCGTGGCCGTGGCAAGGGTCGTGACGACAACCGCCGTTCGGGCAAGCTGACTCTGGGTCAGGCGACCGGTGGCGAAGGCAACCGTCAGCGCTCGATGGCCGCGATGAAGCGCAAGCAGGAGCGTGCGCGTCAGAAAGCCATGGGCGGTGCCGTTGAACGGGAAAAGGTGATCCGCGACGTACAGCTGCCCGAGGCGATCATGGTCTCGGAACTGGCCAACCGTATGGCCGAGCGTGTGGCTGACGTGGTCAAATCGCTGATGCAGATGGGCATGATGGTCACGCAGAACCAGACCATCGACGCCGACACTGCCGAGCTGATCATCGAAGAATTTGGCCACAAGGTCACTCGCGTATCCGATTCGGATGTTGAAGACGTCATCAAAGAGGTCGAAGACAGCGAAGACGATCTGCAGCCGCGTCCGCCGGTCATCACCATCATGGGTCACGTTGACCACGGCAAGACCTCGCTGCTGGATGCGATCCGCGACGCGCGCGTTGTGGCGGGTGAGGCCGGTGGCATCACCCAACATATTGGCGCGTATCAGGTGAAAACCGATGGCGGCACCACGCTGACCTTCCTCGACACTCCGGGCCACGCGGCGTTTACGTCGATGCGCTCGCGCGGCGCTCAGGTTACGGATATCGTGGTTCTGGTCGTCGCGGCTGACGACGCGGTGATGCCGCAGACGATCGAAGCGATCAACCACGCAAAAGCGGCCGAAGTGCCGATGATCGTGGCGATCAACAAGGTCGACAAGCCGGATGCAAACCCAGACAAGGTGCGCACCGATCTGCTGCAGCACGAAGTGATCGTTGAGAAAATGTCCGGTGACGTCCAGGATGTCGAAGTGTCCGCAATCACGGGTCAGGGTCTGGACGAATTGCTGGAAGCCATCGCGCTTCAGGCCGAGATTCTGGAACTGAAGGCAAACCCGAACCGCGCCGCCCAAGGGGCCGTGATCGAGGCGCAGCTGGACGTGGGTCGTGGCCCGGTCGCCACGGTTCTGGTTCAGAACGGCACGCTGCGTCAGGGCGATATCTTCGTTGTGGGTGAGCAGTACGGTAAGGTCCGTGCGCTGATCAACGACAAGGGTGAACGCGTCAAGGAAGCCGGGCCTTCCGTTCCGGTCGAGGTTCTGGGCCTGAACGGTACACCCGAAGCGGGCGACGTTCTGAACGTGACCGAGACCGAAGCGCAGGCCCGTGAAATCGCCGCCTATCGTGAACAGGCCGCCAAGGACAAACGCGCCGCGGCAGGTGCCGCGACCACCCTTGAACAGCTGATGCAGAAGGCCAAGGAAGACGAGAACGTGGCCGAGTTGCCGATTCTCGTCAAAGCCGATGTGCAGGGTTCTGCCGAAGCTATCGTTCAGGCGATGGAAAAGATCGGCAACGACGAAGTGCGCGTGCGTGTGCTGCACTCGGGCGTGGGTGCGATCACCGAGACGGATGTTGGTCTGGCGGAGGCTTCCGGCGCGCCGGTCTTTGGCTTCAACGTCCGTGCCAACGCATCGGCGCGGAACACGGCAAACCAAAAGGGTGTCGAGATCCGCTACTACTCGGTGATCTATGACCTGGTCGACGACGTGAAAGCGGCCGCGTCCGGCCTGCTGAGCGCCGAGATCCGCGAAAAGTTCATCGGCTATGCCGAGATCCGCGAAGTCTTCAAGGTTACCGGTGTCGGCAAGGTTGCTGGCTGTCTGGTCACCGAAGGTGTTGCGCGCCGTTCCGCAGGCGTCCGCCTGCTGCGCGACAACGTGGTGATCCACGAAGGCACGCTGAAGACGCTGAAGCGCTTCAAAGACGAAGTGGCCGAGGTTCAGTCGGGTCAGGAATGCGGTATGGCGTTCGAAAACTACGACGATATCCGCCAGGGCGACGTAATCGAGATCTTCGAGCGCGAAGAGGTTACCCGCACCCTGGATTGATCCGAAGCGGGATGAACTCAAAAAAAAACAGCGGCACCGATCGGGCCGCTGTTTTTTGTTTGAAAAATGCCTCGTTACGTGTCGGACAGGAATGTCCCGGAATGCAGGATGATGTCGAAATGGTGCATTCCGTGTTTCAAGGCAAAGCTGACCGAGTGCCCGGCCTTGCGCAGCCGTTCCGCATAGTCGCGGCTTTGACGAATGAATTCGCCGGTGTCCCGTTCCCCCACTGAAACATGATAGCGGGGGCCCGGTGGGGGCAGGTTGCGGATCGGGGACAGATCGTTCACTTCGACCGGCGTCAGGTGCAGCGGATCATTCACGGACGTCAAACTGACGGGTTCCAGATCATAAACACCGCTGATCAGAAGCACATCACGCACGCGCAGCCCGGCGCGGGCCAATGCGCCGGCCGAGCTTGCCATGACCATGCTTGCCAGATGGGCGCCGGCACTGTGCCCTGACAAGGTGATCCGTGTCGGGTCGAATCCCAGTGCCCCGGCCTGGGACGCAAGCCACAGAAGGGCGTCGCGGCATTCGTCGACCATTTGATCCAGCCGCGCATCCGGGGCGAGCGTGTAGTTCAAGGTGGCAAAGGATTGCTCGGCCTGGATCAGCGCCGGGGCCATCATGGCCGATTCGCGCTGGCTGAGATCCTGCCAATACCCACCGTGAATAAAGACATGCAACGGGGCGCCGGCCCCCTTCGCGGGAAAGAAATCCAGCACCTGGGCCGGGGTGTCGCCATAGGCCAGGTTGGCCTGAACGGGCAGCTCGGCGCGGGCCTGCGCACTAAGCGCTTGATAGCTGGCAAGATAGGGGGCCAGGTCACCACCGATCATCGAACTGGGAGAGTACTCCCGCTCCAACTCGGCTTGTGAAAATCCGCGATACAGCATGGCTCAGCCCTGCCCGCTGTACATCAGTTCCGTCCGCACATCGTAGAGGTCATGGAAGAACCGCAACTCAAGTGCCTTTCGCAGGAAAGCCACGCCGCTGGAACCTCCGGTGCCGGGTTGCATTCCGATCACACGTTCAACCGCGGTGGCGTGGTCAAAGCGCCAGCGTTGAAACAGGCTTTCCACATCCATGAGTTTTTCGGCCAGCGCGTACAGATCCCAGTACTTTTCCGTGTTGCGGAACACTTCAACCCAGATCTGAACCACGCGCGGATCACCGGAATACGGCTCGGAGTAGTCCCGCTCGATCAAATCCCGTGGAACGTCGAACCCCTGTCGGGCCAGCATGTGCAACACTTCGTCATACAGGGACGGTTTGGTCAGGGCGGCGGTCAGCATCTCCATCACCTCATGGTCATGCTCGTGCACTTTCAGGGTCGAGGCATCCTTGTTGCCAAGAATGAACTCGATCTGCCTGTACCCATAGCTTTGAAACCCGGAAGAGTTGCCCAGGGCCTGCCGAAACGTCATATAGTCGGCCGGCGTCATGGTCAGCAGGGTTTCCCAGGCCGCAATCAATTGCCGTTGAATGGCCTTGATGCGGTCGAGGTTTTTCATGGCGGGTCCGAATTCATCTTGTTGCAGGAACCGGCGGACCTCGACCAGTTGGTGATGCATCAGTTTCAGCCACAGCTCACTGACCTGATGAATGATGATGAACAGCATCTCGTCAGGTTGTGCGGGGTCCTGAAAGGTTTTTTGCAGGTTCAGCAGCGTCTTCAGTTGCAGGAAGTCGCCATAGCTTTTGCGGTGCGTTTCGGCGAAATCAGTGACCAGGGTGTCTTCGACCCCCCGCTGCAACAGACGATCGTCTTTGTCCTCGCCCATCTCATGCCTCCCTTGTGCAAGTTCTGCACCTGTCTAGGGGCTGAGGTTGCAACTTTCCAGCGCGTTAGGTCCAGTCCAGAACAACCTTGCCGGACAGGCCTGATTTCATCGCGGAAAACCCTTGGGCGAAATCATCAACCGCAAAGCGGTGCGTGATCACGCGGGACACATCCAGACCGTTTTGCAGCATGGCGATCATCTTGTACCACGTCTCGAACATCTCACGCCCATAGACCCCCTTGATCGTGATCGCCTTGAACACGATGCGCGACCAGTCAACCGGAGACTTGCCCGGTGGAATTCCCAGCAACGCGATCTTTCCACCCATCACCAACGCTTCGACCATCTGGTCCAGGGCGGCCTGCGAGCCGGACATCTCAAGCCCGACATCGAACCCTTCTTTCATCCCAAGCTCGGCGATGACGTCCTGCAAATCCTCGGTGGATACATCGACGGTCCGCACCGAAGGAACCACATGTTCCGCCAGTTTCAATCGGTCTGCATTGATGTCGGTGATGACCACGTTGCGCGCACCCGCGTGACGAGCGACGGCAGCGGCCATGATGCCGATGGGGCCTGCACCCGTGATCAGAACATCCTCGCCCAGCAAATCAAAGCTGAGGGCAGTATGCACTGCGTTGCCCAGCGGATCGAGGATGGCTCCGATCTCATCCGGTATGTCGTCGGGCAAGGGAACCACGTTGAAAGCAGGCAGTTTCAGATACTCGGCAAATGCGCCCTGTTCGTTTACTCCTATGCCCCGAGTGCCCGGATCCAGGTGGAACTTTCCGGCGCGGCTCTGGCGGCTGTCGGTGGTGATCAGATGACCTTCGCCCGAGCACCGCTGGCCTATTTCAAACCCTGTCACGTTGCGTCCGATCTCGACGATCTCTCCGGCAAACTCATGGCCGGTGATCATCGGAACCGGCACGGTATGAGAGGCCCATTCATCCCAGTTCCAGATATGGATGTCGGTGCCGCAGATGCCCGTCTTGTGGATACGGATCAGAACGTCATCCGGGCCGATTTCGGGGATCGGGGCCTGCACCACCCACAGCCCCTCTTCGGGTTTGGATTTTTCCAGTGCTTTCATCGTGTTGGGTCGCATGGACTTACTCCCACAAATCGGTCGACAGGTATTTCAGGCCGCTGTCACACATGATGATTGCGACGCATCCGCCTTCCTCGGGACCGCGAAGCAGTTCAATTGCCGCGGCAAGGTTCGCGCCTGCCGAATAACCCGCGAATATCCCCTCGGTGCGGGCCAGAAGCCGGGCACAATCCCGCGCGGCCTTTCCCGAAACAGAAAGGTGTCCAGCCAATTGGGTGCCCTTCAGATGCACCAGATCACCCATGGCGTAACCACCGCCCTGAATGGGGTGATCCGGGATCGAAACCGGTTCACCGGCCAATGCGCGTGCGCCTTCGGGTTCTATGGCATAACACCGTACGCCGTGTCGGTTCAGATACTCTGCCGCGCCAGCCAGTGTTCCACCGGATCCTGCAAAGTCGCAGAATGCCGTAACGGTGCCTTCGGATTGCGCCCAGATCTCGGGCCCGGTCCCGGTTTCGTGGGCCTTGGGATTTCCCGAATGACCAAATTGATCGGCACGAAATGCGTTACGTTCGGCTGTGAGGCGTTTCGCCTCGACATCGACCAGTTCAAGATCGGCCCCAGAGACTTCGCCGGGTTTGCTGCCCGGGGCCTGGGGCACGATGACAACTTCGGCCCCCAGGGCCCGCATCATACGTGCACGTTCGACCGAGTTCCCGGCGCTCATGACTGCCACGAAAGGATGGCCCAGAATACCGCAAACGATAGCCAGCCCGGTTCCCATATTGCCCGAGGTCAACTCGACCACCGTTTGCCCAGGTGACAGAGAACCGTCTGCGCGCGCCGTTTCGATGATGGACTTTGCCGCGCGGTCCTTTTTCGAAAATCCCGGCAGCAAGTAGTCGAGCTTGGCGATGATACGCCCGTTCAGCTTCTGCTGGGCACACACGCGCGACAGTTCAACCATGGGGGTGTCGTCGATCACATCAATGACCGATGGAAGGATCATTCGATGACCCCCAGTTCTTTGCCGACCTTGCCAAATGCGGACAGGGCGCGGTCCAGTTCATCCCTGGTCAGAGCCGCGTTCATCTGCGTTCTGATCCGCGCTTGCCCGCGTGGGACGACCGGGAAGAAGAAGCCCGAAACATAGACGCCTTCGTCGAACAGTCGTGAGGCCATGTCTTGTGCCAGCGTCGCCTCACCCAGCATTACCGGGATGATCGGGTGTTCCCCGGGCAGCAGGTCAAAACCAAGCTTTTCCAAGCCAGCGCGCCAGTACTTGGCGTTTCCGAACAGTTGCGCGCGCAGCATGTCGCCTTCTTCGACCAGACGGATCGCCTCCAATCCGGCAGCGACGATGGAGGGCGGCAGCGAGTTTGAGAACAGATAGGGCCGCGCCCGCTGCCGCAGCAGGTCGATCACTGGCTGCGGCCCGGCGATATAGCCGCCGATTGCCCCCCCGAGTGCCTTGCCCAAGGTTCCCGTCAGAATATCCACATCGACGCCGAAATGATCGGGTGTGCCAGCCCCGTTCGGCCCCATGAAGCCGGTCGCATGGCAATCGTCCACCATGACAACCGCATCGTATTTATCGGCCAGTTCCCTGATTTTCGGCAGGTTGGCCAGATAGCCGTCCATCGAGAACACGCCATCGGTGGCGATCATGATATGCCGTGCCCCGTCCTCGCGCGCCTGTTTCAGCCAGGCTTCGAGGTCGTTCATGTCATTGTTCATGTAGCGATAGCGCTTGGCCTTGCACAGCCGCACGCCGTCGATGATCGAGGCGTGGTTCAGGCTGTCTGAAATGATGGCGTCTTCCGGTCCCAGCAGAGGTTCAAACAACCCGCCATTGGCGTCGAAACAGGCGGCAAAAAGGATGGAGTCGTCCTTGTTCAGGAAATTGGCAAGACGTTGTTCCAGTTCGCGGTGAATGTCTTGCGTGCCACAGATGAACCGAACCGACGCCATGCCGAATCCTTTGGGTCCCATCGCTTGTGACGCGGCCTCGATCAGCGCCGGGTGATCTGCCAGACCCAGATAGTTGTTGGCACAGAGGTTGATCACCTGCTTGCCGCCCACAGTGATCTCACCGCCCTGAGGCGAGGTGATCATTCGTTCGCGTTTGAAAAGACCCTCAGATTCGATCTGCGCAAGTGTGTCCGTGATATGGGACAGGAATGCATCTGACATGGCGACCTCCGTTCAACTGAGTCGCACATCTAACATAGCGGATGAAATTCCCAAATAGGGGAAATTCAATATGAAGGAAAAATATCCGTGAAGGCGGAATTTCGCGGATGTCAGGCGTTTTTTACGATCAGAAATACTCGGGCTGGCCCTTGGGCACAGATGGAATGCGCAATGTCGGCGGCGTATCGGGCCGTGTCCCCCTGGTTCAACTCGGACACCGCATTGCCTGAAGTGACTTTGACCGCGCCTTCCAGCACGGTGAGCTGTTCACGGGCACCGCGGGCGTGGGGTTGGCTGTTCAGGGCCCCTTCCTCGTCAAATTCGATATCATAGACTTCATGACCCCCGGCCTCTTCCGGTGGTGACAGGATGCGAATTCGGCAGTTCTGCCCCATATTGTCGATGCTGGGCACTTCGGAGTTTCTGAGTACCTCGATCTGGTCCGTGGCCTTTGTGCCCTCCAAGAGACCGGCGAAATCCACCTGCAAGGCGCGTGTCAGGTTCCACAAGGTCGAGATCGTCGGGCTGCTTTCGCCGCGTTCGATCTGACTGACCATGGACCGGGACACACCGCTGAGATTGGCGACCGCTTCCAGGGACAGGCCTTTGGCCCGGCGTGCCTCTTTCAGGCGAGCGGGCAGGAGGTTCAGGATATCGTCTGTGTCTTCCGTCATGACGGAATCCATGGGGGGTGTGCAACGCAATGTCAATTCCCGCCGTGACGGGACGTTTGGGGCGACAGTGCCATTCTGCGCATGCATAATGCAGCGAAATTCAGGAGGAGTAGCTCATGAGCGATATCGTTATTCTCGACGGTGCCCGCACCGCAATTGGCACCTTTGGTGGTGCGCTGGCTTCAACCGCGCCGATTGATCTGGCCACTGTCGCGACCGAAGCGGCGCTTGAGCGATCGGGGGTTGAGGGGGCGCAGATCGGGCATGTTGTGTTCGGTCATGTGATCAACACTGAACCGCGTGACATGTATCTGTCGCGCGTCGCCGCCATGCAGGCGGGCATCCTCAATGGTACGCCGGCCATGAACGTGAACCGCCTGTGCGGATCGGGCGCGCAGGCGATCGTGTCAGCCGTTCAGTCCCTGATGCTGGGCGATGCTGACTTTGCCGTAGCAGGCGGAGCAGAAAGCATGTCACGCAGCCCCTATATCGTTCCGCAGGCGCGCTGGGGTGCAAAGATGGGCGACGTCACCTCTCTGGACATGATGCTGGGTGCGCTGAACTGCCCCTTCGGCACAGGACATATGGGGGTGACGGCCGAAAACGTGGCGGATGAGCATCAGATCAGCCGTGAACAGATGGATGCGTTCGCATTGGACAGCCAGACACGTGCGGCAGCGGCGATCGAGGCTGGGTACTTTGAAAGCCAGATCACTCCGGTACAGGTCAAGATCAAGCGGGACATGGTCGATTTCAGAGTCGACGAGCATCCAAAGGCGACGACCGCTGAAGCGCTGGCGGGGCTGCGCCCGGTGTTCAAGAAGGATGGGCGTGTGACGGCCGGCAATGCCTCGGGCATCAATGACGGCGCGGCGGCGATGGTGCTGGCGACAGCGGATGCGGCCGAAAGGGCCGGTTTGAAACCGAAGGCGCGTGTGATTGGTTATGCGCATGCAGGCGTGCGGCCGGAAGTCATGGGCATCGGTCCAGTTCCGGCAGTGCAAAACCTGTTGAAGAAGACGGGCCTGTCAGCGGAAGATTTCGACGTGATCGAAAGCAATGAAGCCTTCGCCGCGCAGGCTCTGGCCGTGAATCAGGAGCTTGGATTGGAAGCAAACAAGGTGAACCCCAACGGCGGTGCGATTGCGTTGGGGCATCCGGTGGGGGCCACGGGTGCGATCATTACGCTGAAAGCACTGTACGAGCTGGAACGTACCGGCGGATCCAAAGGGTTGATCACCATGTGCATTGGGGGCGGTCAGGGGATTGCCATCGCCATCGAGCGGCTCTGACCCGGAAGGGGTGCGGGGGGGCTGTCTGCCCCCCATCGCGCCAGGGCGCGATTCCCCCCGAGGATATTTGTGGCCAGATGAAGCAGGCGGGTTGGTTCAGCTGAGCGCGTTGATCAGCAAGACCAGCGCCGCACCTGCTGCGGCGCCGATCGTGGCGGGCAGAGCAAAGGACCAAAGAGTGGGCGTCTGCGGTTCGTCCTTCTGGGTCTGCGCGATCAGTGCGTTTTCGACCAGTGCCGGAAGACGCGGGCCGAAGCGGGCCAGCACCATTGCGGTTTTCCCAAAATCACGCAGGGCCGCCCGGGGGCCGATGGACTGTTTGATGTAGTCTTCGACCACGGGTCGGGCGACTTCCCAGATGTTCATATGAGGGTCGAGTGAGCGCGCGACGCCTTCGACGACAACCATGGTGCGTTGCAGCAGGATCAGCTCGGTTCGGGTTTCCATCCCGAACCGTTCGGTCACTTCGAACAGATAGCTCAGCAACCGCCCCATGGAAATATGCGTGGCGTCCATGCCGAAGATCGGCTCGCCCACGGCACGCAGAGCGCGTGCGAACTCGTCCACGTCCTGGTTGGCGGGAACATAGCCGGCTTCGAAATGCACCTCGGCCACGCGTTTGTAGTCGCGTCGGATGAAACCAAACAGGATTTCGGCATAGACCCGGCGCGTGTATTCATCGATATGCCCCATGATGCCGTAGTCATAGGCTATGATGTCTCCGTTCGCGGCGACCTTCAGGTTGCCCTGATGCATGTCGGCGTGGAAAAAGCCGTCGCGCAGGGCATGCAGAAGGAACAGGCGCAGGACACGTTCGGCCAGATCATTGCGGTTGTGACCTGCGGCATCCAGAGCATCATTGTCACCCAGCGCGATCCCGTCCGCCCAGCTGAGCGTCATGACGCGCCGCGCGGACAGTGACCACACAACGGGCGGCAGCCAGAAGCCGGTGTCGTCCTTTGTGTTAGCGGCATATTCTGAGGCCGCCGCGCTTTCCAGACGCAGATCCAGTTCGCCGCGTACGACACCGTCGAAATGCTCGATCACCTCCACCGGTCGCAGACGGCGCGCGCCGGGGGCGAAGAGCTGGACGATCCGGGCGGCGAAATAGAACGCATCGACATCTTTGCGGAACGCGCGTTCGATCCCCGGACGCAGAACTTTCACCGCGACATCCTCGCCCGTGCTGGTCAGCTTGGCCTTGTGAACCTGCGCAATCGAGGCTGCGGCAATCGGTTCGCTGAATTCGCTGAACATGTCCGAGATCGGCTGACCCAGTTCTTTCTCGACTTCGGCCATCGCGTCGGCTTTGGAGAAAGGGGGCAGTTTGTCTTGCAGAACGCGCAGTTGCTCGGCCAGTTCATTTCCGACGACGTCAGGGCGGGTCGAAAGCACTTGCCCGAATTTGATATAGGCGGGGCCAAGCGCCGTCAGGGCGCGCGTGGCCGGTGGCATACCGGGGTCGCCTTTGTAGCCAAGCCATTGAAAGGGTTTGCCCAATGCGTGGGCCAGGATGCGTACGGCGCGCGGGGCTTCGAACGCATCCAGTACCACGTTCATGGCGCCTGTGCGCTCGAGCGTGGCGCCTGTGCGGATCAAGCGGATGATGTTATGGGGACCACGCATGTGTCAGATCTTCCAGCCGGAATGCAGCGCGGCGATACCCATGCTCAGGTTCCGGTATTTGGCGTTTTCGAAACCTGCGGCGCGAACCATGTTCAGGAACGTCTCCTGATCGGGGAATTTTCGGATCGATTCGACCAGGTATTGATAGCTGTCATAGTCATTGGCGATCAGTTTCCCCATGCGCGGGATGACGTTGAAGCTGTAGAGGTCATAGAGTTTCTGAAGCCCGTCATTGGGCAGTTGGCTGAATTCCAAAACCATCAAGCGGCCGCCGGGTTTCAGCACACGGTAAGCCTCGTTCAAAGCTTCTTGCGGGCGGGTGACGTTCCGAATGCCGAACGAGATCGTGTAAACATCGAATGTATTGTCTTCGAAAGGCAGGGCCATGGCGTCGCCCACGACCCAGTTCAGGCTGTCCGACATCTGATCTGCCTCGGCGCGTTGCCGCCCTTCGATCAGCATCGGCTCGGTCAGGTCCAGCACCGTGGCGTGGCCGTGGCCCGCGCGCTTGAGGAACCTGAACGAGATGTCGCCCGTTCCGCCAGCCACGTCCAACAGCCGCTGGCCGGGGCGCGGCGCCAGCCAGTCCATCATCGCGTCCTTCCAGACCCGGTGGATGCCCATCGACATGACATCGTTCATCACGTCATATTTCGAGGCAACCGAGTTGAATACGCCCTGCACACGCCCGGCCTTTTCGGCCTCGGGGACGGTTTCGAAACCGAAATGAGTGGTCTTGTCGCTGTTGTCGGACATTTGCCTTGCCGTTTGTCGAATTTCGCCTCTGTTATAGGGCCAAGAGAGGCGGGCACAATGCGGCCCTTTGAATTAGGAGCCCTGTAATGCCCGAATTACCTGAGGTCGAGACAGTAAGACGCGGCCTGAGCCCTGCCATGGAGGGGGTCGTGATCGAACGGGCTGATGTGAATCGCCCCGATCTGCGCTGGCCGTTCCCCGAACGTATGGCCGAACGGTTGACCGGGCAGCGGGTAGAGCGGCTGCGGCGGCGGTCGAAATACATCCTGGCGGATCTCAGCAGCGGCGAGACGTTGTTGATCCACCTGGGTATGTCGGGGCGGATGACGGTGTCGGGCGACCCGTTGGGACAGTTCGTCCATGACCATTCCGCCGTGCAGAAACATGACCATGTGGTCTTTCATATGGCCAATGGCGCACGCATCACCTTCAACGACCCTCGCCGGTTTGGCGCGATGGACCTGTTGCAAACGGCCAACGCCGAAGATCACAAGCTGCTGTCGGTTCTGGGGCCTGAACCCTTGGGCAACGATTTTCACGACCAACACCTGATCAAGGCGTTCAAAGGCAAGAACACCCCTGTCAAATCCGCCCTGCTGGATCAGGGAATCGTTGCCGGTCTGGGCAATATCTATGTTTGCGAAGCTCTTTATCGCGGCCGAGTGTCGCCACGTCGCAAAGCCGGACAGATTTCCGAACCCCGCGTGGCGGCGCTTGTTCCGATCATCCGGCAGGTGTTGCAGGACGCCATCGAAGCCGGTGGGTCTTCGCTGCGGGATTTCCGCCAAGCCGATGGAGAACTTGGATATTTTCAGCACAAGTTTGATGTCTACGGCCGCGAGGGCGAGGCCTGCCGGACCGAAGGGTGCGGAGCGCCGATCAAGAGAATCACCCAGTCCGGTCGCTCATCCTTCTATTGTGCGCAATGCCAAAGATAGCTTGATCCAAGTTTTTCGCGTGGTAAGGAATCGTACCTGAACGGAACAACCGGAAGCTTTCTCCTCATGGCTTTTGAGACGATCATCGTCGAAATCGAAGACCACGTCGCACTTATCAAACTCAACCGACCGGATGCGCTGAACGCGTTGAACACCCAGTTGCTGGGTGAGCTCTGCACCGCGCTGGAAGATGCGGACAGCAACGACAAGGTGCGCTGCATCGTGATAACCGGATCAGACAAGGCCTTCGCCGCCGGCGCGGACATCAAGGAAATGTCCGAGATGAGTTTTGTCGACGTCTACAACATCAACCTTTTTGCCGATGCGAATGATCGTGTGACCGCAATTCGCAAGCCGATCATTGCGGCCGTTGCAGGTTACGCGCTGGGCGGTGGATGTGAACTTGCCATGCTGTGCGATTTCATCATCGCGGCGGACACCGCGAAATTCGGCCAGCCCGAGATCAATCTTGGCGTCATTGCCGGTCTGGGGGGAAGTCAGCGTCTGACGCGGTTCGTGGGTAAATCCAAATCGATGGACATGAACCTGACCGGGCGTTTCATGGATGCCGACGAAGCCGAGCGTGCGGGTCTTGTCAGCCGGGTGGTGCCGGCAAAGAAGCTGATCGAAGAAGCCGTGAGCGCAGCGCAGAAGATTGCCGAGAAATCGCAGCTGACCGCAATGGCCGCGAAAGAAGCGGTGAACCGCAGCTACGAGCTTCCGCTGAGTGAAGGCATGTTGTTCGAGCGTCGTGTCTTCCACTCGATGTTCGCGACCGAAGATCAGAAGGAAGGCATGGCCGCGTTCCTGGAAAAGCGCACAGCGCAATTCCGCGACAAGTAAAGCGCGGAACCTCTGAGGCGGGTGTTTTAAGCCCGCCCCATATTCTTGGCCATGGTTCCAAGAATCACCTTGGCAATCTCTTTGAACTTGGCTAAAGACCCCAGTTATACATGCGCGTGCGGCCCGCTTGGCCCGACTCACACTCGTGATTTCTGATCCGGTGCGGATATGTCCGTGGCGCGCAACCCAAGATTAACGTACCGAACGAAGGTCAGATTCACATGGCAAACTCGCCTCAGGCAAAAAAGCGCGCTCGTCAGAACGAAAAGCGTTTTGCAATCAACAAAGCGCGTCGTTCGCGCATCCGCACCTATCTGCGTAAAGTCGAAGAAGCGATCGCATCCGGCGACAAGGACGCGGCGACTGCTGCTCTGCGTGCGGCTCAGCCCGAGCTGATGCGTGGCGTCACCAAGGGTGTTTTTCACAAGAACACTGCTGCCCGTAAAATGTCGCGCCTGTCCTCGCGCGTCAAAGCACTGGGCTAAGCTTTGGGGTGACCCTAGGTCACGTCAGAAAGGCTGAACCATTCTGAAAAGGCGCCGCACATCACGGCGCCTTTTTTCGTGTTGCCAGAAAACCGCGCCTTCACAAAACCGAGAGATTCTTTCGCCCAAAGACCCGAGTCAATATCAGAGTTTCGTTGCCGCGCCCCTCTCGGAATTGCTACGACTGATGTCAGCGATTCACTCGCTTGGGGGGACAGGCTGTTTTCCCGATCGAACTGACGGGCATCAGAGCGATCAGGGGACAATTGTCGACGACTGGCTTGAGCCAGGCTGCCGATCTGCCATGGAAGCCGGAATAAACCCGGTGATCTTGGCCCTGTCTAAAAATTGAGATTGCGACGTGCAACCCGATTTTCGGGACGTTCCGTTATTGCTGAGCGTCAGAACTGGGGTTGCCGAGCTCTTCGGGATGGTCCCGCCAAGCCGACTGGTTTGGTGACTGGATACCTATTGCGTGTGAATGCAACACCGGGAAACCGGCTTCGTATGAATAAGGCTGACAGGCCAATAAGAATGGGATGCGTGAGGCGCTTAATGACACAAGAGAAATGGGGACTACTGCGTAACAAGTTGCTGAAGGCCATCGGTCGGAACAATTATACGACCTGGATCGAGCCTTTGGAATTCAAGGAGCTTCAGGACGGCGTGGCGGTTTTCTCGGTGCCGACCAATTTCATGGGCAATTACGTCAGCCAGAATTTTGCGGACCTCATTTTATACGAGCTGAACACCGCAGGTGAAACTGTGCAGCGTCTGGATTTCCGCGTCGCTGCAAACTCGCCTGCCCGACCCAAGCCAGCTGTCGATACGCCGCCGGTGGCAAAGCCTGAACCTGTCGCCGCGCCGAGCGAGGACCCGGCGCAGGATACATTGGAATCGCTTCAGGCCGCCCCGTTGGATTCCCGCTTTACCTTTGACAGTTTTGTCGTCGGCAAGCCCAATGAACTGGCCCATGCGGCTGCGCGTCGGGTATCCGAGGGCGGGCCGGTGACCTTCAATCCGCTGGTTCTGTACGGCGGTGTAGGGCTGGGTAAGACCCACTTGATGCATGCCATCGCATGGGAGCTGAAAACCAAACATCCGGAACTCAATGTTCTGTACCTGTCGGCGGAACAGTTCATGTACCGGTTCGTGCAGGCCCTGCGCGAGCGTCGGATGATGGATTTCAAACACCTGTTCCGTTCGGTTGACGTTTTGATGGTTGATGACGTGCAGTTCATCGCCGGCAAGGATTCCACTCAGGAAGAGTTTTTCCACACGTTCAACGCGCTGGTGGATCAGAACAAGCAGATCATCATCTCGGCCGATCGCGCCCCGGGTGAGATCAAGGATCTGGAAGATCGGGTGAAATCCCGCCTGCAATGTGGTCTGGTGGTTGACCTGCACCCGACCGATTATGAACTGCGTCTGGGCATTTTGCAGAACAAGGTGCAGCAATACAGCTCATCCTATCCGGACCTGGCGATTGCTGATGGCGTTCTGGAATTTCTGGCGCATCGCATCTCGACGAATGTTCGGGTGCTGGAAGGTGCCCTGACCCGTCTGTTCGCCTTTGCCTCGCTGGTTGGTCGCGAGATCGACATGGAACTGACGCAGGATTGTCTGGCGGATGTGCTGCGCGCCTCGGAACGCAAGATCACCGTTGAAGAGATCCAGCGGAAGGTGTCCGAGTACTACAACATCCGGCTTTCTGACATCATCGGCCCGAAGCGCCTGCGCTCTTACGCGCGTCCGCGTCAGGTGGCGATGTATCTGTGCAAGCAGTTGACCAGCCGGTCGCTGCCCGAGATCGGCCGCCGTTTTGGCGGGCGCGATCACACGACGGTCATGCATGGCGTCAAGCGAATTGAAGAGTTGAAGCTGACCGACGGTCAGATCGCTGAAGATGTGGAAATGCTGCGCCGGTCGCTTGAAGCCTGATCCGCGCCTCTAATGCAGGAAACCGCCCCGGTCCCCCGGGCCCGGGGCGTTTCTTGTGCGCATTAGTCCGCGGTTGGATCAGAACTGGTGCCTGTCAGGCACGCTGCCCTTGACGCTGGACGCAATCCAACCCAGAAATCCGTAAAAAATCCTTGTGCCTCAGGGTGGAACCGCTAACGTGCCAGTCCCGCCCATGTCGGTACGCAAGTCAGAGGAATTGAGGGTATGAAGATCAGCATCGAACGCGGCACCCTTCTCAAGGCCGTTTCGCAGGCCCAATCCGTAGTGGAACGCCGCAATACCATTCCCATACTTGCCAATGTCCTGATCGAGGCGGAAGGCGATCAGGCGCTGTTTCGCGCGACCGATCTGGATATCGAAGTAGTCGACAAAGCCCTGGCGCAGGTCGAGAAAGCCGGTTCCACCACCGTGGCCGCGACCACCTTGCACGAGATCGTGCGAAAACTGCCCGACGGAGCGTTGGTCACGCTGACCGCCGACAGCGCGGCAGGGCGTCTGACGGTTGAGGCCGGTCGGTCAAATTTCTCGTTGGCGACGCTGCCGAAAGAGGATTTCCCGGTCATGGCGTCGTCGGAGTATCAATCAAATTTCACGGCTTCGGCTGCCCTGCTGCGTCGGTTGTTCGACAAGTCGAAATTCGCAATCTCAACAGAAGAGACACGGTATTATCTGAATGGTGTCTACATGCATGTGGCCGACGGATCCGATGGCGGCAAGGTGCTGCGCTGCGTGGCCACCGACGGCCACCGGCTTGCTCGGATCGATGCCGATTTGCCGGATGGTGCAGAGGGCATGCCGGGCGTTATCGTCCCGCGGAAAACCGTAGGCGAACTGCGCAAGCTGCTGGACGATGATGAAATGGATATCGCGGTTTCGGTCAGCGAAACCAAGGTGCGTTTCGCCACGCCGGATATCACGCTGACCTCGAAGGTCATCGATGGCACTTTTCCCGACTACACGCGCGTTATCCCGCAAGGGAATACGCGCAAGCTGGAAGTGGATGCTGCCGAGTTCGCGCAGGCTGTGGACCGCGTGGCAACGGTGTCTTCCGAGCGTTCGCGTGCGGTGAAGCTGCAACTGGATGGCGACAAGCTGGTCCTGTCGGTGAATGCACCAGACAGTGGCGCGGCCGAGGAAGAACTGGCCGTCGCCTATGGTGATGAGCGTCTGGAGATCGGGTTCAATGCAAAATATCTGCTGGAGATCGCGTCTCAGGTGGATCGAGAGAATGCGGTGTTCATGTTCAATTCAGCTGGCGATCCGACCCTGATGCGCGAAGGCAATGACCAGAGCGCGGTTTACGTCGTCATGCCAATGCGCGTCTGATCGCGCGGACGCGCGATGCCTCCGGCGGGAGTATTTTTGAAAAGATGAAGGGAGGGGTCATGGGATTGGCCCTGACCGAGCTTACGGTCTCGCATTTTCGGTCTCACAAGCTGGCGCGGTTGTCTCTGGACGGGCGACCGGTGGCGATTCACGGGCCGAACGGGGCGGGCAAGACCAATATTCTGGAAGCGGTGTCCTTGTTTTCACCCGGTCGCGGAATGCGGCGGGCAAGCGCGGCCGAGATGACGCGGCGGCCCGAGGCGTTGGGCTGGAAACTGTCGGGACTGTTGCAATCGCAGGGTCAGAATTTCGAAATCGAAACCTGGTCTGAGGGTGGTGCAGCACGGCAGGTGAGGATTGATGGAAAACCCGCCACCCAGATTGATCTGAGTAAACTTGCGCGGGTGGTCTGGCTGGTTCCATCCATGGACCGCCTGTGGATTGAAGGGGCCGAAGGCCGGCGCCGGTTTCTTGATCGCATTGCGCTCAGTTTTGATCCGTCTCATGCAGAGGCCTCGCTGACGTACGAAAAAGCAATGCGCGAACGGAACCGTTTGCTGAAAGAGCAGGTTCGGGACGCGCATTGGTATGCTGCGCTTGAGGGTCAGCTGGCCGAGATGGGGCATCGTATCCACGCAGCGCGATTGGCGGCGTTGAGCCATCTGCGGGTGGCGCAGGACCAGGCGGAAACGGCTTTTCCGTCTGCCGAGTTGAAATTGGTGCAAACCGAAGGCGCGATGCCGGAAACGGCTGAGGATTTGCGCGACGCTTTGATAGAAAGCCGGTTCAGGGATCTGGCTGCGGGTCGGACTTTGGTTGGGCCGCATCGGTCAGACTTGTATGGCGTCTTTGCTGCCAAGGGTGTTCCCGCCAAGGATTGTTCGACCGGTGAGCAGAAGGCGCTGCTGGTTTCATTGATTCTGTCCAATGCCCGAGCTTTGGCCGCAATGGTGGGTGCGCCACCGATCGTATTGCTGGATGAGGTGGCAGCTCATCTGGACGCGGGTCGGCGCGCTTCACTTTATGACGAGATTTGTTCGTTGGGTGCTCAGGCCTGGATGACGGGCACCGGGCCTGAACTGTTTGAGGAGTTGGGTGACCGGGCCCAGACGCTGATCGTGACCGAAGGCGATGAGGGGTCGGTCGTGGCGGCTTAGGCCGGTTCGTTGACTTTGCGCTCCCACAGGAAGCCGCGCATGACTTCATCGACCGGTGTTTTGGCCATGTGGTTGACGTAGTTTGACATGGTTTTTTGTGCCAGGCCCAGCACCACGTCCAGAACCGCACGATGCGAATAGCCCGCGTCGAAGAACGCCTGAAGCTGTTCCTCGGTCGGGTTGCCACGGGTTTCCATCACTTGCAGGGTGAAGGTGCGCAGCGCTTCGAGCTTGGGCGAAGGCAGTGGGGTTTCATTGCGCAAAGCCTCAGATATCTCGTCTGATACCTTCATCATCTTTGCGATACCGGTGTGCGCGGGCACGCAGTAATGGCATTCGTTTTCCACATTGATGGTCTGCCAGACGACGGTCTTCTCATCGTTGTCAAAATCGGTCTGCAAGAACAGGCTGTGCAGAACTTGATATCCTTCAAGGTGCTGTGGGCTTTCTGCCATCACCTTGTGCAGGCCCGGCAAACGGCCAAAAGCGGCCTGGGACTTTTCTAACAGCGGTTTGGATGCTTCGGGTGCGGATTCGAGGTCATGAGACGGGAAAGTGGCCATGTTGGAACTCCTGTTTCTGGCGCGATGGGCGGTATTTAGGGTTTCTTGAGCGATCGCTCAAGTATATATTTGAGTGAATGTTCAAGAATTGGTGATGCCGATGCCCCGTAAACCCGCATATGATCGCGACGCGTTGATCGAGAAGGCCCGTGACATCTTTTGGCGTCAGGGTTGGGCTGGTACGTCGCTGAAGGACCTTGAGCGGGAATTGAAGCTGAAACCCGGCAGTTTCTACGCGGCTTTCGGGTCGAAGGATGCGCTCTATGCGTTGACGCTGGAAAGCTACACGCAAGAAGGCGTGGCGCGCCTGAAAGCCCTTGCTGAAAGACTGGGGCCGAAGGAAGCGCTCAAGACGCAACCTCGTTTGGTCATCGAAGCGGTCGAGAACCCGGCAAAGGCTTGCATGTTGGCAAAGACATATGCCGAGTTGCAGGCGAAGGATCATGCGCTTGCGGATCAGGCCGCGCTTCACATGGCGGAAATGAAGGCGTGTTTCGCCGACCTGTTTCGCAGCGCCCAGGCTGCCGGTGAAATCCGGCCTGAACATGACCCGGATCGGCTGGCGGCCCGGTATCAGTCGGACATTCTGGGGCTTCGGCTGTCGGCCGAACGCAAGGATGTCGATGCGCTGGAAATCGCGGCGGATATCGCTTCTGACATCGACCGGTTATGAGGTGGATTCAGATGGGCAGAAAACGACCCGAGTACACACAAAATATTGGGGGATCGCGTGACAATCCCCACCAGAAAACGTATAAGGTACCAAAATAATATAGGTACTGACTGAATGTCCGAAGACGCACAGGCTCCTCAAGAATACGGCGCAGATTCCATCAAAGTTCTCAAGGGTTTAGAAGCCGTTCGCAAACGCCCCGGGATGTATATCGGGGACACGGATGATGGATCGGGCCTGCACCACATGGTGTATGAGGTTGTCGACAACGGAATTGACGAAGCGCTGGCGGGTCACGCCGACCATGTGACCGTGAAAATTCACGCGGATTCCAGCGTTTCGGTCAGCGACAACGGCCGCGGAATTCCTGTTGATATCCACCCGGAAGAAGGCGTTTCAGCGGCAGAGGTCATCATGACCCAGCTGCACGCGGGCGGCAAGTTCGACAGCAACTCTTACAAGGTGTCGGGCGGCCTGCATGGCGTGGGTGTTTCGGTGGTAAACGCGCTGTCGGATTGGCTGGAGCTGCGCATTTGGCGCGCGGGCAAAGAGCACGTGGCGCGATTTGAGGGCGGTGAAACGGCAGAGCATCTGAAGGTAGTCGGCGAATGCGGCGATCGTACGGGAACCGAAGTGCGGTTTCTGGCGTCGACCGACACGTTCTCGAATCTCGAATACTCGTTCGAGACGTTGGAAAAACGGCTGCGCGAACTGGCATTCCTGAACTCGGGCGTGCGGATCATCCTGATCGACGAACGCCCTGCCGAGCGGCTGGAGACCGAGCTGTTCTACGAGGGCGGCGTAAAGGAGTTCGTCAAATACCTCGACCGATCCAAAACGCCGGCCATGCCCGAGCCGATCTATATCAAGGGCGAGCGCGACGATATCGGTGTCGAGATCGCCATGTGGTGGAATGACAGCTACCACGAAACGGTGCTGCCATTCACCAACAACATCCCGCAGCGCGACGGCGGGACCCACGTGGCTGGGTTCCGGGGGGCTTTGACCCGGACGATCAACAACTATGCGCAGTCCAGCGGGATCGCGAAAAAGGAAAAGGTCAGCTTCACCGGTGACGATGCGCGCGAAGGTTTGACCTGCGTATTGTCGGTGAAAGTGCCCGACCCGAAATTCTCGTCCCAGACCAAGGACAAGCTGGTTTCCTCCGAGGTCCGTCCGGCTGTCGAAGGTCTGATGAATGAAAAACTGGCCGAGTGGTTCGAAGAAAACCCCAACGAGGCCAAGAATATCGTCGGCAAGATCATCGAGGCTGCGTTGGCCCGGGAAGCTGCGCGGAAGGCGCGCGAGCTGACCCGGCGCAAGACGGCGATGGACGTGAACTATCTGGCGGGCAAGCTGAAGGATTGTTCCGAGAAAGATCCGTCGAAAACCGAAGTTTTCCTCGTCGAGGGTGACTCGGCAGGTGGATCGGCACAGACCGGCCGGGATCGTCTGACGCAGGCGGTTCTGCCCTTGCGGGGGAAAATCCTGAACGTCGAACGCGCCCGGTTCGACCGGATGCTGTCGTCTCAGGAAATTGGCAACCTCGTCATGGCGCTTGGCACTGGCATTGGCCGCGATGAATTTAACATCGAAAAGCTGCGCTACCACAAGATCGTCATCATGACCGATGCGGATGTGGACGGCGCGCATATCCGGACCCTGTTGCTGACCTTCTTCTATCGGCAGATGCCGGAACTGATCGAGGGCGGGTACCTCTATATCGCGCAACCACCACTGTATAAGGTTTCCCGCGGAAAGTCAGAGGTTTACCTGAAGGATCAGGCCGCTCTGGATGACTATCTGATCAATCAGGGCGTCGAAGGCGCGGTTCTGAAACTCGGCTCGGGTGAGGAAATCATCGGCCAGGACCTGACCCGCGTGGTCGACGAGGCGCGTCAGCTGAAACGTGTGCTGGACGCGTTTCCAACGCATTACCCACGTCATATTCTGGAACAGGCCGCCGTGGCTGGGGCTTTCGTGCCGGGTGCGGTGGACGCCGATCTGCAAGGTGTGGCTGACAAAGTCGCCGCGCGGCTGGACCTGATCGCTTTGGAATACGAACGCGGTTGGCAGGGTCGGATAACACAGGATCACGGCATCCGACTGGCCCGTATTCTGCGCGGTGTCGAAGAGGTTCGCACGCTGGACGGCCCGATGCTGCGCTCGGGCGAGGCGCGCAAGACCGGCAGCTTTACGCAGAGCCTGCAAGAAATCTACAACTCTCCGGCCACTTTGAACCGTCGTGATCGCAGCCAGATGATCCACGGTCCGCTGGACTTGTTGCGCGCCATTCTGGAAGAGGGTGAAAAGGGCTTGTCCTTGCAGCGCTATAAAGGCCTGGGTGAGATGAACCCTGACCAGCTGTGGGAAACGACACTGGATCCGGATGCGCGGACTCTGCTGCAAGTGCGCGTGGATGACATGGTCGAGGCGGATGATCTGTTCACCAAGTTGATGGGTGACGTCGTGGAACCTCGTCGGGAGTTCATCCAGAAAAACGCCTTGAGTGTTGAGAATCTGGATTTCTGATAATGTTGTAGGTGCGCCCAAAGCTTTGCATTTTGCCTAAAGATTTGCATCTTTGGCCCAAAACCTTGGGCGCAATAGCTACCCACTGAATTTCGAATTCAACGTTAGTTTCGCACAGTGCAAAAATTGGTTGGCCCCATGCCATGGTCGTGGGCCACGTGAAGCTTGACGAAGGCCGCTTTGGCCCCAAAGCAGCCATTCGTTCTTGAGGTGACATCAGGTTCAGCTGCCAAGCAACTCACCAAAGTTTCAAATAAACGTCTCCGACCACGGCCTGCGTTATGTCCGGCGTTGGAATTGCCAATAGTAGGATTCCGGTGATGCCCAGACTTAGTGACACGAAGCGCGCCGAACGAAATGTGTGCATCTCTCCTGTCCACCATTCTCGCGCCAAGTAGCTGATATAGTCGCCATGTCGCGAAATCATATGAGAACGAACATCAGGTCTGTAGCCCGAAACCACCGGTTTCCTACTCCTGAACTTGTCATGCACCTTCCAGAACAAAGGTAATCTGGGCTTCCAATGGTCGGAAAAAACATGTGCTTCCATGTCCGCAAGCTCGTGGACGCTGTAACGTTCTCCAACTCTGGCAGCAAACTCAATGTCACCTTTGGCAAGCCCTAAAACCTGTGGACGAAAGATCTTAAAAATTAAATTTGAAATCAGCAGAAGCAAACTGCCAAAGAAGACCAGCCTCATCTTGGCTATACCAGTTAGGTAAAACGGTGTTTCCACACCCGGTTCAACTCCAGCTATCATTCGAAATGAAGCTATTTCTGCAATTTGGTCGTTGAACAGGATCAGATACCCAATGATCGGCACCAACGCGACGACACGCGTTAAGTCATTGTTGGCAACTCTTTCGACTGACTGCCATTGCGTGAGTTTCCAATCAGAATGGAACTTCATTGAAAAACGCTACTCCTTGACAACTGTAGTCACTCAACGACGCGAGAAGCAGTATCCCTCAACGTTTTGTGGACAATACTTTATTGAAAACTTGACGGAAAGCTGAGTCGACTGTCTATTTGAGACATGATATTCAATTTCAAGTTGTAGGCGTATAGATGACTGAAAAGCTGCCAGATTATCTGGCTCAAGGCGAAGCCGCCCGTTTGTTCCCTGTTCTCTCAACCACCTCAAAGGAAGGTCGCACAACGTCTATTGTGCTGGCTTGTATGGTTCAGATTGAAGAGTTGGGAGCCGCTTTGCTTCAATCAGTAGGCCAGAAGCGCGGGAAACGGGCTTGAGCAGCCTCATCTGACTGGTCCAAATTGATTGTTAGTGCATTGTCGGCCTGCGATCCATTGGTATGATGGTTTCGGGCGCTGGCGGGCGA
>NZ_WQFL01000012.1:0-114324 GCF_013034175.1 Ruegeria sp. HKCCA5463
CAATCGTGCCGATGTTGACGTGCGGTTTTGTACGCTCAAACTTTTCCTTTGCCATTCCTCAGGCGCCCTTTTGCGATTTGGGGGACCCTTGGTCCCGTGGTTACATCTGCGCGCGCGAGATATTTGGTTCAAAGGGGAAAATCAAGCACATCCTGAGGGAAATGCGCCGATCACGTTGGATTTTGCGTGACCTCGACGGATTCCAGAGGCTGGATCAGGTCCGGCCGCCGGTCGAACCAGCCATTATCCTTGTGCTCTTCAGCCAGCCATTCCTCGACCCGGTCGGCAATTTTGAGGGCCAGACCGCTCATCTGTTCTTCTTTTGTGCGCTCATGCCCCGATCCTTTGAGGGCACTTCCGCCGGTGGTGTCTTCGAGCACCTGAAATTGCTTACCCTTGGCCAGAAACTCTTTTTTCTTCACGTCATAGACGTTGACCAACACAATCGCAGTGCTTTTAGGGTTGTAGATCACAGGGATCCCCGGCGGGGCCAGCATGTAACCCTCAAGGCTGATGCCAAGGTCATATTCCTGTGTGCCTTCGTAACGCCCTAAACGAATATCAACCGCGTTCTGGATCGCCTTCGTCCATTCGTCAGGTGTGGCGTCCCGCGACACAGGTCCCTGAACGGCCTTGTCCGCAAAGGCATAATTCACACGAAGCTTGAATTCTCCGAGGGATTCAGGCGGCTCATACACCTGTGTCTGTGTGCAAGCGGCCATCAGGGCCAGTCCGGTGATCAGCGTCAGAATGCGCAACATGTCTCGTCTCGATAGGCCTGTTTTTTGTTGATCTAGCGCACCGATACGGGTTGTGCAAAGCCGTATCGGCGGAAATTCACCCGCGCAGCAGCGCGATCACGAAAACTTATAGTCGCGCGGGAAGCCATAGGGCGGTTTTTTCCCGACACTGGCCCGTTTTGCCAGCCATTGCGTCATATCCGCCTCATGTCGGGTCTTGTCGCCGCCCATGGACCATTTCAGGCCTTCTTCCCAGTTGAAGGTCGTTACATCCGACAATCCGCCATCCAGCTCGAGCGTTCCCTGCCGGCCGCGTGCCATATTGTACTTTTGCAAACGCACGCCTTTTCCGCGCGTCATCTCGGGCAGTTCCTGGGTTGGGAAAACCAGGAACTTGCCGTTTTGCGACACCACGGCGACGTGGTCTCCGTCAATCGGCTTGCAGATCATCGCGGTCTCGTCACCCTTGACGTTCAGCACCTGTTTGCCGTTGCGCGTCTGCGCCAGCACGTCATCTTCCGGCACCATAAAGCCGTTGCCCGCGTCCGAGGCCACCAGCAGCTTGCGTCCCGGCTTGTGGATCAGAATGTCGATGATCTGCGCCCCGTTCGGCAGGTCGACTATCAGGCGCAAGGGCTCGCCCATGCCGCGCCCGCCGGGCAGGTTGGCTGCGCTGACGGTATAGAATCGGCCATTCGAGGCAAAGACCAGCAACCGGTCGGTCGTTTCCGCGTGGAAGATGAAACGCGGGCCGTCGCCGTCCTTGAACTTCAACTCGCGCTTCAGGTCGATATGGCCGGTCATGGCGCGAATCCAGCCCATCTGCGAGCAGACGACCGTAATCGGTTCCTTGTCGATCATCGCCTCAAGCGGCACTTCCTCGACCTGCCCCGCCTCGGCAAATCTGGTGCGGCGTGCACCGCCTTCGTAGTCTTTGCCAAAGGTCTTCTTGGTTTCTTTCAATTGCTCGGCAATCTTGGCCCATTGCAGGGCGGGATCGGCCAGCAGATCTTCGAGATTGGCGCGCTCTTCCATCAGCGCGTCACGTTCGCGAACCAGCTCCATCTCTTCCAGACGACGCAAGGAGCGCAGGCGCATATTGAGGATGGCGTCGACCTGAACTTCTGACAGCTCGCCCTCGCCCGGCTTGGGTGTGACGTAGTCAGATTCATCGGTGGCGCGAACGTGGTCGATGCCCCAGTCCTCGCGCATCAGCGCGGCCTTGGGGTCGTCGTCATAACGGATGATGTCGATTACACGGTCGAGGTTCAGGAAGGCGACGATAAAGCCTTCGAGCACTTCCAACCGGTGGTCGATCTTGGCCATGCGGTGACGCGAGCGGCGCAGCAGCACCTCTTGCCGGTGATCGAGGAAGGCGCGCAGCACTTCCTTCATCGAACAGACCTTGGGTGTCACCCCATCGATCAGCACGTTCATGTTCAGGCTGAACCGCACCTCGAGGTCCGAGTTGCGGTATAGCATGCCCATCAGCACCTCGGGGTCCACGTTCTTGGAGCGTGGCTCGAGGATCAGACGGATATCGTCGGCGGATTCGTCGCGCACATCTGCGAGGATCGGGATTTTCTTGGTCTGGATCAGTTCCGCGATCTTTTCGATCAGCTTGGATTTCTGAACCTGATAGGGAATCTCGGTGACCACGATCTGCCACTGGCCGCGACCCAGATCCTCGACCTCGAACTTGCAGCGTAGCCGGAACGAGCCCCGCCCGGTGCGATAAGCCTGGGCGATGTTCTCGGGTGGTTCGACGATCACGCCACCGGTCGGAAAATCCGGGCCGGGGACATATTTCAGCAACGTGTCGTCCCGCGCGTCCGGTGTTTTGATCAGGTGGAGGCAGGCGTCACAAAGCTCCGAGATGTTGTGAGGCGGGATGTTCGTGGCCATGCCGACGGCGATACCGCTGGCGCCGTTGGCCAAAAGATTCGGAAACTGCGCAGGCAGCACCACCGGTTCAGTCAGCGTGCCATCATAGTTGTCGCGGAAATCCACGGCGTCTTCGTTCAGACCTTCCAGCAGCGCCTCGGCCACGATGGTCATCCGCGCCTCGGTATATCGCGAGGCCGCCGGATTGTCGCCGTCGATATTCCCGAAATTCCCCTGCCCATCGACCAGCGGGTAACGCACGTTAAAGTCCTGCGCCAGGCGCGCCATTGCGTCGTAAATCGCGGCATCGCCATGCGGGTGGTAATTGCCCATCACGTCGCCGGAAATCTTGGCGGATTTGCGAAAACCTCCGGTTGCACTGAGTCGCAGCTCTCTCATCGCATAGAGGATTCGCCGGTGTACCGGTTTCAATCCGTCCCGCGCGTCCGGCAGGGCGCGATGCATGATTGTGGACAGCGCATAGGTCAGGTAACGCTCGCCTATCGCGCGGCGCAGCGGTTCTGCAACCTCACCCCCGTGGTCGGGGGCCTCCATGTTGGGGTCGTCGATCGTATCGTTCATATATGATGTGATACGACGCAAGAACGCCTTGGTAAAGCAAGCAACGCGTATTTTACTGGGGACAAGTCGGGCTTTTTGCAACAGGGGGAGGCAAGTCGGTGTTTTCCCCGAATTTTCGACTCTGCCCTTATATTATGCTACCATTCCAACAATTGAATGATTGCTGCCTATTTTGTTGTTACGATTGAATTGGGGGATGCGCCATGACGCGCCTTGTACTTGTTACTTTCGCCGCACTCGGCTGGACTTTTTACGTGATGAGCGGAGGTCCTGACTTTGAGCCGCGAGGTGTCCGCACAGCGGAGCCCGAGCGTGTTGCCATTGCCCCGAAACCTTCAAGGCCGGCTATCGAATCCGCGCCCGCCGAAACTCTGGTCGCGCGTGCTGCGGTAAAGCCTCCGGCGCCGGTCGCATCGGTCACTGAACCCGTGGCCGAGCTGGACGAAGCAGAAACCAAAGCGCTGCTGTCGCAAGTCGCAGCTGGCCTGAAGGCAAACCCCTCACTGTTCGCTGACGAAAACGTCACTCTGACCCTTGCGTCGCTGGAACAGGGTCTGGCCTCTCTCGAACAGGTCACCACCGACGCCGAGCTGCCAACGGTTGAACTGCCCGCCCCTGTCGAGGCCGCCAAGGATATCCGTGAAATTTCGGGAACCCGCGTGAACCTGCGTGATGGGCCGGGGACGATCTATCCGATCATCGGCAAAGCCAGGATCGGCCAGCAGGTTGAGGTATTCGGGGATTCAGGTACCGGCTGGTTGCGCCTGCGCGTGTTGCCGGGGCAACAGGTTGGGTGGATTTCGGCATCACTCGTCCGGAAAACAACGAACTGACATCGAAGTGTCATTGCCCTGCCGCAAACCCCGCCATAGCTATGGGCGGGGATCAGGCTCGGAAGGCATATGCAGAAATCGATTCTTATCACGGGATGCTCGTCAGGCATCGGTCTGGACGCGGCACACGGTATGCGTGCAAGAGGCTGGCGCGTTTTTGCATCCTGCCGCCAGCAACGCGACTGTGATCGCCTACGCGCACAAGGCTTTGAAAGCCCCAGAATCGACTACACTGATGCAGACAGCATTACATCGGGTTTGTCCCACGTTCTCGAGGCTACAGGCGGCTCGCTGGATGCCCTTTTCAACAATGGCGCACATGGCTTGCCCGGCGCGGTTGAGGATGTTCCGACGGATGGCCTGCGCCATATATTTGAGACCAATGTCTTTGGTTGGCACGAGCTGACCCGACAGGTCATTCCCGTCATGCGGGAACAGGGTCATGGCCGGATTGTGCAGTGTTCCTCGGTTCTGGGGCTTGTCGCCTTCCCGTGGCGCGGCGCGTATGTCGCCACAAAATACGCGATCGAAGGGCTGACCGACACGCTGCGGCTGGAACTTCGGGATACCGACATCCACGTCGTCCTGATCGAGCCCGGCCCCATCACCTCTAAACTCCGGGAAAAGGCGATCCCATTGTTCGAGAAATATATCGACTGGGAAAACTCGGCCATTCGGGAGAAGTACGAAGACTCGTTACTGAAGCGCCTTTATGAAAGCAGTGGGCCAGACCGATTTGAACTGCCCGCCTCTGCCGTCACGGACAAGCTGGCCCATGCGGTCGAGGCCCGACGCCCCAAACCACGTTACTATGTGACCACTCCGACATATATCGCCGGGATACTGCGCCGCATTCTGCCTACAAACGCCTCTGATCGAATCCTTTCGGATATCTGAGACGATATTTCCCGTTCGCTTTTCGACGCCCTGACGCTAGATGGGTGGTAATCGAAAAAAACCGGACGGTGACTTCAAATGGACCTTGTGATGGTCATTCTGCTTCTGGCTATGGCGGCAGTTGTCGTAGTGCTGGCCTTAGGCATCGCGAATTTTGGCAAAGGCGGCATGGAAGCGGCCAAGAAAAGCAACAAGATGATGCGCCTGCGCATTCTATTTCAGTTCATCGCCGTGTTGCTGATCGTGCTTTTCGTGTATCTGCGCGGACAGGGAGTTCAATAAATGGTCGTACTCAACAAAATCTACACACGCACTGGCGATGACGGGAAAACCGCCCTAGGCAACGGAGAGCGCGTGGCAAAATATTCGGGCCGCGTCGCAGCCTATGGCACCGTGGACGAACTGAACGCTTTTGTCGGCGTGGCACGGACCGAGGCCGAAGGTGATGTCGAAACCGCGCTGTCGCGCATTCAAAATGACCTGTTCGATCTGGGTGCCGACTTCTGTCGCCCCGACATGGAAAAAGACGCCGAGGCCGATTATCCCCCCCTGCGTATCGTGCCTGCCCAGATCGACCGGCTGGAAGCCGAGATCGACGCAATGAACGTGACGCTGGAACCTCTGCGCAGCTTCATCCTGCCCGGTGGCTCGCGTCTGGCAGCACATCTGCACGTTTGCCGGACCGTTTCGCGTCGGGCGGAACGGCTTGCGGTCGAGCTGACGAATATGGAGCCCGTCAACGACGTGGCGGTCAAATACCTCAACCGTCTCAGCGATTGGTTCTTTGTTGCAGCACGCTGCGCAAACGCAAACGG
Organism: Ruegeria sp. HKCCA5463; assembly: GCF_013034175.1. NCBI lineage: Bacteria > Pseudomonadati > Pseudomonadota > Alphaproteobacteria > Rhodobacterales > Roseobacteraceae > Ruegeria > Ruegeria sp. HKCCA5463. Next base: position 5,752 of record NZ_WQFL01000012.1, read on the forward strand.
CAAAGACGACGTGTTGTGGGTTCCGGGCGCGAACCGCTGATCGCGAAATACAGAGTCGCGGGTAATATTCTTTCGCCTCTTGGCAAAAAAATTGCAAAACGCGACGTCCCGACGCCATGACGTGACGATTTTGCTCTGTTGTGACACTGCGGCAGGCGCTATCTAGTCGGTCGAGAGCATTGGTGGAGTCGCCTGCGCGGCTTACCGTTTTTTTGAGGAGAAAGCGCTACAATGAAGGTACTGGTGCCTGTCAAACGCGTGATTGACTACAATGTGAAGGTCCGCGTGAAAGCGGACGGTAGCGGTGTTGATCTCGCCAATGTCAAAATGTCGATGAACCCGTTCGACGAAATTGCAGTAGAGGAAGCGATCCGCCTGAAAGAAGCCGGCAAGGCCGACGAAGTCGTTGCTGTTTCGATCGGCGTAAAGCAGGCGCAGGAAACCTTGCGCACCGCGCTGGCCATGGGTGCCGACCGCGCAATCCTGGTTGTGGCGGCTGACGATGTACACACCGATATCGAGCCTCTGGCCGTTGCCAAGATCCTGGCCAAAGTGGTCGAGGAAGAGCAGCCTGGCATTGTTCTGGCAGGTAAGCAGGCGATCGACAACGACATGAACGCCACCGGCCAGATGCTGTCGGCCCTGCTGGGTTGGTCCCAGGGCACCTTTGCGTCCGAGCTGGACATCGAAGGTGACACCGCCAAGGTCACCCGCGAGGTCGATGGCGGGTTGCAGACCATCAGCGTCAAGATGCCGGCCATCATTACCGTGGACCTGCGCCTGAACGAGCCGCGCTATGCCTCGCTGCCCAACATCATGAAGGCGAAGAAAAAGCCGCTGGATGAAAAAACCGCCGCCGATTATGGCGTCGACGTCACCCCGCGTCTGGAAATCGTCAAGACCGAAGAGCCGCCGGCACGCGCGGCAGGCATCATCGTGGGCTCGGTTGACGAGCTGGTCGAGAAACTCAAAGAAGCGGGGGCTGTGTAATGGCTGTACTTCTGCTTGCCGAAGTGAACAACGGCGAACTTGCGATGGATGCGACCGCAAAGGCCGTGACCGCCGCGAAAGTGCTGGGTGACGTAACCGTTCTGGCCGCAGGCGGGTCTGCCGCTGCTGCCGGTGAGGCCGCAGCCAAGATCGACGGTGTCTCCAAGGTGCTGGTCGCCGAAGACCCGTCGCTGGGCCACCGCCTGGCGGAATCGACCGCAGCCCTGATCGTGGGCCTGGCCGATGGCTACGAGCACATCGTGGCACCGGCCACCACCGACGCCAAGAACGTGATGCCCCGCGTTGCAGCCCTGCTGGACGTGATGGTGATCTCGGATGCCTCCGGCGTGGTTGACGGCTCGACCTTCGAGCGCCCGATCTACGCGGGCAACGCGATCCAGACCGTTAAGTCGAACGACGCAAAGAAGGTCGTCACCATCCGGACCGCCAGCTTTGATGCGGCCGGCGAAGGCGGTTCGGCCGCGGTTGAGACCGTGTCGGTCGGCGAAAACCCCGGCCTGTCCGAATGGGTCGAGGACAAGGTGGCGGAAAGCGACCGTCCAGAGCTGACCTCGGCTGGCGTCGTTGTTTCGGGCGGCCGTGGTGTCGGCTCAGAAGAGGACTTCAAACTGATCGAAACGCTGGCCGACAAGCTGGGTGCCGCGGTTGGTGCGTCGCGTGCGGCCGTTGACTCGGGCTATGCACCGAACGACTGGCAGGTGGGTCAGACCGGCAAGGTTGTTGCCCCGGATCTGTATGTCGCCGTCGGTATTTCGGGCGCGATCCAGCACCTGGCCGGCATGAAGGACTCGAAGGTCATCGTGGCGATCAACAAAGACGAAGAGGCGCCGATCTTTCAGGTCGCCGATTTCGGCCTGGTCGCAGACCTGTTCCAGGCGGTACCGGAACTGACTGAAAAGCTCGGCTGAACCGGATATCCGGATTGATCCGCAAAGGCCCGCCAACAGGCGGGCCTTTTTCAGTTCAGGTTCCGCAAGGCGATCAGCAGGTGTTCGGCAATTTCTCGATGCGCGGACGGGCCGATCATATGTTCCGCAATCGGCTGCTGAAGCGTTCCGAACATAACATCTTCGAGAGAATCTGATTGAGCGGATACAGGCACCGAAACCTCGACGACATCAGCGCATAGCGGGCGCAGTTGTTCGATCATGGCGGCGTCGGGCACGATATGGTCGACATGCGATCCGGTTTGCCGCTGCACATGCAGCCAAAGCAGTACCACGCCGGGTTCGATCCGTTCTATCATGTCCCTGGTGGAGCGTATCCAGACCTCTCGCAGTTCCTGCGCTACGACTTCGAAACGGGCGTCTTCTGTTGCGCTCAGCTGCTCCAACAAATGGCGCACAAAATGGATTTCCGTGAAGTCAACATCCGGGTACAGCCCCAGCAAGTCCGCGGTGGGTTCAAGGAACCGATCGTTGCGGCGCGGGTGCACGCGGTAAAACCGGTTCGATTGGCGCAGAAGATCGGGCACCTGCAACACGCATAGGTCTGACTGATTGACCAGATTCAGCACCCCCGGATCAGTGGACAACGCTTCGACTCCGCAAAACAGGCTGCCGAAGTTGACGCATGGCTTTCCCAATCGCTTCTCAAGCACGGCAGGAAACGGGTTATCGACGAATCTGCCGAAAGTTTCCTCTCCTCCCAGACAGGCCACATAGGGCTGATCCAACGTGCCGGGTGGACCCCGGAACCAAAGTTTCGAATTGGCATATTGGCAGGCGGACTCCCTACCGCTGTTTGTCTGATGAAAGCTCATATCAAGCCCCCCGTTTTCTCACCCGGTGCCATCTTGTGGTCATAGATATTGAGATTTTCCTAATGCGCGCATTTGAAGCGAAATTGACCGCCTTGATCCTCTTGCCGCCTGCCCCGGTCTGCCGATACTGTCGCGGTATCCTACAGGGCAAAGGCAGCTGAACATGGAAGTTAAATCGGTCGGGGTGATTGGCGCGGGGCAAATGGGCAACGGCATTGCCCATGTTATGGCGTTGGCGGGATACGACGTCTTGCTGAACGATGTCAGCCAGGATGCACTGGACAACGCCATTGCCACGATCGAAGGCAACCTGGCGCGGCAGGCGTCGCGTGGCAAAATCACCGACGAGGCGATGAAGGCTGCGCTAAAACGGATTACGACCACTCTTGAGCTGCCGAAACTGGGTCAAACCGATCTGGTTATCGAGGCGGCAACCGAGCGGGAAACGATCAAGCAGGCGATTTTCGAGGACCTCCAACCGCACCTGCTGCCGCATACGATTCTGACGTCAAATACATCCTCGATTTCCATCACCCGCCTGGCAAGCCGCACGGATCGGCCCGAACGGTTCATGGGTTTTCATTTCATGAACCCTGTCCCTGTTATGCAGCTGGTGGAATTGATCCGCGGCATCGCCACGGATGAAGAAACTTTCAACGCCTGCAAAGCGGTGGTGGATCGGTTGGGCAAAACGGCGGCCAGCGCCGAGGACTTCCCGGCCTTTATCGTGAACCGGATCCTGATGCCCATGATCAACGAGGCGGTCTACACACTCTATGAAGGTGTGGGGAACGTTCAATCCATCGACCAGTCAATGAAACTTGGGGCGAATCATCCCATGGGCCCGCTGGAATTGGCGGACTTCATCGGGTTGGATACCTGTCTGGCGATCATGAACGTGCTGCATGACGGGTTGGCCGATACCAAATATCGTCCCTGCCCTCTCCTGACGAAATATGTCGAGGCCGGGTGGCTGGGGCGCAAGACCGAGCGCGGTTTTTATGATTACCGAGGCGAAGCTCCGGTGCCGACACGCTGAGGGGGCCGGCCCCCTCGCCCGGACTTTGTCCGGGCTCACCCCCGGGATATTTTTGGCCAGATGAAGACGCGGATCAGGTCTGTTCCGACTTGCCCAGAGACATGGTGTGATTTCTGAGCCAGGCCATGAAACCGCGCGGATCGCGCTCCAGCAACTCCATGTCGTGGTCCGAAATCGGTTCGCCGATCACCGGCGACTGGGGTTTGTTGCAGGATCGGACGATCTCATGCAGCAACAATCCCTGCCGTAGAATTGCAGAGACACGGTTGGCGATCTGATACCAGCGTGAATTGCAGCCCGGAAAGAAAATCGGCACCACGCGCGCGCCCGAACGGCGGATCATCTTGGCGGTGAACACGTTCCATTCCCGCTCGATCGCAGGCCCGAACCAATCATCCGAGGACATCACAACACCGGATGGGAACAGCGCCACAACGCCGCCGTTTTTGAGATGCTCCATGGCTTTGCCGCGCATTTCCAGCATCTTGGCCTGCGCCTCGGGGTCATGTGGGAACGGAACCGGGATCATGAATGACGTGGCCGCTTCGTCCAGACCCGTCAGAACCGAACGGGTCAGGATGCGGTAATCGCTGCGTACCCGGCCGATCAGTTCCGCCAGAATCATGCCATCGACCATACCGTGCGGGTGGTTGGCGACGACAACGACCGGGCCGGTCTTGGGAATGCGGTCAATCTGCTCCTGCGGTGTGGTCAGGTCGATTCCCATAGTCTTGAGGGCACCGCCCCAGAACCGCTGGCCGCGATAGTATTCGTTCTTTTTTTCGAACTTGTTGACCATGCGCAAAATGGTCAGCTTGCCTGTGCACCACTCGATGGCCCGAATGGCGGTCGCTGTCCAGGCATCGTCGAATGAATTCGCATAGGTCAGCGTTCTACGGTCGTAGATCTCACCCTGATCTGTGGTCCCATCCACCACCGGGTTTGTCTTGGTCTCGTGCGTCGTTTCCGCCAATTCCTGGTCTTCCCGTTCTTCCTGTCCCGGCGGGGTGGCTTAGAACCCCTCTCCGAACTTGTCGTTCACAAGCGTTTCCAGAGCTTCTGCCAATGCCTCAGCATCCGGCCCGGACGTCTCGACGTCAATAGTTGTTCCGCGCGATGCTGCCAACATCAAAAGGCCCATGATGCTGTCGCCTGATGCAGAAAGTCCGTCTTTTGACACCTCAGCATGTGCATCGAACCCCTCTACAACCTCAACCAGCTTTGCCGAGGCGCGTGCATGCAGGCCCTTTTCATTGATAATTTTCAGGCTTCGGCTCGTCATATTCAAAAATCCGTTTTTAATCCAATGTCACATTCTGCGCATTGATGTACTTCCGTCCAGCCTCCATTGCCTGACGGACGGCATCACCAATGGGCAAGTGGCGACTTTTGGCCAATTTGATCAGCATCGGCAGGTTTGCCCCATACAGAATACGCCGGTCCTGAGGCGCGCAGGCACGCAGGCTGAGATTCGAGGGGCTTCCGCCAAAGAGGTCGGTGACAACAACGACACCATCGCCGGTGTCCACTTCGTCAGCGGCACGGCAGATTTCGGCCTGTTTTTCGTCCCGGTCATGGTCAGCCTCGATCGCGACCGCCACGAGGCTGGCCTGTGGTCCGACCACGTGTTGTGTGGCGGCCAGGTATTCCTGAGCCAACCCACCATGTGCAACGATCACAATTCCGATCAATCCGACCTCACATTCAACGACCGACGTTCCATCTCGCGATGCCTAATTGCCACCTGCTGCCCATCTTCCGCAAGGGCCTTTGCAACGGCCTCTGCCAGGGCAACTGATCTGTGCTGGCCCCCTGTGCACCCAAACGCCACGGAAAGATGCGCTTTTCCCTCGGCCCGAAAGGCCGGCAGCAACAGGGTCAGCAAGTCCAGCACACGTTCAAAAAACGGTAAGTAGTTAGCGTCTGACTGCACATAGTGCGCAACGTCAGGGTTTCGACCATCCGCTGCGCGAAATTCCGGGCGCCAGTACGGATTCGCCAGAAACCTGCAATCGAACACCATGTCCAATCCACGCGGAAGGCCACGTTTGTAAGAAAAGGATTCGATGGAAACCGCCAGATGCCGCCCGCCTTGCGGGGCGAACCAGTGCTCGACCTCTTCCCGCAGCTGATGCACGTTCAGAAGGCTGGTGTCGATCAGCGTATCCGCAATCTCTCGTATCGGCGCCAGCAGCTCTTTTTCGCGCTGAACGCCGGTTTCCGGGCTGGCATTCTTGGCGACGGGATGCCGCCTTCGGGTTTCTGAAAACCTGCGCACCAGAACATCATCACTGCAATCCAGGTACAGAACCGTCAGATCGACCTGCGCCAAGCGGCCCAGCTTTTCAGCCAATTCTATGAAACCGATCGTCGAGAAATCCCGGTTGCGGGCATCTATACCCAAAGCCATGGGACGGTCGCTGTCAGCACTGTCGAGCAAGCGCGACAAAAGACCCATCGGCAGATTGTCGATGGCTTCAAAGCCCAGATCTTCCAGCACATGAATGGCCGTGGATCTTCCTGCCCCGGAGGGCCCCGTGACAAGTACGATCCGCCTTTGCGATGTCATGAATTCGGCCATTCCGGGTTTACGCGCCCATTTCCTAGAAGCTGCATCATCGCTACAGCCAAGTTGGGCACGCCCGCGCCCCGAAGCAAGGGAACAGTTTGCCTCAGCACGGAAACCGTCAAAGGTTCGGGCAGACGCTCGGGCTCTGGCTGATCCAGATCCACAACGTAATCCAGCGGAACCGGACCACTGGGTTCGGCTTTGATCAGGCCAATTTGGCGCGCCTCGATCAAGCCGCGGATCTGCGATACGGCCGAAGCGATCACCCGATTCTGCCGCATCTCCAAATTGACGCGGTCATCGGCGACCAGTTTCGCGCCGAAGGCCATCATTTGCAACGCCAGCCCGGACTTCCCTGTGCCGGAAGCACCGATGATCAAAAGCCCGCGTCCGGCAACCGAAACGCAGGAGGCATGAACACAGGCGCTGTCCTGATCTTTCGCGAGTGACAACGAATCAATATGCATGGGTTTAAACGGGCAACCCCACGACAAAGCGGGCACCCAGAGGATCCGATGTGATATCGGCCTCGGTCGGGCGGATGTTTTCAGCCCAGATCACTCCGCCATGGGCTTCGACAATCTGCTTGGAGATCGCCAGCCCCAGGCCCGAGTTATTGCCGAAATGTTCCGCCGGACGCTGCGAGTAGAAACGCTTGAACACTTTGGTAAGCGCCTGTTCGGGAATTCCAGGGCCGGTGTCTTCAACAACGACCAACACACGGTTGTCCCGCTGTCTGACCCAGACGCGAATGGCGTCGTTTTCTTCGCAGAAGGAAATCGCGTTGGTGATCAGGTTGACGAAGACCTGCGCCAGACGCGCCTCCAGCCCGTTGATCACAATTGGCTCAGAGGGCAGATCCGTAATGTAATCGATGCCCTTGGAGCGCGCATCCTCGCCCAGATACTGGCCGAGATTGCCCAGCAGCTTGAGCAGGTCAAAGGGCTGCTCTTCTTCCTTGACCAGTTCCGCATCCAGACGCGACGCATTTGATATGTCGCTGACCAGCCGATCCAGACGCCGTACGTCATGCTCGATCACGTCCAGCAGCTTGTCGCGCTGATCCTCGCGTTTGACCATCCGCAGGGTTCCCACGGCGGATTGCAGGCTGGCCAGCGGGTTTTTGATTTCATGGGCGACATCGGCGGCAAACTGTTCGTTTGCGTCGATCCGATTGTACAGCGCGGTCACCATACCCCGCAAAGCGCGACTGAGACGTCCGATCTCATCAGGACGGGCGCTGAGGTCGGGAATGCGGATGCGCCCGGGATTGACACCCGTGCCCCGGTCTTTGCCCATCTCTGCCGCGGATGCCAGATCGGCCAGCGGGTTGGCAATGGTCGAGGCCAAAACAAGGCTGAGGCCCACGGAAACCAGCAGCGCCACCACGAACATCTGAAGAATGCGCTCCTGCTCGCGGCGGGCAAGCGCGTCGATTTCACCGGCCGGGCCGGTAATGGCCACCGCGCCGGCGGGAACATCCGCATAAAGGATCGGTGCGGCAGCCACGATGACCGTCTCACCCGCGCTGTCCTGTACCGCCTGTACCTGGCTGTTACCGGCAATCGCTTGCGGAATGATGGTCTGAACACGCTGCGCCAACGTCGGTGCCTCGGTTTCAGTTGACCAGTTGAGCAGGTTCGACAAACCTGTCCAGACGGCATTCAGCGTGTCGCTGATCACCGTGCTGCCGGTCTGCATCTCGGCCTCGGATTGCAGAAGAACCGGCATGTCGGAGGCTTGCGGGGCACCACGTGTCCAGCCGATCAACGTGCCGCTGGCGTCATATACAAAAACCTCGCCCCCTTCGGGCAGGGTGAGGCCAGACAAGGTATCCTTGACGTCCAGGTTCCCGGCATTCTGCCCGGATTGCTGTGCGCCCTGACGCAGCTGGGTTTCAAACACGTTGCTGACAAGCTGCGCATCGCCCAGCAGATTGCGGGCGGTCTGCTGAACCTTTTCTTTTCGCGAGTCATCCAGATACAGCAACCCAGTGACCAGAATCACCAGAGCGATCAAGTTGAACGTGATGATTTTGCGCGCCAGAGGTGAACCGCGCAGAGAAAACAGGTTCCTCCGGGATCGCTTTTCCCTCAGCTCCGCTGACTCGGGGTCCTGAGGAATGACCCAGTCATCCCCTAGAACGACGTCACCGTCGCGCATTTCGCTGGCTTGTTCGGTGTCGCGCACGAGACCCCATTACCTCTTGCAGGCGGCCGCGCCTATTCTTCGTTGTACCGGTAACCGATACCATACAAGGTCTCAATCGCCGAGAACTCGGGGTCAGCCGCGCGCATTTTTTTCCGCAGGCGCTTGATGTGGCTGTCGATCGTGCGGTCATCCACATAGACCTGATCATCATAGGCGACATCCATCAACTGGTCGCGGCTTTTGACGAATCCCGGACGTTGGGCCAGCGCCTGAAGCAACAGGAACTCGGTCACGGTCAGGGACACATCATTGCCTTTCCAGCTGACCGCATGGCGCAGCGGGTCCATTCTCAGGTCGCCGCGTTCCATGACTTTGGTGTCATTGCTGTTGGTTGCGACCGCGTCGCCGCTGGTCGCCTCTTGGCGGCGCAGCAAAGCCCGAATGCGTTCGACCAGCAAACGCTGCGAAAAAGGCTTCTTTACATAGTCATCGGCGCCCATACGCAGGCCCAGCACCTCGTCGATCTCATCGTCCTTCGAGGTCAGGAAGATCACCGGCATCTGCGTCTTCTGACGCAGCCGTTGCAGCAGATCCATGCCGTCCATTCGCGGCATCTTGATATCCAGAACAGCCATGTCCGGCAGTTTCTTGTTGAACGCATCCAACGCGGCCTGGCCATCATTATAAGTTTCAACCTCGAAACCTTCGGCTTCGAGGGTCATGGATACAGACGTCAGAATGTTTCTATCGTCATCCACAAGTGCAATCTTTGACATCGGGCTCACCCCTATTCCTGCTCACTCGCGCAATAATTCGCTTATTTGTAAGGCATTGTTGGCGGTTTTAAGACGCCGAATCAATCCGTAACTGCGAATCATGCCTTTGTTGCGGCAGGTCTGCGGCAAATTTGCCTTGATGCCCGCAAAAATCTGCCCGCTTTTCCGACATTGAATTTCTGATGGCGCTAAACCCGGACTTGGTTGCGCTAACTGCGTCAAACCCGCCTGTTCATGCCCTGAATGACCGTGATAAGACGCGCTCAGCCGCCGGTTTTCCCGGCTCACTGCCCCAAAGGCGCAACGGCCAACGACCTTCGCGCCGCCACAGGAGAAGACACACATGACATCTGGACGGGTTAACCCGCAATTCCGCCTCGAAGATCAGGGCATCGAGGGTCTGGGCAATGTCTATTACAACTTCATGGAACCGGCGCTGATCGAAGAGGCGCTGAAGCGCGGCGAAGGCACACTTGGCAATGGTGGAGCGTTCCTAGTTACCACAGGAAAGTTCACCGGCCGGTCGCCCAAGGACAAACACGTGGTCAAGACCGACAGCGTTGCCGAAACCATCTGGTGGGAAAACAATGCCGAAATGAGCCCCGAGGGCTTTGACGCACTGTACGAAGACATGCTGGCCCACATGAAAGGCCGCGACTATTTCGTACAGGACCTCGTCGGTGGCGCGGACCCGGCTTACGCAATCAATGTACGAATGATTACCGAACTGGCGTGGCACAACCTGTTCATCCGCCACCTGCTGCGTCGCCCGGACCGCGAAGACCTGGATGAGTTCACGGCCGATTTCACCGTCATCAACTGCCCCAGCTTTCAGGCCGACCCGGCAAAGCACGGTTGCCGCAGCGAGACCGTGATTGCAATGAACTTCGACCGCAAACTGATCCTGATCGGCGGCACTGAATATGCCGGTGAAAACAAGAAGTCCGTTTTCACCCTGCTGAACTACATGCTTCCTGAAAAAGGTGTGATGCCGATGCATTGTTCGGCAAACCATGCTGTTGGCAACCCGGTCGATACGGCCGTGTTCTTTGGCCTGTCCGGCACTGGAAAGACCACCTTGTCCGCAGATCCTTCGCGTATACTGATCGGGGATGACGAGCACGGCTGGTCCGATCGCGGCACCTTCAACTTCGAAGGCGGTTGCTATGCCAAGACCATCAACCTGAATGCCGAGGCAGAGCCGGAAATCTATGCCACCACTTCGAAGTTCGGAACCGTGATCGAAAACATGGTCTTTGACCCCGAAACCAAGGAACTGGACTTCGACGATGACTCGCTGACCGCCAACATGCGCTGCGCCTATCCGCTCGAGTATATCTCGAACGCATCCAAAAGCGCTCTGGGTGGTCACCCGAAGAATATCATTATGCTGACCTGCGATGCATTTGGCGTTCTGCCTCCGATCGCGCGGCTGACGCCGGCCCAGGCCATGTATCACTTCCTGTCGGGATTCACGTCAAAAGTGGCCGGGACCGAACGCGGCATCACCGAGCCGCAGCCGACATTCTCGACCTGTTTCGGCGCGCCGTTCATGCCCCGTCGCCCTGAGGAATACGGCAACCTGTTGCGGGACAAGATCGCCCAGCACGGCGCGACCTGCTGGCTTGTGAACACCGGTTGGACCGGCGGCGCCTATGGCGTGGGCAGCCGGATGCCGATCCGCGCGACACGCGCCTTGCTGACCGCCGCTCTGGAAGGGTCTCTGCGCGACGCCGAGTTCCGCAAGGATGCCAATTTCGGCTTTGACGTTCCAGTCTCTGTCCCGGGGGTTGCCGAAGTTCTGCTGGACCCGCGTCGTACCTGGGACGATCAGGCAGCCTTCGACAAACAGGCCGAAAAACTGGTGCAGATGTTTGCCGAGAACTTTGAACAATATCTGCCCTTCATCGACGACGACATCAAAGCCGTCGCAATTGGATAAGACAGGAAGAGGGGCCACAGCGCCCCTTTTTTATTTCGCCCACTGTACTTCTTGCTAAGGTTGTTTGTCGCAAAAAGCACATACAATTGCGTTGTTTCAAAATGCAATTTGCGCTAGCCCTGATAGTCGCTGAGACGAAAAAACCCGGCACTTCTGCGCCGGGCACTGACTGAAATTAGATTGGGGGTCGCTCATATGCGCACACTCACAACGCTGGATTGAGCAACCTAATCAGTCACCTAGTCTAAGCGAGAGGGGATGAGTGTCAATACGAGACTTGCTGACTTGCGCGTCATTCAGCATGGCTCAAACAGTCGCAATTAGGCGGCAAATGGCACGGCAAACGATAGGTAACATTATGACTGAGATCTCGAAACTCACCGAACTGCGCAAGCTGATGCAAAGCATGGAGCGTACGTTAGGCTTGGAGAAACTATCTCCGGTTGAACGCGACATCTACTATGCCGCCGAAGAGCTTTCCAAGTCCGATCAGGAAGTGCGCACATTCGGTTTGATCGAGCACACGTTGGTTCAAAGTGTTTCGCGCCCAACATTCTTTCGCGCGCTGAAATCGCTGGTCGAAAAAGGCTATCTTTCTCAAAGCGGCAGCGCCAACCGGGGACGGTACATCGTTCATGCACCCAAATGATGCGATCCACCCGCGCAAGAAGCCGTGATAACTTTGCGCGGGTGGGCTACTGAAACGCTTTTGGCCTCTTTGGCCTATGTGCTGGCGTCGTTCCTTACATTCGCCGTCCTGATGCCGTTGCAGAACGTGTTTTTCCCGGAATACCCAAGCCGCGCGAGCCTGTTGTTTCTGCCGCATGGCGTGCGGGTTCTGACAGCCTGGCTGTTGGGGTGGCGCGCCGTTTTCGCATTATTGCCCGGCGTGTTCATCGTTTTTGCCTATTTGGGTGGAACGGATGTGTTCCTGCCCAGCCGCCTGATGGCCATGGCGATTGCGGTTCTGACGGTCCCGACCGTGTTTTATCTTCTGAAGGCAATCGGGTGGGATCTGTTTCCCCGTCCGGATCGCAAACCCTGTTGGATATGTGTGATGGGCGTCGGAATCGTAACGTCCTTCCTTGTCTCCGGGTTGACCAACCTGGCTTTTGGCAGCGCGACGGTGGAATATATCGCATTCCTGATCGGCGATATCTCGGGTCTGTTCTTCCTAATGATGGGCCTGTATTTTGCTTTCCGGTTTGCCGACAAGCGCTCGGGCTGACGCGTTACCCCACCAAACCGCGTCGAAGCAGGTTCAGGCCCGCAATCAGCAAAACGAACAAGGTCGCTTTGCGAAAACTTGCCTGATCAATACGGTCCTGCAGCTTCATGCCTATCCACATCCCGGCCAGGGCCGGAACGATCAGGGCTGCCGAAAATTCAAGTGTTTCTGCATACAGAATGCCTGATCCAATATGTGCGACCAGCAACAAAACCGCCCCCAAACCGTAGATTACGCCCTGAATTCGAATCTGTTCGGTCTTGGGGGTGTTCAGCGCCGTTAGATAGGCAACTGTCGGAGGCCCCCAAACTCCTGACATGCCGCCAACAAACCCCGCCACGCCACCTACCACAGCCTCGACTACGGTCGAGGGTTGGTTCAACGCCATTCTGAACCCCAGAACCTGTAACAGCGCAAAAACTGACACAAAGCCGCCCATCAGAACCAGAAAGACAGACCCCGGGATCAATGCGACCAACTGTGCGCTGAGCAGCAGAAGAAGACCGCCAACAACAAGGAAAACCCGAAAGCGCCGAATCGAGGCGACCGCGGCGACACGACCACCGCGTAGGGCCTGCAGCCCATTGGTCACCAGCGTCGGCAGAATAAGTCCCGCCAGGGTCAGATCCGGCGGCAGAAATGAATTCAACCCCGACACCAAAATCATGGGCATCGCGAAACCAACCATGCCTTTGACCCATCCAGAGGCAAACGCGATTGCCATGGCCATCAGCAGTTCCTGCGGGGAAAGAATGGAAAACAGGGTCATGTCCCCTAGATATCATCTGGATTTTCTTCTGCATTGCAAAAATGTTGGGGTAATATTTGAACTTTTTCGTAGCGTAATAAGTATTTTTGTTGCGCTGCACGTGCAGCATGATATGACCAGACGACCGAGGAAAGGACGCGATTCATGGCCCACGACGGACAGGATATGACCGAGATGACAACTGCTGCAGTTTTGCCCGATCTTCTGAACTTGACCCGGGCTGCCGTACCCGCGGTAGCAGCCGTTTTTGAAAAAGCCCGCGAATCCGTGCGCGGCATGGTCTCGGCGGATGGCCGTATCTCTGGTGCATTGATCGAGGCAAACCAGACCGCCGCGCATGGACTGGCATGGCTGGCCACGTACAACCAGTCGCTGCAACAGATGCAGCGCTGGGCCGAAGCACTTCAGGCCGAAGGCAAGTTCGGCGAACTCGAGCAGTTGCTTCACCAGATAGCCTTTGGCGAGTACCTGCATCAGGTCGCTGGTGGCATCCCGATGAACCAGGGCGAAGTCGTGCGCCTTCAGGATATGGGCCTCGGCTGGGATGCGCTGTCGGGCTTTCAGTCGTCCGAAGTACAGACCTTGATGGCGCAGGCGAATTCACAAACCGCACGTAGCCGTTTGGTCGAGCTAATGCAGGATCAGGCCGGCGCCACAATGTTCGGCGCGTCGGGCCTGGACGAAGAACTTGAAATGATCCGCGACCAGTTCCGCCGCTATGCGCAGGAAAAGGTCGAACCGTATGCCCATGAATGGCACCTCAAGGATGAGCTGATCCCGCTGGAAATCATCGAAGAACTGGCGGAAATGGGCGTTTTCGGGCTGACCATCCCCGAAGAGTTTGGCGGTTTCGGACTGTCCAAAGCATCCATGTGCGTCGTTTCCGAAGAACTGTCGCGTGGCTATATCGGCGTGGGCTCGCTGGGCACCCGTTCGGAAATCGCGGCCGAGTTGATCATCGCCGGCGGCACGGAAGAGCAAAAGGCCAACTGGCTGCCAAAACTGGCCAGCGCCGAAATTCTGCCGACGGCTGTCTTCACTGAACCCAACACCGGTTCGGATCTTGGCAGCCTGCGTACCCGGGCCGTGAAGGACGAGAACGGTGATTACCGGATCACCGGCAACAAGACCTGGATCACCCACGCCGCGCGGACCCATGTCATGACCTTGCTGGCGCGGACCGATCCCGACAGCACAGATCACCGCGGCCTGTCCATGTTCCTGGCGGAAAAGACGCCCGGCACGGACGACAATCCCTTCCCCACCCCCGGCATGACCGGGGGTGAGATCGAGGTTCTGGGCTATCGCGGCATGAAGGAATACGAGCTGGGCTTTGACGGCTTCCACGTCAAGGGTGAAAACCTGCTGGGCGGTGAAGAAGGCAAGGGTTTCAAACAGCTGATGGAAACCTTTGAAAGTGCCCGCATCCAGACCGCCGCGCGCGCCATCGGCGTGGCGCAAAGCGCGCTGGATATCGCCATGCAATATGCCATCGACCGCAAGCAATTCGGCAAATCGCTGATCAACTTCCCGCGTGTCTCGGGCAAGCTGGCAATGATGGCGGTCGAGATCATGATCGCGCGCCAGCTGACCTATTTCAGCGCGTGGGAAAAAGACCACGGCCAACGCTGTGATCTTGAGGCGGGCATGGCCAAACTGCTGGGCGCCCGTGTGGCCTGGGCAGCCGCCGATAACGGGCTGCAAATTCACGGCGGGAACGGCTTTGCACTGGAATACAAGATCAGCCGCGTTCTGTGCGACGCGCGCATTCTCAACATTTTCGAAGGTGCGGCCGAGATTCAGGCACAGGTCATCGCACGACGTCTGCTCGGGTGACCGGAACCGGCGCCCGTTTCCCCAACTGACCCGGCCATTGCGCCGGGTCTTTTTCTTGGTTTTTGAGGTTTTGTACGCCTCCTACCCACGGACCTTCCGTTTTGTACGGACCATTTTTGCATCTCTGACCGGCAGGGCAACGGCGAACCGTGTCCGCAGCAACCCAAACTTCCCCTTTGATCCCGGCCCATTCGCCGTTAGAGCGTCAGATTGACCCGACCGAAACCCGATCAGCACCTGGTACATCGCATGACCCGATCCTTCTTTGCACTTTGCGCCACTCTGGCGGTGCTCGTTCTTGCGGGCTGCACCACCCCTGCGCCAACGGCCGATCAGAGCGATGTCGAAGCGCTTGCCCAGTCGATCCGAATGCTCGGGCCGGATGTCGATCCGGCCGAGGCTCAGAGAGCGGCCACCATCGCCTATTCCTACTCGCAGCAGTTGGCGCGGGATTGGAATGTCACCGACCCCGCCATCATCCACAACGCCAAGGTCATCAACGGGTTCCGCGAAAAGGGGCTGTGCAACGATTGGGCAGAAGCCATGACCAAGCGGCTGCGGCAGGAAAACTTCCGAACATTGGATCTGCACTGGGCCACGTCGCCGCCGACGTCTTTTCGCATCATCCACCATTCGGCATTGATCAGCGCCAAGGGGGATTCGATGTATGACGGCATTATTCTTGATCCCTGGCGCAACAGTGGCGCGTTGTTCTGGGCGCCGGTGCGTGAAGATACGCGCTATAACTGGAAACCCCGGCAGGAAGTGCGTGCGCGACTGCTGAACGGGTCTCTTCCCTACTGATCCGGTTCCAACAACATCCCCTATGCGCTAAGACCCAGCCATGACTCGCCTGATCCTGACCCTGCCCTTGTTGGCACTGTTCCAATGCGAGAAGGACGAAACCGTCGCCGCCTATGGTGCGGCGGACCAGACCTGGGTTCTGAGGGAGATCGATGGTCAGCCCTATGAGGCGAGCGCTCTGCTGCGGTTTCCCGAAGAAGGCAGGATTACCGGGAACGCTCCGTGCAACAGCTATGACGGAACACTCAACGCGCCCTACCCGTGGTTTGAGGTTCAGAACCTCAACGCGACGCGCGCCGCCTGCGCGGGGCTCGAAGCGGAAGGGTTCTACTTTGCCGCCCTCATGGCCATGACCCAATCCGAGGTGTCAGGCAATGTGCTGATCCTGCGCAATGAGGACGGGCACGAGATGGTGTTCACAGCCGCCGAGTGACCTGATCCACGAACCGGGCCCGCGCTTCGGGCAGCGGATTATGCCCCAAAGACGGAGCAACGCGGTGCTCCAGAAAATATCCGGTCGTGCGCAGGGCCTCTGCGACCTCGACATCGGGCGCAGTGCCTTCACCTCGCAGACAAGGCGGCAGGGGCAACAGCTTGTCCGCCCATTCCCCGGCGCCATTGGCGCTGACGGAACGGCCTGTTTTGGGGGATACATAGATCAATCCTTCGGTCACACCGGTCACGGCGCAGGCTGTCAGATCAAGGCCAAAGCCAAGTTCGTCAAGCAACGCGAGCTCCCATCGCAGATAGGCCAGAGGCCAGACTTCATCCTGCCCCAACAGATCCATCAACTGTTCCGTCCGGGAATAAAGCGCGGGGTGTGGTTCCCGTTCGGGCAGACAAAAGGACAACAGCGAAACGACCGCGTTCAGCCCGGACAGTGCCAGCCGCCCTGAAAACGCGGCTGCCGCGCGGGACCGCAGGGGTTCGACCTGAAAGGTGCCGATATGTTCTTCCAGCCGCGCGCGCCACAGCACGTCCAGTTGCGCCCCAGGTTGCAGGATCGGCGCAATCTTGCGGCTGGTCCCGCCACGCACCACACCGGCGTGACGCCCGTGGCCTTCGGTAAAGACCTCGATGATCGCCGCTGTTTCACCATGGCGGCGTAATGTCAGGAGTATTCCATGATCGCGCCAGTCCAAAACCTGACCCTGTTGCTGGTTTGGTTGGTTCGCAGAAAATCCCAAGCGACGTTGGCGCGCAAGAGCGGAAGTGCTTCAACCCCTTTTCAGCGCGCGTTCTTTTCCGAAGCCGCCATAGTTTTGTGACTTCGCGCCACCCGGCTTGTACGCGTTTTTACGACCCCCAACTGCGCTTCAACAGAAGGGGCCGCACCATGATCGATGACGAACCGAAACCCGCCACATATTACGACGAACGCGAAATCTGGACACCGGACCCAACGGCGGCCGACATGCAGGTCTATGAGACATTTGCTTCGACCGTTGTCGAACTTGTGCAGGTGCTGGATGACAACAAGCCGATGTTGTCGAGGGATGTCTACGCACGCTTTTCTGCGTCTCTGCTGCACCTGTCCAGGGTGTTGGGCGAGTACGAAGACGGGTGGAACGGCGGACATGGCGCGTGATCCCAAGACATGCATAGACTGAAGGGCAGAGCATCGGCTTTTCATTGCAACGGTCCGGCACGATATAGCGACCAGACCTGACCACGGTGGATTCCGTTGTGCCTCAACATGAACCCGCCGCCATTCTTCAGATCACCAATGTGCCCCGCCAGCACGCGCCTGCTGCCGCTTGGCCGATGGAAACCCCGTCTGTCGTCCGGGGTGTCGCCAACTGCGGGCAAAAGAATGCGTTGCTTTAATCCCGTTCAGGCCATAATGTTCTTCTTATGTTCTAAAGCGGGATTCCCAAAATGTCTCTTAATTACGTCATGATCGGTTCCAACGACGTTGCCAAGGCACGCAGCTATTACGACGCGGTTATGCCCCGGATCGGCGGAAAGGTCGTCGCCGAGTATATGCCGCATGCTGTATGCTATGAGCTGCGCGGCGGCGGATGCATATGGGTCGCGACACCGTTCGACAAAAAAGACGCGACAATCGGCAACGGAAACATGGTTGGCCTGCTGTGCCAAAGCACAGAAGAAGTGCGTGATGCGCACGCGGCCGCGCTTGCAAATGGCGGAACAAACGAAGGTGATCCGGGGGACCGCCCCCAATATGGCCCAAACTTTTTTGGTGCCTACGCACGCGACCCTGACGGGAACAAAATGAGCTTTGTCTATTTTGGCGACGCGGATTGATGGCCCCACGCATCGTCTGCGACCGCAAACAAGAAAGACCCAAGCCAGCGTGAAGTTCAGAACGTCACACCCGCATGAACCAGAATTCCTATGACCATCAGCAGGTTCAGCACCATCGAGATACCGTTGCCCACATAGATGGGCAACTTGCCCACCACCAGACCATATGCAAACCACAGGAAGGACAGCCCGGCATAAAGCGACCAGGACAGAAGCGACTGACCAGTAGCGTGTTCTGAATGGGTAAAGTAGAGCTTGACCAGTTGCGGAAGCGTGGCAAAAGGACCAACAACCCCGACAAAGACCATGAAGCTTTCGAACCGCTGCATCCAGTGGCCGAGTTCCGATTTTTCCAGTTTCTCAGCAAGCGTTTCAGCCACGAAAGCACCTCTTGGTTGCGCCTGTCCACAGGGCAAGCCAGCCCTGCCAGTGTAATTGCCGGGGTAAAATAGTCATTTTGGTCTCTGCGTCAAAGACCCTTCAGTACTGGTCACTCCAGCCCTTCTTCGCCCAGCAGGTGCCGCCCCTGCCGGTCTTCGACCTCGATCACCCAGAGGTCGGGGTCAAAGCTGCGTTGGCGCTGGATGGCTTGGTCCACGTCACCTTCAAGACCGGACGAGAGTTCGACCCATTTCCGTTCGCCACTCATCAGATCAAAGCTGCGTTGGAAGGCAACGGCCTGCCCGTCCAGTGTGTTCAGCTTGACCAGAACTGCGCCTGCGGTGTCATCGCCATGGGCGACCACATAGGCCGGGATATCCTGAAATCGCAGCCGCGCCAGATAGGCGTGAACCCAGAATTCCGCCGTCAGCCGCGTCATGCGTTTCCGTCTTTGAAATCCAGCCCCATTTCCGAATACCGCTCGGATTCTTCCAGCCAATTGGGCCGGACCTTCACTTGCAGGAACAGGTGGATCCTGCGGTCGAGGAACTCTTCCAACTCGGCGCGCGCGGCCTGGCTGACGGCTTTGATCGTCTCACCCTTTTTGCCCAGCACGATGCCTTTGTGGCCGTCACGCATGACATAGATGACCTGATCGATCTTGGCAGAGCCGTCTTTGCGCTCTTCCCAGTTTTCGGTCTCGACGGTCAGTTGATAGGGCAATTCCTGATGCAGGCGCAGGGTCAGCTTCTCGCGCGTCATTTCGGCGGCGATCATGCGCAGAGGCAGATCGGCGATCTGGTCTTCGGGATAGAGCCAGGGACCTTCAGGCAATTCAGAGGCCAGCCATTTGCGCAGGTCCTCGACGCCGTGGCCCTTTTCAGCAGAGATCATGAAGGTTTCGGCAAACGGGTAACGTGCGTTCAGGTCACTGGTCAGCGCCAGCAGCTTCTCGGACGGCACCTTGTCGATCTTGTTGATGGCCAACGCGATGGTGCGGCCCTGTCCGATTTCTTCCAGACCTTCGAGGATGCGCTCGACCCCTTCGGTGATACCGCGATGCGCCTCGACCATAAGCACAACGACGTCCGCATCTGCGGCCCCGCCCCATGCGGCGGCGACCATGGCGCGATCCAGGCGGCGGCGGGGTTTGAACAGCCCCGGCGTGTCGACGAAAACCAGCTGCGCGTCGCCCTCCATCGCCACGCCACGGATACGCGCGCGGGTGGTCTGCACCTTATGCGTCACGATCGAAACCTTGGCCCCGACCATGCGGTTCAGCAGGGTGGACTTGCCCGCATTGGGCTCTCCGATCAGGGCAATAAATCCGGCGCGTGTGGTCATGAGTCTGGCGATCCTGTTTGCAGGTGCGCACCCCTATAGCAGAAAGGTCCGGCGGACCAGAGGGATTTGTCGCATTGCAGCCTTGCGTTTGAGGTGTCAGATGGACGCGGACGCCCAGCCAATCCCAGCCCGGCATCAGATCCGTTCAGTGAGGTTCTCATGAAACGTCGCGAGTTTCTTCTTGGAAGCAGCGCCGCCGCCGGTGCTCTGGGTTTGGGAGGGTTGTCTCTGGCGGCCAGCGATCCCGTTCAGGAACTGGTGGTACAACCTGCCAGCTATCGGTTGCGCGGTCAGCGGACCACGGGGATGGTCAGCCTGTCACCGGATGCGCCGCCGCCGGTTCTTTACGGGCGCCAGGGCGAAACATTGCGCCTGACGGTGCGCAATACCCTGCCCGATTATACTGCGATGCATTGGCACGGGCTGCGCATCCGCAACGAAATGGACGGTGTGCCCTATCTGACCCAGATGCCCATCGGCGAGAACGAGAGCTTTACCTATGAACTCACGCCGCCGGATGCGGGCACGTATTGGTATCATCCGCATTGCATGACGATGGACCAGATGGCCCGAGGGCTGACCGGTGTGATGGTGATTGCCGAACCGGAAGACCCGGGATTCGACAGCGAACAGGTGATCAATCTGCGGGATTTCCGGCTGGACGAAGACGACGCGTTTCTGCCGGCCTATACCGCCCGCGGCGCGGCGCGGGCCGGCACGTTCGGCAACGTGCAGACCGCCAATTGGCAGAGCGAGGCAGTATATGACCACGCCGCAGGCAGCCTGGTGCGCATACGGGTGGTCAACACGGACACGACCCGCATCTACAACTTGCATCCCGAAGGGGCCCAGACCCGTATCATCGCATGGGACGGACATCCGGTAGAAACAGACGTGACACGGCCCACAGCAGCCCAGCCGCTCTTGCTGGCCCCGGGTCAACGGGTGGATTTGGCCGTTCGGATGCCGGACGACGAAGGGCAATCAGCCCTGCTGTTGGCAAAGTTTCCCGGACAGAAGCACCGTGCCATGGTCCGGTTGCGGGCCACGGGACACTCCATCGCGCGTGATCTGCGAGAGCTGCGCCCATTGCAGGCAAACCCTGTCCCGCGCCCTGATCTTGATCAGGCCGAGTTGCATGAGTTCGTGTTCGGCTGGACCCCGGAAGGCGGCGCCCCGAATGACGGGTTCTGCGGGTCTTTGGGCTATAGTTTCTGGTCGATCAACCGCACGCCCTGGCCGGGCGATGCGGCGCAGGGAACCGGACCGCTGGCCGTTCTGCAACGGGGCAAGAGCTATGTTCTGCGACTGCGCAATGAATCGCCCAATCTACACCCGATCCACCTGCACGGGCTGGCCTTCGTTCCGCTGACGTCGAACCTGCGCAAACTGCCACCGTTGCTGTCCGATACCATGCTTTTGTTCAAAGACGAGACCGTCGACATCGCGCTGGTCGCGGACAATCCCGGCGACTGGGCGTTTCATTGCCACGTGATCGAACACCAGAAAACCGGGCTGACCGGGTTCATCCGGGTGATTTGACGCTAGTCCAGCGGTGCCATGTTCAACGCCAGAACGTAGTTCGGATAGGCTTGGTCCGCGATATGGAAATCCGTGACGCCAACTTGACGGAAACCTTTGGACAGGTAGAAATCGATGGCCGGAGCGTTTTCGGAATTGGTCGTCAGCCAAATTTCGGTGCGGCCTTTGTTGCGGCAATGGTCGATGGCCACCTGCAACAAAGCTGACCCGATGCCCTTTCCGTGGTGACGCGGCTGCACGTAAAAGGTCACGATCTCAAGATCGGACAGCCCGTCGATCGGGGCAGGACGACCCTCTGCCAACCGAATGTACCCATCTATGCCATCGCGGTTTTCCGAAACAATCAGAAGGTCCTTGCCTTCTTCAAGCAGCGCTTCGAACCGTGCAGCGGTGAACTCGGACAGTGCAAACTCGGCGAAGAAGGCGCTCACGCCATGGCGCAGGTAGGTGCTGATCCAGACTTCGATCGACAGCGCCGCCAGGCTGGCGGCGTCCGATTTCCGGGCTGGTCTGAGCCGCATGTACCTAGGAAGACCCGGCCGGGCTGAGCTGTTCCAGCAAAGCTTTCGCCGCGGCCTGTTCGGCCTGACGTTTGGATCCTGCAGTGGCTTGCGCCTCGGTGCCGTCCTGAAGGCGGGCCGCAATGGTGAAGATCGGGGCGTGGTCTGGGCCACTGCGTTTAACCTCGACGTATGAGGGCGGCTTTTGCCCACGCGCCTGCGCCCATTCCTGCAAAGAGGTCTTGGCGTCACGCGCATCTGCCTCGACCTTGTGGATGCGGTCCCCCCAAAGCGCCAGGATGACATCGCGGGCAGCCTCGAACCCCGCATCCCGATAGATGGCGGCGATCACGGCCTCCATCGCGTCGCCCAGCAGCGCTTGCTTGCGACGGCCACCGGACAGCATCTCGGACCGGCCGAGTTTCAACACCGCGCCCAGATCAATCTGACGGGCTACATCAGCGCAAGCCTCTTTGCGGACCAGTGCATTGAACCGTGGGGCCAACTGACCCTCGGACGCCTTTTTGTCGGCTTCAAGCAGCGCAGTGGCCATGACCAGGCCCAGAACGCGGTCTCCCAGAAACTCCAGCCGCTGATTGTCGGGTCGGGTGGACGAAGACACCGAGCCATGGGTCAGCGCGCGCACCAGCAGTTCGGGGTTTTTGAACTCATACCCCAATCGCCGCTGGAACGCCTTTATTTCAGCCGAGAGCTTCAATTGACCGCCTTGAAGAACCGATCACTGCGCCATGTCCAGAAGAACAGCATCGAACGACCTGCGGACGAGAACATGATCCGGTCGGCACGACCGATCAGGTTTTCGTAAGGCACGTATCCGACACCACCGGCAGATTGCGGCAGACGGCTGTCGCTGGAATTGTCACGGTTGTCACCCATGAAGAAATAATGGCCCTCGGGCACGGTATAGATGCCGGTATTGTCCGATGCCTGGTTGCCAATGTTCAGCACGTCATAGGACACACCGTTGGGCAGGGTTTCGATCAGGCGCGACTTTTCACAGGTACCGCCGATTCCAACAGGGCCGTTTTCACAGCGGGGGCGCAGGCGCTGCGGGCCTTGCGGTTCGGCAATTTCAGTAAACACGCCGTCGGGCTGCTGAGGAACCGGAGTGCCATTGAGGATGATCTGGCCGTTGCGGACCTGGATCCGGTCACCCGGCAACCCAATCAGGCGCTTGATATAATCACGTCCGGTGACGGGATGGCGAAAGACGATGACATCGCCACGTTCGGGATCACCGCCCCAGATACGGGTATTGTCTTCGCCCTGCATCCAGCCACAGATATCTTCGGCATCCACGTTCAGGCCGACGCTGGGGATGATCAGGCTGGGGCAGGATGCGTAGGAATAGCCATAGGCCATCTTGTTGACGAAGAGGAAATCGCCGATCAGCAGCGTCTGCTTCATCGAGCCCGAGGGGATCCAGAACGGTTGAAAGAAGAGGGTGCGGAACACGCCGGCAATCAGCAGCGCGTAGACGATGGTCTTGATCGTCTCCCAGACGGGATTTCCGGTTTTGGCGTCCTCGGCCATTCTGCTCGCTCCAGTTCTTTGCTTGGCTTCGCTGCTACATGCGGGGGGGATGGGGGCAAGTCAAGGCTGCGCGGCCTGATCTTGAACCGGACGCGCCTCGATCACCACAAAAGCCTGCGCCCAGGGGTGATCATCGGTCAGGGTGACGTGGATGATCGCCTCGTGCCCGTCGGGGGTCATTTCCTTGAGGCGCTCGGCGGCCCAGCCGGTCACGTGCATCACCGGTTGGCCGGTGCGCAGATTGGTGACGGCCATGTCCTTCCACGCGATGCCCATGCGCAGACCGGTGCCCAGCGCCTTGGAACACGCCTCTTTCGCGGCCCAGCGCTTGGCATAGGTTCCGGCCGTATCGGCGCGGCGTTCGGCTTTGCGCTGTTCGGTGTCGGTGAAGACACGATTGCGGAAGCGGTCGCCGAACCGGTCGAGCGTGCCCTGGATGCGGTCGATGTTTGCGAGGTCTGTGCCGATGCCGAGGATCATTTTCTCAGTTTCTTTTTTCGCCAAAAAGCGTTTGCTTTGTTTGCATAGCTTGCCCCAACACAGCACGACAAATAGCTGTGGCAACCCCTGCCCAGAAAAGTAAAAAGACGTTTCTCAGGATCAGGTCCCAGAAGTCAATTCTATGCCAATGCCCAAAACCGTAAACCAATACTGAGATTTGAGCAGCCCATAAAACCGACAATGACAGACCAACCATGTAAGTGGCGTTGTACCATAGCGTAGCGTTTGGATTCGCTTGAGTAAGCCGCTTAGACCATAGAAGAGTTTGGACCAACGACGCCAAAATAACTGGGAATACCAAGGCATCGAGCGGAAAGAAAAAAAAACCTTTCAGGCCCAATTTTTCTTCGGCAAAGCCTGAGCCTCCCGACGACACAAGAAAAATCATGAACAACGCCACGTATCCAACCCGGTTAAACAACAAGGTTTTCTGTTCGGGTGTCCAAAGTTTCATCACCCCAACCGCACCGTCAAAATCTTGTAACTCGCCACCCCGAAGAACCCCGCAAAGGCGAAATCGAACCAGCGGCGGGCGCGGCGGTAGGTTCGGACCATGCGCTCGGATGAAAACAGAAACGCATAGCCGATAAAGATCATCAACGATCCGGCATAGAGCATGGCGAAATAACCCAGCAGCGTCGACAGGCTGGCATCATTGGGCGCGACGATGGCATAGATCGAGCCCCAGCTGAGGATCGCCTTGGGGTTCGTCAGGTGGATGGCGGCACCTTTGGCGAAGATCGTCGGCAGCGAACCTGTGACCGGTTTGCCCAAAGCGACCTCATCCGCGGTCATCGCGCGGCGCAGGGCCTTGAGGGCCAGCCAACCCAGATAGGCCACGCCGACATATCGGATCACCTCGAATACCCAGACATTGGCCAGCATGATCGCCGACAAGCCAAGTGCTGCGGCAATGCCCCAGGCGGCGGACCCGGCACAGATGCCCAGCGCAAAGACCAGACCGGCGCGGCGGCCTTCGTTCATGGCGGTTCCGGCAATGCCCATCGTGGCAGGACCCGGAGAGCCGCCAGCCATCAGCCAGGCCAGCCAGATGGCAACAAAGCCGGGCGTGATCACGCGCGCGCCTCGTCCATCAGGCGACGCATTTCCTGAATGGCCGGGGTCAGGCCCAGAAAAATCGCCTCGCCAATCAGGAAATGACCGATATTCAGCTCTTTGACTTCTGGGAAGGCGGCAACCGGTTTTACGGTGTCATAGGTCAGGCCATGGCCCGCATGAACCTCGAGCCCCAGCGAATGGGCGAAGGTGGACATCTGGCGCAGCGACTCAAGCTCGCGTTCGGCATCTTCCATGCGACCTTCAGCATGGGCGTCGCAATAGGCGCCGGTGTGCAGCTCGATCACTTCGGCACCGATGCGGTGGGCGGCTTCGATCTGACGCTGATCGGCGGCAATGAAGATCGACACGCGGCAGCCGGCCTCACGCAGAGGCGCGATGAAATGCGCCAGCTTGTTTTCCTCGCGCGCGACTTCAAGCCCGCCTTCGGTGGTGCGCTCTTCGCGCTTTTCGGGCACGATGCAGACCGCGTGAGGCTTGTGGCGCAGGGCGATCTTCTGCATCTCGGGCGTTGCGGCCATCTCAAAATTCAGCGGCACCGAAAGAACCTCCATCAGCCCGTCGATATCGACGTCCGATATATGGCGCCGATCTTCGCGCAGGTGCGCGGTGATGCCATCCGCCCCCGCTTCTTCCGCCAGTTTGGCAGCGCGCAGCGGATCTGGATAATCCCCACCCCGCGCATTGCGCACGGTGGCCACGTGATCGATGTTCACACCCAGACGCAGATGGTTCTCAGACATCACTCGATTCCTTTTGCATGTTCTTGCCCGAGCCTAGAGGCTCTGCCGAAGAAACGGCAGCCGAATCTTCGGCCAAACGCTTGATTTCCTCGAACTTCGCCTTGATCTTGGCGCGGCGGCGCTGCTGATACGTCAAGATCAGCGGCAGGCTGAGGTAATAGCAGATCACCCCCGCAACGACGCCCGGAATGATCCCACCGATCATGTAGGGATAGAAGACGTCATCGTAGAACTGCGACAGCCCGTGCCAGTCGGCCACGCGATCCGTAAACAACGCCAGAAAATTGTTCTTGAGATCCCCCATGGCGCTGGCGAATTTGCCCATCAGCCCTTGTGTGTCGCCTTCTTCGTATTCGGTGCCCAGCAGGAAATGCCCGGTCTGAAGGCAGATCACCCCGATCGGAACATAAGTGAGCGGGTTGCCGAAAAACGTGCCGCTGAGCGCGGCCAGAATGTTTCCCTTGATCAGCCGGGCACCGATGGCGGCGACAAGAAAATGCAACCCGTAAAACGGCGTAAAGGCGGCAAACACCCCTGCCCCGATGCCGCGCGCGATCCGGTCAGGGGTATCCGGCAAGCGCCGGACGCGGTGTTTCACGTAATGGAAGGCGCGGGTCCATCCGCCACGCGGATAGACGAAATCCGATGCGATCTGGACTGGAGAGCGTCGGTCTCGGCGCTTGAATACCACCCGTGATCACCCCTTCTCAGCCAGCCGCAACCGAAGTTTTGACCTGATCCCGATACCGTTCGACCGCAGCAACATCGCTTTCCGCCTCCAGCATCAGCATGAGTGAATGAAGCTGTTCAAGGTCGCGCAGTTCGACATTGATCAGAAGGCGGTAAAAATCCGGTTTGCGGTCAACAAACTCGAGGTTCGAGATATTGGCCTTTTTCTCGCCGATCAATGTGCAAATACGCCCCAGAACCCCGGCATCGTTGCCAATGGTCAGATCCAGCGTCGCGCCATAGACGGCCGGGTGCGTGCCCGAATGCCAGTGCAGATCGACCCACCGGTCAGGTTCGCCTTCGAACTCGCTGAGCCGATCGCAATCGATGGCATGCACGACCACGCCCTTGCCCCGATAGGTGATACCGACGATACGTTCCCCCGGCAGCGGCTGACAGCAGGGGGCCCGGTCGAACTTCTGCCCCGGCTCCAGGCCAATCACCGCACGGCGCAGCGGGATGGCGTCGCCGTCGTCCTTGGCAAGTTCGGGATAGACGGCCTGAACCACCTCGTGCGCAGTCAGTTCGGCGCTGCCGAGGCGGGCCAGCAGCTCGTGCCGATCTTTCAGGCGCAGGTGTTTTGCCGCGGTATCGAGTGCTTTGTCGGTCGCCTTGCGGCCCACATGCTCGAACCCGGAACGGGCCAGTTCTTTGCCCAGCTTGATGAATCGTTCCCGATCCACCTCGCGCAG
Source organism: Ruegeria sp. HKCCA5463 (assembly GCF_013034175.1). Classification (NCBI taxonomy): domain Bacteria; kingdom Pseudomonadati; phylum Pseudomonadota; class Alphaproteobacteria; order Rhodobacterales; family Roseobacteraceae; genus Ruegeria; species Ruegeria sp. HKCCA5463. Next base: position 32,970 of record NZ_WQFL01000012.1, read on the forward strand.
GGCGCGGCGAATGGCGGTACGGGCCTTGCCGGTGACTGCAATCTCCAGCCACGTGACCTGTGGCGTCTGACCATCGGCGGTGATGATGTCCACGGACTGGCCATTTTTGAGCCGCGTCCAGAGCGGAACGCGGATACCATCAACCTTGGCCCCGACACAGGCATGACCGATCCGGGTGTGAATGGCATAGGCAAAATCGATCGGCGTCGCGCCACGCGGCAGCTTCACCACGTCGCCCTTGGGGGTGAAACAGAACACCTGGTCCGAATACATCTCGAGCTTGACGGCCTCGAGGAAGTCTTCGTGATCTTCCTCGTTGTCGAACTGCTCGGTCAGATTGGAAATCCATTTGGCCGGGTCGACGGCGAACGGGTTCTCGGTGCGCACACCGTCGCGATAGGACCAATGCGCCGCAACCCCGGTTTCGGCCACGTCGTGCATCTGGCGGGTGCGGATCTGGACCTCGACCCGTTTACCGTCCCGGCCCGACACCGTGGTGTGGATCGAGCGGTAACCGTTCGATTTGGGCTGGCTGATATAGTCCTTGAAGCGCCCCGGCACCGCGCGCCAGCGCTGGTGGATGGCACCCAGAGTTCGATAGCAGTCTTCCTCGGTCTGGGTGATGATGCGGAACCCATAGATGTCTGACAGGCGCGAGAAGCCCTGATCCTTTTCCTGCATCTTGCGCCAGATCGAATAGGGTTTCTTGGCGCGGCCGAACACCTCGGCCTCGATCCCGGCCTTTTCCAACTCGTGCCGCATGTCGCCGGTGATGCGATGGATCACGTCGCCGGTTTCGCGTTGCAGGGTGATAAAGCGACGGATGATCGACTGGCGGCCTTCAGGGTTGAGGACACGGAAAGCCAGGTCTTCAAGTTCTTCACGCATCCACTGCATACCCATCCGGCCCGCAAGCGGTGCGTAGATATCCATCGTCTCGCGGGCCTTGACGATCTGTTTTTCGGGACGCATCGCCTTGATCGTGCGCATGTTGTGCAAACGGTCGGCCAGCTTGACCAGAATCACGCGCAGGTCCTTGGACATGGCCATGAACAGCTTGCGGAAGTTCTCGGCCTGCTTGGTCTCGCGGCTGGACAGTTGCAGATTGGTCAGCTTGGTGACGCCGTCGACCAGTTTGGCGACTTCATCCCCGAAAAGTTCAGCCACCTTGCCATAGTTGGCCTTGGTGTCTTCGATCGTGTCGTGAAGCAGCGCCGTGATGATGGTCGCATCATCCAGACGCTGTTCTGTCAGGATGGCGGCAACGGCAACGGGATGGGTGAAATAGGGCTCGCCGGAATGGCGGAACTGCCCCTCGTGCATCTGCTGGCCAAATTCATAGGCCAGCGCAATGCGGTCAGCATTCGTCTTGGGATTGTAGTTGCGGACCAGCGCAATCAGATCGTCAGCAGAAATCATCCGGTCCGCACCTTCGTCTTCAGGGCTTACCCCTGCCCTTGAGCCTCCATCAGAGCGCGCAGGAGCTTCTCTTCCGACATGTCGTCCATGGCGGGTTTGTCCGTTTCGGCACCCATCAGCAGCGCCATCTGATCTTCTTCGGGCTCGTCAACCTCGATCTGGGTCTGGTTGGCCTCGATCAGGCGCTCGCGCAGTTCGTCCGCGCTTTGGGTTTCGTCGGCGATCTCACGCAGAGACACGACAGGGTTTTTGTCGTTGTCGCGGTCAACGGTAATCGCTGCACCGGCGGAAATCTCACGCGCCCGATGGGCGGCGAGCATCACCAGCTCGAACCGGTTTGGAACCTTGTCTACGCAATCTTCAACCGTCACGCGGGCCATTGGGCGCTCTCCGTTTCTGAATCCATGTCAGGAAGGGGTTTATCTAAGCGCGAATCCGCGCCTTGACAAGCAGGAAATGCTGCATTTGCACGGATCACAACGCCGTGACCGCCGCAACCTCTGCCGCGGGAAGGGTCTGGATCATCTCGCAGACCGTGCGACCCAGAACCGGATGGCGCCAGTCGGGCACGATATCGGCCATCGGCACGAGGACAAAGGCGCGATCCTGAAGGCGCGGATGCGGCAAGATCAACTGATCCGGTGCCTCTTGCCTTTGCGCGTCGGTCGGCAGGGTCAGCCAGCGATCAAACGTGGCGCGATCCGGCAGGACCTGATCTTCGAAACAGACCAGATCCAGATCCAGCGTCCGCATCCCCCAGCGCTGCACCCGTTCGCGCCCGAATTCCTGCTCCACCTCGTGCAGCACCTGCAACAGCTGCGAAGGAGACCTCTCGGTTGCAATCAGCGCCGCGGCATTCACATAGTCCGGGCCGGCCCCGGCGGGAAAGCACGGCGTTGCAAAAAAACGACTGACGGAGCGAATCACCACATCGTGACGCGATAACGCGTCAAGCGCGTTCTGAAGTGTTACAGCGGGACCATTTCCTCTCAAATCGAGATTTGCGCCCAGCGCAACAACGGCATTTGGCATGGATTTGCTCATGTGATACCCTACATTCGACCCATTGCATACTTGCGATAATCGACAGAAGTTCTAACTATAGGCGTACCAGAGCGCGTCATTTTATCACTCACTCACTCACGTAACGCGGCACGCACTGGATTATACCGGAAGGGAACATTTATGTTTTATAAAGACGAACGGCTAGCGCTGTTCATCGACGGCTCGAATCTTTATGCCGCGGCAAAAGCACTCGGTTTCGACATTGACTACAAACTTCTGCGGCAGGAATTCATGCGCCGCGGCAAGCTTCTTCGGGCCTTCTACTATACAGCGCTGCTGGAAAACGACGAGTATTCGCCGATCCGTCCATTGGTTGACTGGCTGCATTACAACGGCTTCACCATGGTCACGAAACCGGCCAAGGAATACACCGACAGCATGGGGCGTCGGAAAGTCAAAGGAAATATGGATATCGAACTTACCGTCGATGCCATGGAACTGGCGCCGCGCGTCGATCATATCGTGCTGTTCTCGGGTGATGGGGATTTCCGCCCGTTGATCGCCAGCCTGCAACGGCAGGGCGTGCGCGTATCGGTGGTGTCGACCATTCGCAGCCAACCGCCGATGATCTCGGATGAACTGCGCCGCCAGGCCGACAATTTCATCGAACTGGAGGATTTGCGCGATGTCATCGGTCGCCCGCCGCGTGAAATGCCGACGGAGCATCGCAGCGTCGCTGTTGCCAGCAACAGCTGACAAGACGATAGGCCTGTCATGATGGGGAAAAATCGCGCGGTCAGGACATCGGTCCTGGCCGCGCTTCTTTAACAAGGTACAGGTGCTTAAACATCACCCGATTAGCAACGATTCGTGTCAGATGAATGACGATGTCCTGTCTGGACCAAGGCCGGGAAAAGACTTACCTGTGCCACAAGGAGACAGCCTGATGAAAAAGCCGCCACTGACACTTTACCTTGCCGCCCCACGCGGGTTCTGCGCCGGTGTGGACCGTGCCATCAAAATCGTTGAGATGGCTTTGCAGAAATGGGGCCCACCGGTCTATGTGCGCCACGAGATCGTGCACAACAAATTCGTGGTCGACGGCCTTCGCGCCAAAGGGGCCGTTTTCGTCGAGGAATTGCAGGAATGCCCCGATGACCGCCCGGTGATCTTTTCCGCCCACGGGGTGCCAAAATCCGTTCCCGCCGAGGCTGCCCAGCGCGAGATGATCTATGTTGACGCCACCTGTCCTCTGGTTTCCAAGGTGCATGTCGAGGCGCAGCGCCACGCGGACGCGGGGTTGCAGATGATCATGATCGGCCACAAAGGCCATCCCGAAACCGTGGGCACCATGGGGCAGCTGCCCGAGGGCGATGTGCTGCTGGTCGAGACCGTGGACGACGTGGCCACGGTGCAGGTGCGTGACCCGGATAAGCTGGCCTTTGTCACCCAAACCACCCTTTCGGTCGATGACACCAAGGATATCATCGCCGCCCTTCAGGCCCGATTCCCGGCCATTGTCGGACCGCACAAGGAAGATATCTGTTATGCCACCACTAACCGGCAGGAAGCGGTGAAAGCCGTGGCCCCCAAGGCGGATGCCTTGCTGGTTGTGGGCGCGCCGAACTCATCGAACTCGCGCCGCCTTGTCGAGGTTGCCTCGCGCGCGGGGTGTCAGTACGCGCAGCTGGTCCAGCGTGCCACCGAGATTGACTGGCGCGCGCTCGAGGGTATCTCGACCGTGGCTGTCACCGCAGGCGCGTCGGCCCCGGAGGTTCTGGTAAACGAGGTGATCGAAGCGTTCAGCGCGCATTATGATGTCACCGTCGAGCCGGTCGAAACCGCCGTTGAAAACGTCGAGTTCAAAGTCCCCCGCGTGTTGAGGCAACCGGCGTGAACGGAGTGCCGAAAGCGCCTCTCTATCTGGGGCTGGCGGGACTGATCCCGTTTGTCTGGGGCGCCCTGACCTATCTGAACAGCGACCTGAATGCCTGGGGCGCGCAAACCTTTGGCCCACGTTTCGTGGGGCCTTATGTGCAACTGTTCTATGGATCGGTCATCCTCAGCTTCATGTCCGGTGTTCTCTGGGGTTTTGCCACCAAGACATCGGGCAGCAAAGCGGCCCTGTGTTATCTGTTGTCGGTTCTGCCCGCGCTTTGGGCCTTTGCCATGACAGGTGGCGGGCCGGTCAATGCGGGCACCAATCTGATATATGGGTTCGTTGGCTTGTTGTTGCTGGATGCCCTGTTTTCCTACTGGCGCCTTACACCGGTCTGGTGGATGCAGTTGCGCATCCTGCTGACCGCAGTCGTATTGGCCAGCCTTGCAGTCGGAGTGTACCTGTGACCGATGAACGTACGATCAAAGCCTATACAAACAAGGTGGCCGAATATCTGAAAATCCCCCTGCCGCCCGAGCAGCTTGAGGCTCGTCAGGCTTTCGCCGATGCGGTCGGTGCAGGAGGCTATGTACTGGATCTGGGGTCCGGGCCGGGGTCGGACAGCGGGTTCCTGATGCGTCAGGGGCTGAAAGTTCGGGCACTGGATGCCACGCCAGCCTTTGTCGAACATGCACGCGTAAACGGTGTGGATGCACATCTGGGTACGTTCGATGACGTCACCGAGACAGCCGAATATAACGGGATTTACGCCAGCTTTTCCCTGCTGCACGCACCCCGCGCAGATTTCCCACGCCATCTGCAATCGATCCACAGGGCCCTGAAACCCGGTGGACAGCTGTTTCTGGGAATGAAGCTGGGTACTGGTGAACACCGGGATGACCTGGATCGTTATTATTCCTATTACACGGAGGCCGAGATCGAGGACGCCTTGAACAAGGCAGGGTTCACGATTGACCGCGCAGTCCATGGCATGGGCAAAGGCCTGGCCGGATCGTATGACGGATATATTCTGGTGTTCGCCCATGCCTGAATTGTTTGCCTATACGGATGGTGCCTGTTCCGGAAACCCCGGCCCCGGAGGCTGGGGTGTGCTGTTGCGCGCGATGGACGGGGACAGCGTTCTGAAAGAGCGCGAGCTGAACGGGGGCGAAGCCGAGACGACCAACAACCGGATGGAGTTGCTGGCCGCCATCAGCGCCCTTGAAGCGCTGGAGCGACCGTCGAAGATAACCGTCGTCACCGACAGCGCCTATGTGAAGAACGGCGTCACCGGCTGGATTTTCGGTTGGAAACGCAACGGATGGAAAACCTCGAACAAGAAACCGGTCAAAAATGTCGATCTTTGGCAGCGTCTGGATGAGGCGCAGGAACGGCATGATGTGACATGGGAATGGGTCAAGGGCCACGCAGGCCACCCCGAGAATGAAAAAGCTGATGAGCTGGCCCGGGCCGGAATGGCGCCGTTCAAACCGAAGAAGGCACAGGCGTGACCGCGCTGACGCTGCTGGACTATGCCTCGGTTCTGATCTTCGCGTTGACAGGGGCACTGGTGGCCAGCCGTGCCCAGCTGGATCTGGTGGGATTTGCCTTCATGGCCTGCCTGACGGCCGTAGGTGGCGGCACTGTACGAGACCTTTTGCTGGACCGTCACCCGATCTTTTGGGTCGGGCAGCCGGATTACATCCTGATCGCAGTCGCGGCATCGGTCCTGGTGTTCTTTACCGCACATCTGGTGGAAAGCCGCTATAACTGGCTGGTCTGGCTGGACAGTTTTGCACTGTCAGTGGCTGTCGCGGCCGGAACCGGCGCGGCGTTGTCGCTGGATCAGTCCGGGGTCATTGTCGTTTTGATGGGTGTGACGACCGGATGCCTGGGCGGGTTGATGCGCGATGTGGTCTGCAACGAAGTGCCGCTGGTGCTGAAACAAGGCGAGCTTTATGTGTCCTGCGCCTTTACAGGTGCCCTAACGGCAGTTCTGGCTGCCAGATTGGGGGCAGAGCCTGCGTTTTCTCTGGCTCTCTGCGCCTTGGTGTGCTGGGCGTTGCGCGCCGGGTCGTTGATGCTTGGCTGGCAATTGCCGGTCTACAAAAGCCGTCCGCCGCGCAACTGAGCCTGACAGTGGACGCCAAAGCGGCATGCTGTTACCCCTTTTGAAAGCACAGCCCGGAGGCCAACGTGACACTTAGACTTGCATCCATCACAGCCTGCCTGGCCCTGCTCGCCTCATGCGGCGCGTATTACACCCCTGTCAGTTTTGTTGCGCAGGGCGACCAGATCATCGCCTCGGGCACGATTGACGAGACAACGCTGTCTGCCTTTGAGGAAGTGACAGCCCAAAACCCCGAAGCCCGCACTCTGGTTCTGCAATACATTGAAGGATCGGTTGATGATGACGCCAATGTCATCTTCGCCCGCGAAGTGCACAGGGCCGGGTTCGATACCGTTGTTCCATCGAACGGGCTGGTGGCCAGCGGTGGCACCGACTTGTTCCTGGCCGGAAACCGCCGCGTGCTGCAACCGGGGGCCTGTGTCGGTGTCCACAGCTGGGCCGGGTCGGGTCTGGTGGCGACCGACTTGCCCGAGGACGATCCAGAACATGACCGATACCTGGACTATTTCAAGGATATCGGCGTGGACGAGGAGTTTTACTGGTACACCCTGTTCGCAGCCCCGGCCGACAGTATGCACTGGATGACCACTGCCGAGGCGAACCGGTTCGATTTGTCCACCAGGGGTGCTCCGGCACTTGGGTCTGCGACGGTGTGCGACGAACGGTAAGTCAGCCGTTCAGCAAGCGCGCGCCGATTTCCTTGACGAATTTCGCGGCCACCATCGCCGTCATGCCATAGGGGTCGCGATGCGGGTTGAGCTCGACGATATCCGCTCCGACCAGCTGACCTTTGAACCGGTGGATCAGGTCGATAACCTCGCGCGTGCTCAGCCCACCGGGTTCATGGTGCGAGACGCCCGGCGCAAAGGCCGGGTCCAGCGCATCCAGATCAAGGGACAGGTAGACCGGGCCATCGAATGAAATCTGCAAGTCGGGGCGCCAGTTGCGCATGTCGATCACCTCGACCCCGAACTTATCGGCCTGTTCGCGCTGATGGGCGTTCATGGTGCGGATGCCGACCTGCACCAGACGCTTGACCGGGCAGGTCTCCATCACTCGGGCAAAGGGGCAGCCATGGCCGAGCGGTCCGATATCCTGCGTGTCGTACAGATCAGGGTGGCTGTCGATATGCAGGATGTTCAGCCCTTCGTACCGATCCGCATGGGCCTTGATCAGCGGATAGGCCACCGAATGGTCGCCGCCCAGAGACAACAGGCGCGCGCCGGTTGCGATCCGTTTCGCCGCTTCGGCCTCGATCCGGTCAATCGGTTCCTGCCCGCGCATTTCGAACACATCCAGATCGCCGGTATCCCTGAATTTGGCGCTTGCACCCAGATCGGTGCCATCCTCGGCCGTCAGGTTGGCGGCACCGGAATGCAGCGCCTCGCGGATGCGTCCGGGGGCGAAGGCCGGCCCTTGCAGGAACGAGGAATGCAGATCCAAAGGAACGCCCATCAGAGCGACATCACCCGGCTTCAAATCATGCGGCATCATCATTCCCCTTTTTCGTTGAAGGCGATCTGGACGGAGGAAAGACGCCGGGTCAAGGGGTTAACGGCGCAGGTAGGTCTGCCAGATCCAAATCACCAGCAACGCACCCAGAACCGCCCCGACAAAACCAGACAGCCACCCCATAACGGTTACAAGAAACCGCAGCAGCATCCCTCCGATCAGGGCGCCTGCGATACCGATCAGCATGGTCGTCGGGATATCCGCCTCGATCCGCATCAGGCGGGTGGCCAGAAACCCTGCCGCTGCACCGATGATGATCAGGGCGACGATTGGCATGTCACTTCCTCCAGTGGGTCGGCACGATGATCAAGGCACCAACAGAGGAAATCACCGCATCCAGCCCCGGAGGACCAAAGCTGATGCCGAACATGATGCGGACGAAATAGAACAGGAACGCCCCGCCCACACAGATGATGATGGATTGCAAATAGCCGTTATGGGTGAAACCGGTCTGTTCGGACAGATACCCGACGATCCCGGCAATCACGACAGTGCCCATCATCACCATGAACATATGGCTTTACTCCGAAGACATCCGGGTGCCGATCGGGATTGGCCAGCCCCGCAGGAACGTTTCCTTATCCTGCGCGCCTTTGCCCGCCCTTTGCAAGCGCAGCAGTTCTATGGCGCCCTGCCCGCAAGCCACATACAGATCGTCATTCAGAACTTCGCCCGGCGCGCCCTGCCCTTCGGCCAGACGCGAAGCGAGGAGTTTTACCCGGTTGCCGTCGATCTCGGTCCAGGCCCCGGGAAAGGGCGACAGGCCGCGGACCTGCCGATCGACCTCGACCGCGGGGCGCGACCAGTCCACGCGGGCCTCGGACTTGTCGATCTTGGCGGCATAGGTGACACCAATCTCGGGCTGCGGATCAGGGGTCAGGCCGGGCAGCTTTGCCAACGCCTCAACGATCAAGGCCGCGCCCATCGCCGAGAGCCGGTCATGCAGTTCCGCGGTGGTTTCCTCGGGCCCGATATCGGTGGCCTGCCGCAACAGAACGGGGCCGGTATCAAGGCCCGCCTCCATTTGCATGATACAGACGCCGGTTTGCGCATCACCCGCCATGATCGCGCGGTGGATCGGAGCTGCCCCGCGCCAGCGCGGCAAGAGGCTGGCATGAATGTTCAGGCAGCCATGAGCCGGCGCATCGAGGATGGGCTGGGGCAGGATCAGCCCATAAGCCACAACCACCGCCACATCCGCGTTCAGTGCCGCAAAACTGTCCTGTTCCTCGGCCGGTTTCAGCGAGGTTGGGTGACGCACGTCCAGACCCAGCGCCTGGGCACGCGCGTGGACCGGTGTCGGGCGATCCTTCTTACCCCGCCCCGCCGGGCGCGGGGGCTGGCAATAGACGGCGGCGATCTCATGCCCGGCCTCGACCAGCGCATCCAGAACCGGCATCGAGAAGTCCGGGGTTCCCATGAAAACAACGCGCATCTTTAACCCTGTTTCTTGGCTTTGCGCAGCAGCATGTCGCGTTTGACCTTGCTGAGCCGGTCAAAATACATCCGGCCATTCAGATGGTCGATCTGGTGCTGGACACTGGTGGCCTCGATGCCGACAAAATCGCGACGGTCCACCACGCCCTGCTCGTTCAGGAATTTGACAGTCACCGCGCGTGGGCGTTTTACCTTGGCCGACACGCCCGGCAGGTTCGGACTGGCCTCTTCATGTTCACGCAGTTCGATCGAGCTGTGCAGGATTTCCGGGTTCGCCAGACGCACGGCCTTGCCCCGCTCGGCCGACCCATCGACCACGGCCAGACGCAACATCACTCCGATCTGCGGCGCGGCCAGACCGACACCGGGCATGGCCTCCATCGTATCGATCATGTCCTGCCAAATCCGGCGAATGTCATCGGTGATTTCAGTCACCTCATCCGCCTTTGTGCGCAAGCGTTTGTCGGGCCAGGGCAGACAGGTGCGGACGGTCATGCGCGCGCCCGTTCACGTTTGAGCTTTTGCATCTTGCGGGTAATCATCTGCCGTTTCAGCGGTTTTAGGTAATCAATGAACAGCTTGCCGTTCAGATGGTCGATTTCATGCTGCACGCAAGTGGCCCAAAGCCCGTCGAACGTCTCCTGTCGCAGGTTTCCCTTCTCGTCCATCCAGGTGACATCGACCACCTTGGGGCGGGTCACTTCGGCATATTGATCCGGGATCGACAGGCATCCTTCCTCGTATACATTGGTTTCCTCGGAAGAGGCGATGACCTGAGGGTTGAACATGATCAGCGGGCGCGGTGTTTCGCCTTCTTCCTTGATGCAATCCAGCACGATCAACCGTTCCAGCACACCGATCTGCGGCGCGGCGAGGCCAATCCCGGGCGCGTCATACATGGTTTCCAGCATGTCGTCAGCCAGCGTGCGCAGCTCGTCCGTCAGGTCGGATACGGGCGCGCAGACCTTTTTCAGGCGGGGATCGGGATGGATCAGGATAGTGCGTTTCATGAGGCTGATTTAGGCCATCCCGCCCCGCGCCGCAACGCCCCCCTTGCACCCGCCCGATTTGCGGTTAGCTTTCGGTCGAGAAAATGGAGCAGACATGACTTTCAACGACCTGATCGACCGCCGGGGCACCAACAGTTCAAAATGGGACAAGATGGAGATGCTGTATGGCGTCTCGCCCGAGGACGGTCTGGCCATGTGGACGGCCGATTCCGATTACCAGACGGCACCCTGCGTGATCGAGGCCGTGCGCAAGGCCGCAGATCACGGCGTGTTCGGCTATTCATGGATGCACCCGGACTATCTGGCCTCGGTTCAATGGTGGATGAAAACCCGCCATGATTGGGAAATCGACACGGATTGGATTCTGACGACCCAGGGCTTGGGCAATGCAATCGCCCTGTCGCTGGATGTCTGGACCGATCCCGGTGATGGCATCGTGATCTTCACCCCCGTTTACCATGAGTTTGCCCACAAGGTGAACAAATCGGGCCGCCGGGTCGTGGAATGCCCTTTGGTGCGGGACGGGGAAAGTTACGGCCTGGATCTGGACGACGCCCAGTCCCGGTTGGACGGGTCCGAGAAGATGCTACTGTGGTGTTCGCCGCAAAACCCGTCGGGTCGTGTCTGGACGCCCGACGAGTTGCAGGCCGTGGCTGCGTTTGCCGAACGGAACGGTTTAATACTGGTATCGGACGAGATTCACCACGATCTGGTCTATCCCGGCGCCAAATTTGTGCCGATGGACGTGGCAGCCCCGGATGCACGTCCGTGGACCGTGACGCTGACTGCGGCGTCGAAGACCTTCAACATCGCCGGGCAGCGGACCGGCAACATGATCATTCCCGATCCCAAACTTCGCGCGGCCATGAAGCAACGGCTGCAAACATTGGACTACGATCCCGGCGCGTTGGGCGTGGCGATGATCACCGCCGCGTACAGCCCCGAAGGGGCCGAATGGGTAGATGCCCAGATCGCGCATCTGGAGGGAAACAGGCGTCTGTTCGATCAGACAATCACCGAGATTCCGGGGCTCTGGTCGATGCCCTTGCAGGCGACCTATCTGGCCTGGGTCGATTTCTCGGGCACCGGCATGGATCACGCTGAATTTGTCCGCCGGTTGCGCGAGGACGCGCGGATCGCGACATCGTCAGGTCCGGGTTTCGGCACTGGAGGAGAAACGTTTGAACGGTTCAACCTCGCCACGCAACGGGCGCGGGTCGAGGATGCTTGCCTGCGGCTGAAACGTGCTTTCGGGGATCTGCAATAAGTACGTGCCGGCCGGGGCTTGCAAACCTTGCCCTGTTTTCACAGGTGCCGGTTGCCTTGGTTGAGGCCGCTTTGGGCCGCGCGTGCCTGCCATTAGGCTGGCACCGCTGGCCTTTGGCATCGACCAAACCCTGGGCCAAATGGGAATACCAGTTGAAATTCGCCCCTAGTCGTCATGCCCCAGCAGGGCGATCGGCGCATCGGGCGCGCGGTAAAAGTCAAGCGGCGCGCTGTCATGGGCGGCCGTGCTGCGTTTGAATTCATACCGCATCTCACCGCCTTCATCCTCATCCGCGACGATGAGGCATTGATAGAGGTGGTTGGCCCCGTCAAAGATATCAACAAGCCCGCGCAAGCGCGGCGTGGTTTCCGCTTCAACCGTAAAACCGTCTTTCCACAATTTGAGTATTTTGTAGGTATTGTCGCCCATCTCCACCCGTAAACGGCTGGCTTTTTTCAATGTGGCGATTCGGGCCGCGTCCAACTCGGCGCGTATTTCCTTTGAAACATAGGTACTCATTAATCCGTTCCCCCGTGAATGACTTCTATTGTGCGGGATAAGTTGTAAAAATCCAGTGAACCACGTCACAGAAACACGATCCGGCCGAGGTTTGTTGCACAGAAATCCCGAACTCGACTGTGCGCGGATGCAGAGCATTTGCGCGGGCGCTCGCATAGGAAGATGCAAGCCCTGGCCCTATGTTTTCGAAACGCACATGCGGAGGAAAAGACATGGGCCTGCTGGTCGACGGAAAATGGCAAGATACCTGGTATGATACCAAATCCACGGGTGGTGCATTCAAGCGCAGCGCCGCGCAGTTTCGCAATTGGTTGACCGCTGACGGCAAGGCGGGGCCATCAGGCAAAGGCGGGTTCAAAGCAGAACCCGGGCGCTATCACCTGTACGTCAGCTATGCCTGCCCCTGGGCCCATCGCACGCTGATTTTTCGCGAGTTGAAAGGGCTGAGCGATCTGATCTCGGTGTCGGTCGTGCATCCGGACATGCTGGATCAGGGTTGGACCTTTGAAACAGACGCTCACGGCGCGACAGGAGACGACCTTTATGGGCTGGGCTTTGCGCACCAGATCTATACCAAAGCCGATCCAGCCTATTCGGGTCGCGTGACCGTGCCGATCCTGTGGGACAAGCGGCAGGAAACCATCGTGTCGAACGAAAGCTCGGAAATCATCCGCATGTTCAATTCGGCCTTCAACGGGATCACCGGCAATACCGATGATTACTGGCCCGAAGCGATGCGCGATGAAATCGAAGAGGTCAACGCGCGCATCTATTCAGACGTCAACAACGGCGTCTACAAGTCCGGCTTTGCCACCTCGCAAGCGGCCTATGACGCCGCCGTGGGCCCGTTGTTCGACACGCTGGACTGGCTGGAAGATCGTCTGGCCCGGAACCGTTACCTGATGGGGGATCGGATCACCGAGGCTGACTGGCGGCTGTTTACGACGCTGATCCGCTTTGATCCGGTCTATCATCTGCACTTCAAATGCAACAAGCGGCGCCTGATCGATTACCCGAACCTATGGGCCTATACGCGTGAACTGTACCAATGGCCCGGGGTGGCACCCACGGTGAACATGAACCATATCGTGCGCCACTATCACTACAGCCATGACAGCATCAATCCGCACCGGATCATTCCGGTGAACCCGGTGCTGGATTACACAGAACCGCACCGCCGCGATCAGCGCCCTGCGGCGTAATGCTCGACCATCGCCGCCAGATCCTCTGGCGGTGTTTCGCTTTGCACATAAGCACAGGCGTTCGGGCTGTGGGCAAATATCGATCCATCCGAGAAGAAAGTGGTGTTAGTGACAAAGATCACCCGCGCCTGGGGGCGGCGATAGCTTGCAAAATCGGCCACGGCCAATGCACTTCCGGTTTCCAGGACCAGATCCAGCACGATGATTTCGAAATCCGTGCCGTACAGCGCCAGAATGGCGGCTTCCTGCGTCTCGACCAGCGTGACCTCGGCGCCCTGCCGTTCCAGATGCCTTTTCCAGACCCGACCAAGGTCGGGATTACTCTCAACAATCAGAACTTTCATTTGCAACAACCTCGGCACTTGGTATGGTGAGTGGTGCCGACCCCCGTGGTCCGTGATCTCGTTATTTCCTTAACAAAGTGTTAACAGCAGCCCCACAGGCCCGTGAACAGGCGGATTTGCTTGTGTAAGAGGCGAAAATCCGCTTGAAGCGGTCCAAAAGCGGTAATTTCTCGCAGAGAGAGCAGATGAACACTTTGGACGAAGATCTGGATCCACGCGCGGTTCGTGACCATGGCGGCGGGTTGGACAAGGCGATTGTCAAATATGGCGGGCAACGCACCGACTGGATCGATCTGTCCACCGGCATCAATCCTCATGCCTATCCCGTGTCCGGCCTGACGGCCGGGGATTGGGCCGAATTGCCGGATCACGGGGCGTTTGAACGGCTCAGCGATGCCGCGCGCCGGTTCTGGAACGTGCCGCAGCGTGCCGCGATCCTGCCCGCGCCCGGAGCGTCGGCGATCATCGCGCGTCTGCCGGCTCTGGCCGCGACGGGTACGGTACAGATCACGCCACCCACCTATAACGAACACGCCGCCGCCTTTTCGGCGCAGGGGTGGAAGATACGGCAAGACGCGCCCAGCGACGCCCGCGTGATCGTACATCCGAACAACCCGGACGGGCGTATCTGGCAGGAAAGCGACGTATCGGCACCACTTACCGTGATTGACGAAAGCTTTTGCGACGTCATGCCGGACAAGTCCTTGATCCATCTTGCAGACCGCCCCGGCGTGATCGTGCTGAAGAGTTTTGGCAAATTCTGGGGGCTGGCCGGGGTAAGGCTGGGGTTTGCCATCGGACGGCCGGATATGATTAGCCGGTTGAACGATCTGACCGGCCCTTGGTCGGTATCAGGTCCGGCCTTGCGGGTCGGCACACAGGCTTTGATGGACAACCGTTGGGCGGACGCCACGCGTGCGCGTTTGGCTGACGAGGCCTCAAGGCTGGATGCGCTGGTCACAAGAAAGGGGGCCAAGGTGATCGGCGGCACCAGCCTGTTCCGACTTTATCAGGTCGACAACGCCGCCCATTGGCAAGGTCGTCTGGCACGGTCCCATATCTGGAGCCGCATCTTCCCCTATTCTGAAACCTATCTGCGCCTTGGGCTCCCGCCCGAGGATGGATGGAACAGGTTGGAGGCGGCCCTGTGAGCCCTGGCCTGATGCTGGTCTGTGCCATGTGTCTGGACGCAGCACTGGGGGAACCCGACTGGCTCTGGTCGCGCGTCAGGCATCCGGCGGTGATGATCGGCAACCTGATCGGCTGGCTGGATACACGCCTGAACCACGGGGCCCAGCGCCGTTCAAAAGGGGTGGGTGTGCTTGTCCTGCTGGTTTGCGGCGCTGGGGCGCTTGGCTGGGGTTTGTCCCTGTTGGGGCCGGTGGCTGAAATCCTGGTCTGCGCGATCCTGTTGGCGCAAAAATCGTTGGTCACCCATGTGCGCGCCGTGGGCGAAGGGCTGATGGCCTCGCTGTCAGAGGGGCGGGCACGGGTGGCCATGATCGTCTCACGCGATACACGGGACATGACCGAGGCACAGGTGGCACGCTCGGCCATCGAAAGCGCCGCTGAGAACCTCAGCGACGGCGTCATCGCGCCTGCTTTCTGGTTTCTGATTGCCGGGTTGCCGGGGCTGCTGGTCTATAAGGCGGTGAACACGGCCGACAGCATGATCGGATATCGCAACGAAACGTACCGCGCGTTTGGCTGGGCTTCGGCACGGTTCGACGACCTGCTGAACCTGATCCCAGCCCGCCTGACCTGCGTGATGATCGTGGCGCTGTCGGGCCAGTGGTCGCGCTGGCGCGAAATCTTGGCAGATGCGCACCGTCACATCTCGCCCAATGCGGGCTGGCCCGAGGCCGCCATGGCCCGCGCGCTGAACGTCGCCCTAGCCGGGCCGCGCAGCTATGACGGCAAGGTGCGGGATCTGGCATGGGTCAATGGCAACGCTCAGCGCGAGATCGGAGCTTTGGACATTTTCCGCGCATGTCGCATGTTGTGGCGTGTTTGGGGGCTTGCGCTTGGGCTCGTGTCGGTGTCGGTTGGGATCGACCTGATTTACTGACGGACATTTGTCATGCGTTTTCTTTCCGGCCTGATCGCCGCCACCTTGTTTGCCCAACCTGCCCTGGCCCAATGTGGTGGTGGCTTCAATTCCTTTGTCAAAGGGCTAAAGGCCGAGGCCGTGCAGCAAGGCTTTGACAAATCCACCGTGAACGCATTTTTCAAAGGCGTGCAGCAGGACAGCGCCGTGCTGAAGGCCGATCGGGCGCAGGGGGTGTTTCAGAAACCCTTTATCGAGTTTTCCCGGCGGCTGATCTCGGCCAATCGGATCGAACGCGGGCAGGCGATGTCGCGCAAATATGACGCGGTGTTTGACCGGATCGAAAAGCAATACGGCATCTCACGCGGGGTGTTGCTGGCCTTCTGGGCGTTCGAGACCGACTACGGATCCTTTCAGGGCGACTTCAACACCCGCAATGCACTGGTGACTTTGGCCCATGACTGCCGTCGCCCCGACCTGTTCCGCCCTCAAATCTTCGCGGCCATCGAACTTTATCAGAATGGTGATTTCGACCCGGCCCGCACAACGGGCGCGTGGGCCGGGGAAATCGGTATGGTCCAGATGCTGCCGCGGGACATTCTGGAAAACGGTGTCGATGGTGACGGCGACGGGCATGTCCGCCTGAAAACCTCGGCCCCCGATGCGCTGATGTCCGGGGCCAAGATGCTGTCGCATCTGGGCTGGCGCGCAGGCGAACCGTGGCTGCAAGAGGTCGCGGTGCCCGCGCAGATGGACTGGTCTCTGTCCGGCCCCGGCAAGCCCCGGTCGGTGGCCGATTGGCAGGCCATGGGCGTTCAGGCACGCAGCGGGTCGCTGGCAAACCTGCCTGCCTCGCTGATCCTGCCCCAGGGGCACAAGGGCCCGGCCTTTCTGGCCTATCCGAATTTCGACGTCTATTTCGAATGGAACCAGAGCTTTGTCTATGTATTGACTGCCGCCTATTTCGGGACACGTCTGGAAGGGGCACAAATTTATGATGCTGGCAACCCCACGCCGGGCCTGAGCGGCGCGCAGATGAAGCAATTGCAAACCAAGCTGCAAGCCAAAGGATATGATGTGGGCAAGATCGACGGGATTCTGGGTGCCGGTACCCGCGCCGCAGTGCGGGCCGAACAGGTGAGATTGGGATTGCCTGCGGATGCATGGCCGACGGTGGAGTTGCTAGGACAATTATAGTGTCTTACTAAGTCTTGCATTTAGCAGAAGTCTTCAACTTGCGGTCATGATGCCAAAGCTCTCCAGCAATCGCTCAAAATTTCGACGCGCTACCGTGATTTCAATTGTATTGCTTCTTATTGTCCCTTTCATCTTGCCATTGCGCAAGATCGACAAACCAGAACAAGGCAACTCTGACAGGCCCTCAACTGAGACAGTTTGTGGAGAAGGCTATTTACCATTGATTTCAAGAGAGACAGCTGTGTGCTTTGTGGTCTCCCCCGCTTGGTCAGACGATAAGATTGCCTGGCTATCCGAGGATGCAACCTCAGTCTATTGGCGACACCAAGATCTAGAAGCACTAGAAATTCATGTGCCCGAAGGGACGCTTGGCATATCATTGCGAGCCATATTGAATCCAAACTACTCCCCACTCAAAAACCCGCAAACCGTGTCTCGTCTTTATTCACAAGTAGATTTTATCGGCCAAGAAGACGACGATAAAGCTTTGCTATGTCGTGAATCGCTGAACCCGCTGGCCGCTGAGTTAGGTGGAAAAGGCTGCGACTTACTTCTATACGTTTCTGACGATATATTCGCAGAGATCAGACTTGTAACCATCAATCATCATGGCTCAGTCTATGATTGGCCTGACGTTGATCCTAAGAATATTAAAGCTTGGCGGCGGAACATACTTATCGTTCAAAGTGCCGTTTCCGAACTTGTCCGTCCTCTCGCGGCGAAGAAAGAACACTAATCATGGTACGCACTACTCCGGCCGCACCGGATAGCGGTCGCCCTTCTCGTCTATCAGGATCAGTCGCCCCCCGCTACGCACGTACAGATCACAGCGGCTGAACCCATTGCGGTACGCGATGCACACGCTGCCATCATCGGCAATCGCGTAAGTTCCAAAGGCAGAATCTCCGCTTGCGTATGTGTAGGAATAGGCGCCCCCGGCCGAGAATTTGGCCTGTCCGTCGTCGTAAAAGGTCAGTGTCTGCCCCGCCAAAGCATCAAGCTCTGCGGCTGTAAGGGGCGTATCCCCGGTTTTGACGGGCCAGTCGGCTGCAAATACAGGGCCGGCGGCGATGAGGGCGGGGATCAGGAAGCGCGTCATGCGCTCACGTTAGCGCGATAAAGCCGCAACCGTCATAAACTTCCAGTGAGCGGTCAGGCGACCATCTGTTCGGCTTTCTTCAGATCGACCGAAACCAGTTGGCTGACTCCCTGTTCCTGCATTGTGACACCGAAAAGGCGATCCATGCGCGCCATCGTCACCGCATGGTGGGTGATGATCAGGAACCGCGTGTCAGTCTGGCGGCACATCTCGTCCAGCAGATCACAGAAACGCGTCACGTTTGCATCATCCAAAGGCGCATCAACCTCGTCCAGCACGCAGATCGGAGCTGGATTGGCAAGGAAGACGCCGAAAATCAGCGCGGTCGCCGTCAGGGTCTGTTCTCCGCCCGACAGCAGGCTGAGAGTCGACAGTTTCTTGCCAGGCGGCTGGCACATGATCTCAAGGCCCGCATCCAGCGGGTCGTCACTTTCGACCATCACAAGATTGGCCTCGCCGCCCCCAAAGAGATGCTTGAACAACATGGCAAAGTTCGAATTCACCTGTTCAAACGCGGTCAGCAACCGCTCGCGCCCTTCGCGGTTGAGGCTGGCGATCCCGCTGCGCAGCGCCTTGATTGCCTCTTCCAGATCGGCTTTTTCGCTGCTGAGCGTATCGAATTCTTCCTGAACTTCCTTGCTGTCTTCCTCGGCCCTCAGGTTCACGGCCCCCATCGCATCGCGCTGACGTTTGTGACGGTTCACTTCGGATTCCAGAACGTCCGCAGCTGGCATCTGGTCGGGGTTCACGTCCAGCTGGTTCAGCAATTGGTTCGGGGTCAGTTGCTGATCCTCGGCAATCCGTTCCGCCGCCGCGACAACACTTTCCTTGGCCGCGTCACAGCGCGCCTCGGCCGCGGCACGGCTTTCGCGCGCTTCTGATGCCAGACGCTCGGCCTCCCGTTCGGCCAGAACGATTTCACGGTGCATAGCCTCGGCTTCGGCCAATTTGTCGGCGGCTTCGGCGCGCCGTGCTTCTGCGGCTTCGATCTGTTCGTTCAGCTCCTCACGCGCCTCGGCGATTTCGCCGGGCACGGCCATGGCCTCCGTCAGCTCTTCTTCCGAGCTTTCCTTGCGCTCGGCAAGTTCGGAAATCCGCTTTTCAGCCGTTTCCAAACGGTGGCGCCACCCGCTGAGATCTTTCGCGACCTCCTGGGTACGACGCGTGCGAGCGTCCCCCTCACGGCGCAGCTCGTCATGGGTCGAACGGTGGGTCAGCATGGTGATCCGCGCCGCCTCGACCGTCTGCTTGATGTCTTCGACCTGTGCGCGGGCACTGTCGAGATCACCCAGACCGGCCAAAGCCCCTTCGGCGTCGCGCAGTTGCGCGCGGGCGGCCATGGCGTCGTCCTTGTGGCGGTCAACGGCGAGGGTCAGGGTTTCCAGCTTGCCCTGGGCCAGATTGCGGTCGGCCTCGGCCCGCGACAGTGCGCGCGCGGTTTCGGCCATGCGCTGATCAGCAGCACGGCGGGCCTCACGCGCGCGCCGGTCTGCCTCGGTCACGTCCGCCAATTGCTGAGACAGCGCCTCATGCGCGGCACGGGCACCGTCAGCCTGTGCTTCGGCACGGGCAAGGTCCTGTTTCAGTGCTTCCAGCTTGTTGAGCTGCTCCAACCGCAGAGCAGCAGCACTTGGCGCGTCTTCGGCCCAGGCCCGGAACCCGTCCCAGCGCCACAGGTCGCCCGAGCGCGACACCAGACGCTGGCCGGGTTTCAGCGATGCCTGCAACCGTGCGCCCTGATCCGCATCCACCAACCCGATCTGCGCAATGCGCCGGCTGAGACGATCGGGGCCCGATACATGAAGCGCCAGAGGCTCGACCCCTTCAGGCAATGGCTGGTCGCTGTCATATCCAGCCACCTGCACCCAGCCGGATGGCCCGTCACCCTCGACCAGCGGCGCGCGAAGATCGTCGGCCAGAGCAGCACCCAAAGCCTTTTCATAACCGGGTTCGACGCGCAGCAGGTCCAGCACCTGACCGCCTTCCGCCGTGTCGCGCTCCACCAGCTTGGCCAGCGCCGTGGTTTCGGCCCGGATCGCGCCCAGCTCGCCTTCTGCCTCAGACCGTCTCGCCCGGGCCTCGGCTTCGCGCGCTTGCGTTTCGTTGCGCAGTTCATCCGCCGCGGCAAGCGCCTCTTCGGCGGCTTCCACCGCTTCACGGGCTTCTTCTTCGCCCGATTGGGCGTCTTCAAACGCCTCGCTGGCGCGGATCAGGGCCGTCTTGGCCTCGTCCACGGCTTTCCGGGCTTCTTCCTCTTCACTTTCGGATCGGGCCAGTGTCTTGCGACTGTCTTCGACCAGACGCTGGGCGGACTGGTGCCGGGCGACAAGACGGGCCATATCTTCGGTTTGCTGCGACAGGTGGTCTTCGCGTTCCTGTAGGATCGAGGCTGCCTCGCGGGCGATTTCCGCCGCTTCGGCCACTTTCTCATCGTGACCTTCTGCCGCCTTGGCCAGTTCGCGCGCTTCCCATTCCAGCCGTTCAATCATTTGTACCGCATCGCGGTTCAATCCGGCTTCGCGTTCGATATCGTTGGCCAGCTGCTGGATTCGGTTGGTCAGCGTCTCGATCGCTTGACGGGCGCGGGTTTCCTGATCGGACAATTGATCGCGCTGCACCTGCTGGCGTTGCAGCACGGCGGCGGCAATGGCCTCCTCCTCGCGCAGCGGCGGCAGGGTTTCCTCGATCTCGGCACGTTTTGCGGCGGCAGCGCGGGCTTCAGCCTCGGCACGGGAGGCTTCGGTGATCCGCTCACGCAGTTTTTCTTCGGCCTGCTGGCGGGCCATGTCGGCCTCTTTCCAGCGTCGATACAGCAGCATCCCCTCGGCCTGACGCAGCTGTTCGCCAATTTCACGATAGCGGGCCGCCTGACGGGCCTGACGCGCAAGCTGGGCCAGTTGTCCGCCCAACTGCTCCAGCACGTCATCGACGCGGGTCAGGTTGGCTTCGGTGCCTTTCAGCTTGAGCTCGGCCTCATGGCGACGCTGATACAGGCCCGAGATCCCGGCGGCCTCTTCCAGAATGCGGCGCCGGGCGCGCGGCTTGGCGTTGATCAACTCGGCAATGCGGTTCTGTCCGACCAACGCGGGCGAATGCGCACCGGTCGAAGCATCGGCAAACAGCATCTGCACATCGCGCGCACGAACGTCTTTGCCATTGGTCTTGTAGGCACTGCCCACATCGCGGGTGATGCGGCGAACGATTTCCAGTTGATCGCTGTCGTTGAACCCCGACGGCGCCAGACGTTCCGAGTTGTCCATGGTCAGGACAACTTCGGCAAAGTTGCGCGCGGGTCGCGTGGCGGCCCCGGCAAAGATCACGTCTTCCATCGCGCCACCGCGCATGGATTTGGGGCGGTTTTCACCCATCACCCAACGCAAAGCTTCCAGAAGGTTGGATTTGCCGCAACCATTCGGGCCCACCACACCGGTCAACCCGTCCGCGATGATCAAATCGGTCGGATCAACAAAGCTTTTGAAGCCGGTCAGTTTGAGCTTGCTGAAACGCAATGGCTGCGTGCCCCATGATTCCTGTGCATTGGAAGTCTGCGCAAGGGATGGGGTCTGAGTCAACGGAGTTGCGCAGGATATGGGATATCACCCCAAGTTATCCACAACATCTTGCCGAAACACGCAAGAACGCGCGCATCTCAATACGGCGTGCATTCAAAGACCTGATACCCGTTTTCCCCACCGACGTTTTCATAAAGACCAAAGTCGATGCATTCGTAATTGGGGGTCGAGACGGCCGTCAGCAAAAGCCGCTCACCCGCATCACGGTCACACCCCAAAACCCCAACGGTCACGGCTGCATCCCCCAGCACGTCCAGAATTGGACATCCCGAAACCTGTGCCATCGCTAAAGCGGCGCGATCCCGGACCGGGCCCAGCCGAGGGGCGTATTGCGCGTTGATCCGCACAGCCTCGGCCAGGTCGCCGCGCACACGCACATCAAAGACACTGCCATTCACAGCCACGCGCGTGGCTGGAACGTCGCGGAAATGCGGAGTGCCGGCGGCGCAGGCGGCCAGCAACAGAGGTGCGAGAAACCGGATCATGCCGCAGAGTTGCAGCATTTTGGTTAACAGAACCTTTCCGGACGTCAGGCCCGCAGCACCTCTCCCAGTCGGCGAATGCCTTCGCGTATTGTCGCCTCGTCAGAATTCGAAAAACTGAGACGGATCGTGTTTGCCCCGCTGCCATCCGGGAAAAACGCCTGCCCCGGAACAAAAGCTACTTTGACGGTGTCCAGCGCACGCGCCAGCAGGTCAGAGCCAACCATCCCCTCGGGCAACGTGACCCAGATGAACATTCCCCCCTCGGGACGTGTCCATTCCACCCCGTCAGGCATATGCTGGTCCATGGCGTTCAGCATCACATCACGACGGGCGCGATAGACATTTCGTACTTTCGGAATATGGGTGTCGAAACAGGCCTGCGCCACCTGATGCACAGCCATCTGGTTGATGGTCGCGGAATGAAGGTCAGCTGCCTGTTTCAACAGCACCATTTGGGAAATGACTGGCTTGGACGCAACGACCCATCCCATACGCAAACCCGGCGACAGCGTTTTCGAGAAACTGCCGCAATAGATCGTCCGACAGTCCTCGATTGACCCTTTGCGGGCCTGCTCCAATGACAGTATGGGGGGGATAGGATCCCCGTCATAGCGCAGAGCCTGATAGGCTCCGTCCTCTATCAACGCGCAATCCAGTTCCTCGGCCAGATCCAGCAGAGCCTCTCTGCCCTGCAAGTCCACGGTTTCTCCTGTCGGGTTCGCAAAATCCGCCGACAGATAGGCAAATTTCACTGCGCCTGCGCCCGCTGCGGCCTTGTATTCCTTGGCCCCCTGATTGCCATTGAGCCGGTCAAAGCGTGGCTCGTAGGCGTTGAATGCAGCCAGCGCGCCCAGATAAGTGGGCCACCCGACCAGGGCCGTGTCACCGGGGGACAGGAACAGCTTGCCCAGATAGTCCAGCGCCTGCTGTGACCCCGAGGTGATCAGGATGTTGTCGATGTCACAGGCCACCCCGATTTCGCGCATGTGCTGCGCCAGCCACTGCCGCAATGGGACATAGCCTTCGCTGACCGAATACTGCAGCGCCTGCGCTTGCAAATCCGGCCCCAGGGCCTGCTGAAACGCCTGTGCAAACGCATCGGCGGGAAACAGTGCGGGATCAGGAATCCCACCGGCAAAGGAAATGATGCCGGGTTGGTCAAGCAGCTTCAGCAATTCGCGAATCTCTGACGCTTTCATTCGCGAGGCCCGGGTGGCAAACAAAGGGTGTTGGGACATGAGGCTCCTCCGATCTCAATTCGGCGCAGCCTAAGCTCTCCACTATTAAAGTCAATATTACTGACCTAATTATTCAATGGATGCGACCGGGGATTCTTGAACAGCACCGACGTCCATGGTCAAATGAATTGACCAATTTCGGAAGAAGAGATGCCATTTCACAAAGTTCAGACGGAAAAGCTGTCGCTCGCAGTCGTTCGCCAGATCGAGCTTTTGATCCTGCGAGGCATCCTGCGCCCCGGCGAGCGCCTGCCATCCGAGCGGGAGTTGGCAGAGCGCATGGGCGTTTCGCGCCCGTCCCTGCGAGATGCGATTGCCGACCTTCAGGAACAGGGCCTTTTGACCGCGAAAGCCGGATCCGGGATTTATGTGGCCGAGGTTCTGGGCTCTGCCTTTTCACCGGCACTGATCCGCCTGTTTGGCAGCCATGAAGAAGCCGTATTCGATTACCTGTCCTTTCGCCGTGACATGGAAGGGCTGGCGGCGGAACGGGCGGCGCGCCTGGGGTCAGACAGCGACCTGAAGGTCGTTCAGGCGATCTTTGACAAGATGCAGGCGGCCCACAACCGAAACGCCGCGAATGACGAGGCGCAGCTGGACGCCGAGTTCCACATGGCCATCATCGAAGCCAGCCACAATGTGGTGATGCTGCACATGATGCGGTCGATGTATGACCTCCTGGTGCAGGGGGTGTTCTACAACCGTCAGACCATGTTCCGTCAGCGCGCCACCCGCGAGGCCATCCTGGATCAGCACCGCGCCATCAATGCGGCGCTGCAAGAGCGTGATCCTCTGGCCGCCCGAAATGCAATCGAACGCCATTTGGATTTTGTGGAACGCTGCATGGCGGACCAGCAAAAGGCCGATCGGAACGAAGCTATTGCGCAACAAAGGCTGCAACACGAAACCGGGCGGGGCTGAGCGCGGTCCGGATTTTGCAGACATGGCAGGGCAAGGCCGGGACTAGGCAGCGCCTGACGCGGCTGGCAGCAGATGTCGGGGGAACGGCGCGCCGCTGCCTTCTCCCAGACGGTTCTCCGCGGCCAGTGTCGTCAGCGCCGGGTCGATGAACAGCCTTGCGCCGCGATCTCTCAGACGTTTGTGCAGCATTACATGTTCGCACACCTGTTGGCCTTTTTCGTCCCGGCAAGTATAGCGCAACCCTCGCAGCGCGCGGGATTTATACAAACCGGCGCCGCCGAATGCGCTGTCGACCGGGATCAGGGGCGTATCGGCAGGAATGTGAAACTGGCGGTCAAAAACAGCGGACTTCATGACGGACCGGCGCCACTTGCGACGCCCGAACAGCGGCCGGCGCGTGCTTTGAATGCGTTGCCACACGTCTTCATCACACCAACCCGAACAACGCAAAGCGTAGATATCGTCATATGCTGGTTTTGGGTTGGCGAAAACACCCTCCCACAACGGGGCGACCCGCTGCGCTGCTGTCAGAACCGCCTGGGCATCCAGGCAGGTATTCGGACCATCCAGATCCAACACCAGCGTCAACTCCAGGTCCGTGTCCTGATCCTCGAGTTTTTTGAGAACTGCATTTCTGGCCGCCGTGATACGCTCGACCCGGTTTGGCAATTCTGACGCAAGACCATCCAGTCGCAGGATATCGACATGCCGGCTTTGACCCGCATAATCAGACAACACTTGATCCGTACCGTCCGTGTTGTCGTTCGTGGCAATGGTGACGGTGAACCGGTGCAACTGCGCAGACAGGTTTTCGATTCTGTTGATCGTGTCGATCAGCGCTGACCCGCCATTTCGGACGACGCCGACAATATTCATCGAAACTGCGTTGCCTGACACCGCCTGTCTTTCCCTGTTGTTTTCACGCCCCCATCAGGGCGCTCCTATCAACCTGATCCCCGGCAGGTCGTAGGATTCGGAGTGTTTGAAACAACAGAAACAGAAGCACGACTAAAACAAAAGACCCGACAGCCAAAAGCTCTCGGGTCGTCTGTATCACGTGTCTGTCGGGGTCACCCGTCAGTGCAGCTTTGCATCCACATCTGCAATCGATGCATCGATCAGCTTGTTGGCCTGCGCTGCGGTCATTTGCTTTGCCAGAACCGAGCTGGCCGCCGAAACCGCAACCGATACGGCCTGATCACGCACTTCCTTCAGTGCAGACGCTTCGGCCGAAGCGATCTGGTCCTGAGCTGCGGCCAGACGACGCTCGATCGACTTTTCCAAGTCAGCTTTCGCCTGTTCTGCCGCCAAGGCCGCGTCTTCCTTCGCTGCCGCGACGATCGCATCGGCCTGCCCCTGAACTTCACGCTGCTTGCGCTCGTACGAGGCCAGCAAACTGCGGGCTTCTTCATGCAGAGCACGGGCTTCGTCAAGTTCGGATTTGATGCCTTCGGCACGTTTGTCCAGCGCGCCACCGATCATACCGGGGACCTTGAAGTAGAACAGGACCGCGATGAAGACGATGAAGCCCAGAAGGACGACAAAGTCGGTATTGCCAAGCGAAAAGAACGGGCCGCTTGCAGCCAGCGCGGGGCTGGCGGCACCAACGGTCAGGATAAGGGCAAGAGTGTTCCGCATGTCACTTATCCTTTCGTCTGTGCGTCTACTGCACTGTTTATGGCTTTGGCATCTGCCTCGCCGCCCAGTGCGGTGACCAGTTCAGCCGCCGTATCCTTGGCAACCACTTGAATGCTTTCTAGCGCACCGGCACGGATTTCAGCGATTGCCTTTTCCGATTCCGCCGCCTTGGCAGCGATTTCCGCATCCGCCTTGGCAATCGCGTCATCCAGTCCAGCCTGAATTTCAGCGCGTGCTTCGGCAGCGATACGCTGCGCTTCGGCACGGGCATCGGCCAGCGCCTTGTTATAGGCCTCTTCGGCCTCGACCGCCTTGGCCTTCAGATCTTCGGCCGCAGCCAGGTCATTTGTAATGGTCCCCTGACGTTCAGCCAGGATTGCCGCGATGCGGGGCAGAGCCACGCGGGACAGGACCAGAAAGATGACGACCAGCGTAATGACCAGCCAGAAAATCTGGTTGGGGAACCAATCGAAGCAGAGCTGCGGCATCCCGATGGCAGAGCCATAGGAGTCGACGCACGAGCCAGCTACCTCTTTTGTAAGGGGTTCAGTCGCCATGATATCCTCCGTCGGAAACTTGTCTTTACAACAGGTGGGCCGCTATGGCTTGGACCCACCTGCGCGTAAGGATCAGGTTCCGCAGATTATACGGCGAACATCAGCAGCAGCGAGACCAGGAATGCGAAGATCCCCAGGGCTTCTGCGAACGCGATACCGATGAAGAGGGTTGCGGTCTGCGAAGCAGCCGCCGAAGGGTTGCGAAGGGCGCCGGCCAGGAAGTTGCCTGCTACGTTGCCCACCCCGATTGCGGCTGCGCCGGAACCGATTGCTGCCAGGCCTGCGCCGATGTGTGCGAGATCGCCTTCCATGATGTATCTCCTTACGAATTGGAAGTTTCGATGTTGGGTGTTCGGACCTTAGTGCGACGGATGCAGCGCATCTTTCAGATAAACACAGGTCAGAATGGTGAATACGTAGGCCTGAATGAAGGCCACAAGGACCTCAAGACCATACATAGCGGTGATCGCCAGAACCGACACGGGCGAGATCACGGCAATCGCGGCGAAGCCTGCGAAAACCTTGATAACCGCGTGGCCAGCCATGACGTTTCCGGCAAGACGAATGGAGTGGCTGACCGGACGCACGAAGTACGAGATCAGCTCGATGATCGCCAGGATCGGGCGCAGCGCCAGAGGCGCGCTGGAGACCCAGAACAGACCGAGGAATGCGGCGCCGTTTTTCACGAAACCCAGCACGGTCACGGTCAGGAACACGGCCAGCGCCAGCGGGATGGTCACGGCAAAATGCGACGTGGTGGTGAACGAGGTCGGGATCAGCCCCAGGAAGTTCGCGCAGACGATGAACATGAACAGGGTCATGACATAGGGGAAGTATTTCACGCCTTCCTTGCCGCAGATGTCTTCCAGCATCTTGTAGATGAAGCCATAGGCCAGCTCGGCCACCGACTGCATACGGGTCGGAACGATGGCGCGTTTCGAGGTGGGCAGTACCAGCAGAGCGATTATGGCCAGCACCGCAAAGAACAACCACAGGGTCACGTTGGTGACGGTGAACATGCCTACTGCACCATCGCCGAACAGCGGCTTGACGATGAACTGATCCATCGGGTGGAATACCAGGCTGCTGCCTTCTGCTGCGGTGGTCTCGGTTGCCACGTTCAGTCCCTCTCGTCCTTCTCGGCAGCCGTTGCCGCCGTTTGTTTCTCTTGAACCTCTTTCGCGCTGCGGAGCATAACCTTCACGCCCGCGACAAGGCCCAGCAATGTAAACAGCACCAGAAAGATCGGGATCGTCCCGAGCAGGCTGTCCAGCCCGTATCCGATGCCAAATCCGATCCCCAGACCGGATACCATTTCGATGACCATCCGCCAGGCAAGCTCACCCCCGGACACGTCAGCATCCGCACGAGGCTTTGGCGCTTTGGCCTTTTTCGCCGCCTCGATCTTGGCCTCCAGCTGCGCCATACGCTGCTTTTGGTCATCATCGGTCACGGGCGTTTCCCTCGTACAGTCTTGGGCATGGTGCTAAGGCGCGGCGCGCGCAGAGTCAACGACCTTGAATGCCCTCGTTGACGCAGTCTAAAATATTGAATTTGTTATGATTTTCACAAGACCCAAGACGCGCCATTCGTTTCGATGACCGCCGTTGCACCGCCAAAGCCCTGAATCCGCATATTCAACCAAATGGTTGACCAATCCCGACGGCTATGGTTGAGCGGTCACATGTCCAACGATCTCGACACAGTCTTTGCAGCCCTCGCCGACCCCACCCGCCGCGCCATTCTGGCGATGCTGCTGGAGGATGACATGGCGGTGACGGATGTGGCCGAACCGTTCGAGATGTCGCTGGCCGCGATCTCCAAACACCTGGTCATCCTGACCAAGGCCGGTCTGATCAGTCAGGAAAAACGCGGGCGGGTAAAATGGTGCAAGCTGGAACCCGACGCCTTGCGCGCCGCTTCGGTCTGGATGCAGGGGTTCGGACAATTCGAGCCCGTCAATCTGGACGCGTTCGAACGGTTTCTGGAAGCTGAACTGCCAACGTCGGGCGAGGCCTAGCGCACCACAAAAACAGACATGCTGGCGTGTTTCGCCAGATAACCGGCGTGGCTGGAAAAAATATAGTCGGTGATCCGGGGCGCGTGGGTGCCGACAATGACCAGGTCTGCGCCGATCTCCTCGGCCGCGCGGGTCAGATCGCTGTCCACCTCAGCGGCAACGTCGACCGAGTGGATTTTGCGCATGGAAACGTCTGATCCACTTTCTGCGGCCAACTGTTCGGTGAACTCCGCCAACTCCTTGTCGATCTCGGCCTCGGTTTCCGAGGATTCACCCATATGAGCCCCGGTAACGCTGATCAGAGTGATTTTGGCGCCCTGCCACTTTGCAACCTGCCCGGCAACATCGGCTGCTTTGCGAACTTCGGGCGGTAGATGCCGGTCAACCGGCAACATGATATGTTTGAACATGATCTCCTCCATTTGCCTGCCAAAGAGGTTATGGAAAGGCCCACAGGGGTGCCTTGATCTGGCTCAACAAATTCCACCTCTGGAATGCATATTGGATCTGCCGGATTTTCCAGCGAAGACATGGCTTATTCCATGGCGCGGCGCACTGGCACCGAGGGCGGAACTTCCTCTTTCAACAACATCAGCAGGGCGATGATTGTCAGCGCCACACCACCCAGGATCAAACCGGTTGGCACGCCTTTGCCCAGCGCAATCTCCCACAAAATGACCCAGCTGGGAACCAGGTAGGTATAGGCCATGACCTTGGCCGACGGCAGCCGCAAGGAAGAAAACTGCACCAGCACGAAGCTGGCTGCCGTTGCAAAGAACGAAATGTAGAACAGGCCGATCCAGACAATAGCCGGAAGCCCGGCCCAATCGGTTGCCATCAGGTCGGACCAGCCGAACACGACCAACAACAGACACCCGGCGACCAGCGTACCGAAGGTGAAAACCACGGCGGGCTCTCCTCGGTTCAGCTTGCGTATCATGGGCGTATAGATCGCATGGGCGACGCAGCCCCAGAAATAGATGATTTCGCCGCCACCGATTTCAAAGGCGCGGAACATTTGCCAATCGGCCCGGAAAATCACCCAAAGCGCCCCCACAGCGCCAATGGTCAGGGCCAGCGCCATGCGCGGAGTCGTGATTTGGCGCAACAAGACCCACCCCGCCATGGCAGAGACAACTGGTGTCAGGGTGAACACCGCTGCCGCACTGACAGGTGGGGCGGTTTGCAACCCATAGAACATCAGGACGAAATAGGTGGCGAACAAAGCCCCGAGCACCAGATAGCGCCAAGGGGCCTGCGCGGCGCTGCGCGGCAGGCCGGTTGTCGCCAGTGCGGCCAAACCAATCACGGCAGCCGCAATCGCAAAGCGAACCGCATTCAGGGCGGCTGGCGCGATTTCGTTGGCGATCATGGACCCCAACGAAAAGCTGCCTGCCACAAGGGCTGAAAAGGCAAGCATGGCCAGATGGCCACGCATCTGCGGGCTCATGGCTGCCAGCCTTTGGCTTCTTCTTTCAGAAAGCTCAGAAAGGCCTGTACCTTGGTGGTGCGGTGCAAGTCCACGTGGGTCACCAGCCACAGATTGCCGAACCATTCCGGCAGCGGATCAATCACCTCGACCAGATTGTCGTGGCGGGCAGCCTCCCAACGGGCCATGAAGCCAATGCCGGCACCGGCCAGAACGGCCTCGCGCATGCAGAAGTTGTTGGTACAGCGGAAGGTGATGCGATCGGCGGGTACCGTCGCGCGCAACCAGCGTGTGAACGGCGCGCGGCTGGTCTCATCATCGGAACTGACGAAGTGATGGCGTGCAAAATCTTCGATTCCGGATGGCTTGCCGAACCGTTCGATGTACGAGGCGCTGGCATAAAGACCAACTTCCTCTTGCCGGAAAGGCTGGACGACATTGTCGGGTTGATCAGGGGCCGATCCGGCGCGGATCGCCACATGCGCTTCACCGTATTCCAGCCGGAACAGCCGGTCGCCCGTCAGGTATCGCACGATCAGGTCCGGATGCATCTTTTGAAACGCGGTGAGCGTCGGCACCACCAACGGGGCAAGAGACCCCAGGGAAGTCACGACCAATTCACCCGAGACATCGTCTCCGCGTCCCTTCATCCGGCCCACAAGCTGATTGAACTGATCTTCGGTCGCCTGCGCCACGCGCAACAGATCGTCTCCTGCTTCGGTCGGCGTATACCCACGGGCATGGCGCTGGAACAGTTTGACACCCAATCGCGCCTCGATCGCATCTATGTGGCGGATCACGGTGGCGTGGTGAACACCCAGAACATCTGCCGCGCCGCTGACCGTCCCCATGCGTGCCACCTGATAGGCGGTTCTCACTTCATCCCAATTATCCATGGCAAAGTCGTCACTGTGCAATTTCCAACAATAACTGTTGATGTATCCGAGTTTTGTTCATCAACGCAATAATCATATTGGGCGCAGGACAAGATTCTCCTGACTGAAAGGACCAAAACAATGACCAAAACGATCCTTCACATCGACTCATCCGCCCGCCGCGTGAACTCGACCACGCGCGATCTGTCTGACCGTGTGGTCAAGCAACTGGGTGCAGACCGCATCATCCGCCGCGATCTGGCCACCCCCCTGCCCCTGCTGACAGAAGACTGGATCGCCGCCAATTTCACCCCCGCCGAGCAGCGCGACGATCTACAGCGCGACCGGCTGGCCCTGTCGGACGAACTGGTTTCCGAACTGCAAAAGGCCGACACCATCGTCATCGGCCTGCCGATCTACAACTTTTCGGTGCCTGCCGCATTCAAGGCTTGGGTCGACCTCGTGGCGCGCGCGGGCCTGACCTTTTCCTACACGGAAAACGGACCCAAAGGCCTGCTGGAAGGGAAACGTGCCATTCTGGCCATCGCATCGGGCGGTGTTCCTGTCGGATCCGAAGCTGATTTCGCCACCAATTACGCGCGCCACGTTCTGGGCTTCATCGGCATTCATGACGTCGACGTCATCGCCGCGGATCAGATGGCCGTGAACCCGGATGCGGCGCTGGAAAGTGCCCACAAGGCGGTTGCGGAGCTTGCTGCCTGATCGCCTCTGGCCAACGAGCGTGGAAACGTCCAGTCTGCATGCGAGCAAACAGGCAGACTGGATGGGCCACATGAAGAAAATCGGCATTCTGGGCGGTGTTGGCTGGGCCTCGACCGTCGATTACTACCGGGCGATTGCCGAAGGGGCCGGGCGTTATCACGCGGAACGCGGCCATGGTTCGCCTTTGCCGATCCCACCGATGACCATCGAATCCGTTACGCAGGCCAGAACGCGCGCCCTGCGCGGTGTCGCCGGTGATGAGGCAAGCTGGGCGGATTTTGACGCGGTGTTCCGCGACGCCCTGCTGACTCTCGAACGCGCCGGGTGCGATTTTGGCATTATCGCGTCCAACACCCCCCATGCGCGGCTTCACGCGATACGGCAGGGTGTCTCGATGCCGATCCTCAGCATCTTTGACGCAACCGCCGAGGCGACGGCAGGTACCGGCGCATCACGGGCTCTGGTCCTGGGAACCACCGTGACAATGCAGGCCACCAACTATGCGAACCGACTGGCCGCCGAAGGCATTGCCGCGAATGAACGGTTGCCTGAACCCGAGATTTCCCAGATGCAGGCCATGATCGACAGTGATTTCTACGGTGGTGCGTCTGACATCGCCCGCGCCAGACTGCTGGCGTTTTGCGACAAGCACGCCAGCCCCGGAACCGCGATCCTGCTGGCCTGTACCGAGCTTCCACTGGCTTTTCCCAACCACCTGGACGATCCGGTGTTCGAAGCTGACGGGCATCTGTTCGTCAACCCGTCAGCCGCGCATGTTGCCGCCGCATTGAATGAGGCGCTGACGTAATCAGGGCAACCACGTGACCGCGCAGCCGATGCGATCGAAAAAGGCCATCATGTCGGCCCGCGTCAGAGCCACGGTGCGGTCGTTGACAAGGGGGTGCATGTAAATCACCTCGGCCTGCTGTGCCGCCGCATCCATGAAGAACCTGACATCATTCTGAACACCGTTGATCATCGCCAGCGGACTGACGGCGCCGGGACGTATGCCGAGATTCTGAAACAGCCGGTCCGCCGAGCCGAAGGACAGGTTGCCTATGCCCAACTCGGCCCCCAAAGCCTTGAGATCAATCTCGCGGCTTTGTTCCAAGGTCACCAGATAGTTGCGCTTTTTCTTGTCGCGCAGATACAGGTTCTTGACCCGCAGCGCGTTCTCTCCGGGTGTCATGAACTGGTCTTCGACCGCCTTTGCATCCTCGACCGTACGCAATGGCACATGGGTATGCAGGCGATAGGTCAGCCCCCAATCTTCCATCTGCGCAAGCAATGCGTCCGAACTCAGCGGCAAAGTGTCCTGATAGGTGGATGAAGCGTCCATGAAGCCCTCGCTTTTTTGGATTGCTCATCGCGCAACAAAACTTGGAATTCAAGCGCGAGAGATACAATTGCCCGGGTGATACCACCCAGAATGCAGATCGCGCGCATCACAGGCGCAGTCAGTGTCTGGCGTGCCGAACCTGGCCTTGACCCCGCCAACCACACTGCCCGAGATCAAGGACGGTGCTGCGCTGGCCCTGCGCGTTTCAGCCTGATTTCACGCAAGACGGTGATGAAACAAACTGGAACAGGGTGTTGGAACGGTGCTAGCGTACCGCCATGAAAGTGACCCGAGACACCCCGAACCAACTGATCATCGCCAATACGCCCTGGTTCATCGGTATCACGTTGGTCATTTTCATTCTGGCCTTTGTCGGACCCGGTATTTTTCTGATGAGCACGGGCGGCGAAGGCATCTGGTTCGGCCTGATCTTTGCCCTTGGCGGAGGCGGTCTTGGGTTTGGTGCGTTTTGCGCTTTCGTAAGACGGGTTCAGATCATTCTGGATCGGCACAAAGACAGTATCCTGATTCGCCGCCAATCGGTTTTCGGTTACGAAGCGGTTGAACACAAACTGTCCAACCTGTCCCACGCAGAAATCGAAAGCACGACATCCCGAAGCAAAAACGGCACCTCGACGCTGTATCGCCCGGTCCTTGTTCTTGAGAAAGGCATGAGCGCGGGTCGCCATCCAATTGTCGAAGCGTTTTCCGGCGGCTCCGGCTCTCACCGGTTGGCCGAGGCGGTGAATGACTGGCTTCCATCGAAACCAGGCCAAGACCGTCGCGCAGTCGGGACAAACTAAGACGCCAGGCCGCGTTCCAGCCACAAGCGCTCTTCGGCTGAGACCAGCCGGGACATGCAGGCGTCATATCGCGCCATGTCCTGCTCGGTCAGTTTGCCTTCCCACTTGTTGCTTGTTCCCGAAGAGAAGAACTGCGCAAAGTCGTGAAACCCACTGGTGAATCCGGGGGTTTGCTCCAGACGTATGGCGTTGTTTTTCATTGATCCGAAACTGCCGGCCTCGGCTATGTCTTTGACCAGGTCCGGGTCAATTTCGATGTCCATGATCCGTGCAAGCCGCGCGACCTGTCCCGGAAGATCCCGGCTGAGCTCGGCATAGTGCAGAAAATGAATGTTGGGCAGGTCGCGATACTTCCAAAAGGAATGGAAGTGATGAATGATCGATCTGAGGGTCAGGTCATCTGTGCCCTTGGATGACGCGGGCCGGTTCAAAAACATGTCGAAAGCTTCCGACAGATCGTCAGGGAACAGGTAATCAAGCCAGTCATGTTTCATATTCTCGACATGGCGGCGCATTGAAAAATGAACGTCAACCGGATGGCGGTGAACAACCAAGTATTGCGCATTTGGCGAGAACACGATGCCATCAAGCGGGGTATGTGTCTTGATACAGCGCCGATGTCTTTGCGCGCTCAGTTCATCCGCCTGCGCGACCCGATCGCGAAAACTGCAATCAAGCCACGGTGAGACCCTGTTGTCGTACACACTGGGGTCGGCCGTTTCGGTGATGAGCATGCGCACCAGTGTTTGCGTCCAAGTGGTGCCGCATTTGGGCGGTGTGCACACAAAGACGTCGCTGGGCCGGATCTCGAATCCGGACCATATATCGGTGTTGGTCACTTCGCCGACATAGTCGGTCGTCTTTCGCGGCAGACCATTCTTCATCGCCCCCTCCCTCAGCTTCAATCACGCAGAATAGCCCGCAATGTGACACTCACATAGCTTATCTTGACTCACACGGCCCAGAGGCGTAGATGACGCCCCAACATCCGGAAGCCTTTCGATCTTCCGGTCCCTTGAGTCGTTCAGGGATCGCCCCCCACCAGCGAGTTTCGCCCGTGGGGGCGTTTGTGCATTGACCCGTCTGCCCTTATCTAAGGGGCGCCAAACCAGAACCGGCTAAGGAGGCCGCAGGCATGTTTGAAAATCTATCCGAACGCCTCTCTGGCGTCTTCGACCGGTTGACCAAACAGGGTGCCCTGTCCGAAGAAGACGTTAAAACCGCCCTGCGTGAGGTCCGCGTTGCCCTGCTTGAGGCCGACGTCTCGCTGCCGGTTGCAAGGGAATTCGTCAAGAAAGTTCAAAGCCAGGCCACCGGTCAGGCAGTCACCAAGTCGATCACCCCCGGCCAGCAGGTCGTCAAGATCGTGCATGACGCTTTGGTTGACACCCTGCGTGGCGAGGAAGACCCCGGTGCGCTGAAGATCGACAACCCGCCCGCGCCGATCCTGATGGTCGGCTTGCAGGGTTCGGGTAAGACGACGACCACCGGCAAGCTGGCGAAACGTCTGAAAGAGAAAGAGGGCAAGAAGGTCCTGATGGCCTCGCTGGACGTCTACCGTCCGGCGGCGATGGATCAGCTTGCGGTTCTGGGCACTCAGATCGGGGTGGACACCCTGCCGATCGTTCCCGGCCAGAAACCTGTCGATATTGCCAAGCGCGCCAAACAGCAGGCGACGCTGGGTGGTTACGACGTGTACATGCTCGATACTGCGGGTCGTCTGCACATCGACGAAGTCCTGATGGATGAGGTCGAACAGGTCCGCAACGCCGTTGACCCGCGCGAGACGCTGCTGGTGGTCGACGGCCTGACCGGGCAGGTCGCCGTCGAGGTGGCTGAAGAGTTCGACGCCAAGGTCGGTATCTCGGGCGTGGTCCTGACACGGATGGACGGCGACGGGCGCGGCGGTGCGGCCCTGTCGATGCGCGCCGTGACCGGCAAGCCGATCCGCTTTGTCGGTCTGGGCGAGAAGATGGACGCGCTCGAAACATTCGAGCCGGACCGGATCGCCGGTCGAATTCTGGGCATGGGTGACATCGTTGCCCTGGTCGAAAAGGCCCAGGAAACGATGGAGATGGAACAGACCGAGCGCATGATGAAGCGCATGGTCAAGGGTCAGTTCAACATGAACGACCTGAAGATGCAGCTGGAACAGATGATCCAGATGGGCGGCATGCAGGGCATGATGGGCATGATGCCGGGCATGGGCAAGATGGCCAAGCAGATGGATCAGGCCGGTCTGGACGACAGGATCCTGCGCCAGCAGATCGCCATGATCCAGTCGATGACCAAGCGCGAACGCGCCAACCCGCAGATCCTTCAGGCCAGCCGCAAGAAACGCATCGCGGCGGGGTCCGGGATGGAGGTCAGCGACCTCAACAAGCTGCTCAAGATGCACCGGCAGATGTCGGACATGATGAAGAAGATGGGCAAGATGGGCAAAGGCAAGATGCTAAAACAGGCCATGAAAGGCATGTTCGGCAAAGGCGGCCCCAGCCCCGAGGAGATGGCCGCAGGCATGGATCCCAAGGCGCTGGAACAGGCGGCCAAGGCCATGGGCGGCAAGATGCCCGGTCTGGGCGGCGGCATGGGTCTGCCACCGGGCCTGAGCGGGTTCGGAAAGAAAAAGTGACCCCCGCACGCTGTACCCAGCCCCCGTCCGGAAAGGCGGCGATGGCAGCAGCGCAATATCGCGCAGCCCTGCCGGTCATTCAGACCCGGCGGCTGGTACTGCGCGTGCCCACACTGGAAGACCTGCCGGTGTGGACCTCGATCTGCAAGGACAGCTTTGGCGACACCCCGCAAGCCGCGTGGACCGAGTTTTCCTATTATACTGCGGGCTGGCTTCTGCATGGTCACGGCCTGTTCACGGTCACGCTCAAGGGTGATGATCGGGCAATTGGCTTCGTTGTTCTGGGCTTGGAATGGGACGATCACGAACCGGAACTTGGCTATATGTTCGGCGCTGAACACCGGATGCAGGGCTATGCCGCCGAAGCTTGCGCCGCCGTGCGTGATTTCGGATTTGACCTGCTGGGATCGGGGCAGTTCGTAAGCTATGTTTCGCAATCCAACACCCGTTCGAACGCGCTTGCCCAACGACTGGGCGCAGCGCGTGATGCCGATGCAGAAAGCGCCTTTGGGCCAACCCAGCATGTCTGGCGCTACCGCGAGGTACAGGCATGACATTCGCGATGCCGATCCCTACGCTGGAAACCGAACGCCTGATCCTGCGCGCACCGTCCGAGGCCGACGTCGATGCAGACACCGCCTTCTTTGCAAGCGATGCGGCCAAGTTCGTCGGCGGCCCTCTGCGCAGGGATGAGGTTTGGCGGGTGGTCGCCTCGCTGCTGGGGCACTGGGCCTTGCGCGGCTATGGGTATTGGAGCGTCGATGAAAAAGACACCGGCACCTATGTCGGGCGGATCGGGCTTTGGTTTCCCGAAGGCTGGCCGGAACCCGAAGTTGGCTGGACCCTGTTGAACCACGCCACCGGCAAGGGCTATGCGACCGAGGCCGCGCTGACTGCACGCGCCTACGCCTATGATGTATTGGGCTGGGAAACCGCGATCTCACTGATCGACCTGGACAATCACGCCAGCAAGGCCGTGGCCAAGCGTCTGGGCGCGCAGTTCGAGTATCACTATGACCACCCCAAGTTCGGAAAATCCGAAATCTGGCGGCACCCGGCGCCCTCGGATCTGGTGAATGGCGGAATGGAGGCATACGCATGACCTCTTTCACCATTCCCACCATTGAAACCGAACGCCTGATCCTGCGCGCGCCGCATCTGGATGATCTGCCCGCGATGACCGCATTCTTCGCGACCCAGCGCAGCCATATGGTGGGCGGCCCCAGGGATGCGCGCGAATGCTGGAGCTCATTGTCGAACCGGCTGGGTCATTGGGCGTTGCGGGGTTATGGCCTGTGGCACCTGACCGAAAAGACCAGCGGCACATTCGTCGGCTGGGCCGGAATGATCTACGTGCCGGGCTGGGCCGAACCGGAACTGGGTTGGACCCTGATGGAAGAAGCCGAAGGCAAGGGGCTGGCCTTTGAAGCTGCATCGGCTGCGCGTGACCATGCCGCCCGGCACCAGGGCCTGAACGGTGTGATCTCGTACATCGCCCATGCAAATGATCGTTCGCGCGCTTTGGCTGAACGGCTTGGTGCAACGCTTGAGCTTGAGAATGCCGAACTTCTGGGCAAGCACGCTCAGATCTGGCGCCACCCGCAGATAGACTTGACCACCGAGAGGACCGGCCAATGACCAACCCCGTGACACAGGCTGCCACGCTGTTGAAAGAGCATCGCGAAAGCATCGACCGACTGGACGCGATCCTCGTCTATACGCTGGGCGAGCGGTTCAAGCACACGCAGGCCGTTGGCAAGCTCAAGGCCGCACACGACCTTCCCCCGTCCGATCCCTCGCGCGAAGCTGCGCAGATCGCACGGTTAGAAGACCTGGCGAATGAGGCAGACCTGGACCCCGATTTCGCCAAGGCTTTCCTGAATTTCATCATTCAGGAAGTCATCCGACACCACAAGAAACACCAGAATTGACTGGGAAATCCCAGTAACGCCATTCAAAGGAGATACCACCATGGCAATGAAAATTCGTCTCGCCCGCGGCGGCTCGAAAAAACGTCCTTTCTATCGCATCGTTGCGGCTGACAGCCGTATGCCGCGCGATGGCCGTTTCATCGAGAAACTGGGCACCTACAACCCGCTGTTGCCGAAAGACAGCGAAGAGCGCGTGAAAATGAACATGGAGCGCATCCAGTACTGGCTGGATCAGGGCGCACAGCCCACCGACCGTATCGCACGCATGCTGGAAGCGGCCGGTGCCCGTGACAAGGCCGAGCGCAACAACCCCAACAAGGGAACTCCGGGCAAGAAAGCCCAGGAGCGCGCCGAAGAGAAAGCCGCCAAGGCCGCTGAAGCAGCCGAGGCCGCTGCTGCTCCGGCAGAAGAAGCCGCAGCAGAAGAATAAGCAGGCACACGCGTGCGGGATCACCCCTTTACAGACGATTTTCGCACGCAGTTCGACCTGTTGTTGCGGCTCCGGCGGGATGTGCGCCGGTTCCGCACCGATGCGATTGACGAGGCAGTGCTGGCGCGCTGCCTCGACGCATTTCGACTGGCCCCTTCGGTGGGGCTCAGCGAACCCTGGCGCGTGATCCGCGTCGAAAGCGAAGCGGCAAGGGCCGCAGCGCTGAAGAATTTTCGCACCGCCAATGACCACGCTTTGACGGGCTACTCGGGGGACAAGGCGCAGCTATACAGCAGGCTGAAGCTTTCCGGGATGCAGGAAGCGCCTGTGCAACTGGCCGTCTTCTGCGACGACAGCACCGAAAAAGGGCTGGGGCTCGGCGCCGGCACGATGCCCGAGATGCGGCGCTACTCTGTCGTGTCCGCGATCACTTTGTTCTGGCTTGCACTTCGGGTGGAAGGGCTGGGGCTGGGCTGGGTTTCCATTCTGGACCCCGACCAGATGAAGCGCGATCTGAATGTTCCTGAAACCTGGCGCCTGATCGGCTATTTCTGTGTCGGCCGGCCGGAACAGATGTCAGATACACCTGAACTGGAACAGGTCGGCTGGGAAACCCGGGCGCAGGGCCTGACGATCGAAACACGGTAAGGCCTTATGTTCGGATTGATACGACTTCCCATTCTGCTGTTGATCGCCTTTATTGTGGGCGTGTTCTTCGAGCGCAACAACCAGCGCGAAGCCTGCAACGGGCTTGGCGAATGGAGAAACGGGATATGTTTGACGACTGGGGCAGCCAATGAGTGATCTGATCTGCGTCGGCAGCATCGCGGGGGCTTACGGTGTGCGAGGCGAGGTGAGGCTGAAAAGCTTTTGCGCCGTTCCCGAAGATATCGAGACCTATTCGCCGCTGACCGATGAAGCGGGCAAAGAGCGTTATCCTGTGGTATTGACGCGCGCCATCAAGAACGGATTCGCGGCCCGCCTTGGTGGCGTTGAAACCAAGGAACAGGCGGATGCCCTGAATGGGTTGCGCCTTTACGCAAGGCGCGATCAGCTGCCGTCGCTGCCCGATGATGAATTCTACCACAACGACCTGATCGGGCTGGATGTCTATGACACCGGAGGCACCCTGCTGGGCAAGGTCAAATCGGTGCAGAACCACGGCGCCGCAGACTTGTTAGAATTGCACGGGCCGGGCCTGAAAACCACTGTTTTGCTGCCTTTCACGATGCAAGTTGTACCCACGGTGGATCTGGAACAAGGCCGTATCGTGGCCGACCCGCCCGAAGGCCTGATATGATGCGTCGGGTCCTGCTGCATCTGGGCTTGCACAAGACAGGCATGACCGCAGCACAGTCCTTCCTCCATGAAAACCGGAAACTGATCTGGCCACGCTTCGCGTTGGTTCTGCCCTACAAGACGCGCAACAGCGGCTTGAGCGAGAGCGCCACGCGTCACTCGCTTTACCGGCTGGATTCCACATTGGCGGGTTTTGGAAGCCACCTGCACGCGTTTCTGGACGATCTGGATTTCGGCGCACGCCGGGGGTTGATCCTGAGCGAAGAGAATTTCGCAGGCTTGCGCCCCAGCAGAAACAAGCGTGAAGGTTACGGTGCCGCACCGGAACTGGCGGAAACTCTGGTCAGCGTCGTGCGGCGTCGGTTTCTGGGTCATGAAACCGAAATCACGATCTACATATCCTTGCGCGCCCGCGATCAATGGCTGCGGAGCCTGTGGGCACACGACTTGCAGAAATCACGCACGGTGCAGGACTTGGACGCCTTTTCCTCCGACCTTGCCCATTTGCCATCGCTTCAGGAAACCGCTGATGCCGTCCGGAATCGGTTGCCATCCGTCACGGTCAGAACAGAATGGATGGAGGCGTTGCAGAACCACCGCCTTGGTGCAGGTGCGCCCTTGGCCGAATTTCTGAACCTGCCACCCGAGCTTTCGTCACAACTTGTCGGGCCTGCACATGGCACGCCAACATTTTCAGACGATGTGCTACAGGAAATCCTGGCGCTGAACCGATCCTCGCTGGACGACGCCGCCATGATCACCCAGAAGAAAGCACTGATTCAATCCGCACAGAACGAACTGGCCCGCCAGACATGACAGAGAAACCCAGCAGATCCCACGGCCGCAAGGCGATCCGTCCTTCCCTGAAACCACGCGAGCTGATGACGCCGAGCCCTGATCTGCACGGGGTCTGGAAAGCCAAGATCATCACTTTGTTCCCGTCCGCTTTCCCCGGTGTTCTGGGCGAAAGCCTGACAGGCAAAGCCTTGCAGGAAGGGCTTTGGCAACTGGAAACAGTGGATCTGCGACAGTTCGGTATAGGCAAACATCGCAACGTTGATGACACCCCGGCCGGGGGTGGCGCGGGCATGGTTCTGCGGGCCGATGTTCTGGGTGATGCGATCGAACATGCGATGGCAGGCGTTCAAGGGAACTGGCCGCTGATCTACCTCAGCCCGCGCGGGCGTCGCATGGACCAGCGCATGATGCAGAATCTTGCCCGTTGTGACGGCATGACCCTTCTGTGCGGTCGTTTTGAAGGCGTGGACGAGCGCGTTTTGGAACATTATGGCGTGCAAGAGGTGTCGTTGGGTGATTTCGTCATGACCGGCGGCGAAATCGCGGCACAAGCCCTGATCGATGCCACGGTACGGCTGATTCCCGGAGTGCTTGGAAATCAGGCTTCGACCGAAGAAGAAAGTTTTGCCTCGGGTTTGCTGGAGCACCCCCAGTATACCCGCCCCGCAGATTGGAAAGGGCGCCCGATCCCCGAGATTCTGATGTCGGGCCATCATGGCCGGATCGCGGAATGGCGGCAAAAAATGGCACAAGACATCACGCGCGAACGGCGTCCTGATATCTGGGCAGAATACGCCAAAGCCAGATCAGAATCCTAGGACTAGACCCGCTCGTTGTGGCCGGGATGCCTCAGTTTCGTTGTTTGTCAGAATGCCATTTGAAGTTGAACGCACCTGAACTTATTCACTTCCATGCCCCATTAGTTTTTGGGTAATAAGAAGTGAAATAGAAGGCATTATGAAAAAGTTATTGCTTGGCACGTTACTGGTTGCCTCCGCCTGTACCACCAAACCGCTTGGGATGTCGGTTCCGACGCAAGCCGGTCACAATCTGCACTCTGCGAAGGTTGCCGTTGACTCCTGCTCTCAGGAAGCTGACGAGGGCGGCAACAGCGCCGTAATCGGCGGTTATGCAACAAATATCCTGCTTTGGGGCATCATCGTCGGGCCTGCGGTCACCGCGCCATTTCAGGACGAGCTGCGTCAACAGGGCGAAATCGATCAGGTTGATCGCTGCCTGCGCGCACGCGGTTTCGAGCGGCGCGAACTGACCGCGGGTGAATCGTTCTGGGTGCGCAACGCCTTTGGTGATGAACGCGAACGGCGGCTGGACCACCTGGTCGGGGGCGGCACTATCAAAACCTACGGAACAGCCAAAAACTAGCGGCGCGCTTTCCAGCTGGCCCAAGTTTCTGGGGTGCCGTTGAACGTGTTGATATCCACCCTGCCTTGAACCCCCGGCACCAGCCCGGTGCCGGTGTATTGCCAAAACCGCCAGACCGTTCTGGGATAGACCTGACGCGGATGGCCTGCGACGGATCGCAACCAGAACTCGGTTTTGGGCAAACGCCCGATATCCGTATCCGCAAAGAAATCCACTGTCGTATAGACGATGGGACGCCGGCCATAATGCCGTTCGAGAATGTCCAGAAAGCGCTGCGCTTCGGCGCGGACGGTTCTGCCATCGGGCCGCAACGTGCAGGTCTTGGAATGCGGCGTCCACTCCATGTCAAGAACATGCGGCAGATCTGCCCCTTTCGGGACGTTCTGAATGAACCAACGCGCCTGTTCCCGGGCCGATCGGCAGAAATAATAGTAATGATAAGCCCCCCACGGCACGCCCGCCGCCTGAGCACCGCGCCTGTGGTCGTCGAATAATGGATCCGCCACATCGCCGCCTTCGGTTGCTTTCAGAAACGCAAAGCTTACGCCCGAAGCTTTGGCTGTGCGCCAGTCTATCGGTCCCTGCCAGCGCGAGACGTCAAGCCCGTGGATCGGATACAAGCCGGGGTGACGGCCCTCCCAGTCATGCGGATCGGCATCACCAAAATCAGGATAGATTACGGACGGTGCTGTCCTGTCCACACCCGGCGTGGGTTCCACGACCTGCGGTTTCGGGCCGCCGCGTCCGCACGACATAAGCAAAGCGGCTGCAATCGTCAGCATAAGTGCAATTCGCATCATGGGGTCCTGTCTGAAACTTCTGCTCTTTCAATTTCCTTCAGAATGTCTGATCTGACCGCTGTGGCAACGGTGGGATTTTCGAAAGGCGGATTCCCACTGCTTCGCCATACAATTTGTTCTTGATCCCGGCACTCAATACCTTTAAACGACCGCAATCCGGTGCCGCATTCTGCGACTCCGGTGTTTTGGTTTGATTATCGGCTTCAAGCCCGGCTTTCTTCGGCGGGGATGTGTCAGATCAAACCAGACCAAAGGAACATTCGATCTGACCTCTGGCGGGCTGCATGCAGGACCCGGTGAAGACCAAGAGCTCTCAGGCCGTGCCCAAACTTCGTGGGCCAACCACGAGCATATAGGAGTACCTGCGATGGATCTTATCGCACAGCTTGAGGCGGAACAGATTGCCGCCCTGGGGAAAGACATCCCCGACTTCAAGGCCGGTGACACCATTCGTGTCGGCTATAAGGTGACCGAAGGGTCGCGCACCCGTGTGCAGAACTACGAAGGCGTCTGCATCGCGCGCAACAACGGCAATGGCATTGCCGGTTCGTTCACCGTTCGCAAGATTTCGTTCGGCGAAGGCGTGGAGCGTGTGTTCCCGCTGTATTCGACCAACATCGACAGCATCACCGTTGTCCGCCGTGGCCGCGTTCGTCGCGCCAAACTGTACTATCTGCGCACCCGCCGCGGTAAATCCGCGCGTATCGCAGAGGTCACGAACTACAAGCCCAAGGCTGGCGCCGAAGCGTAAGGAACGGAAAGATGAAAAAAGACATCCATCCCGATTATCACGTCATCGACGTCAAAATGACCGATGGCACAGTGGTTCAGATGAAATCCACCTGGGGCGCCGAAGGCGACCAGCTGGCTCTAGAAATCGACCCCTCCGTGCACCCTGCATGGACTGGTGGTTCGTCGCGCCTGATGGACGCCGGCGGCCGCGTGTCGAAGTTCAAAAAGAAATACGAAGGTCTGGGCTTCTAAGTCTGACTTGTTTCGATTTCGAAAGGCCG
Source organism: Ruegeria sp. HKCCA5463 (assembly GCF_013034175.1). Lineage (NCBI taxonomy): Bacteria > Pseudomonadati > Pseudomonadota > Alphaproteobacteria > Rhodobacterales > Roseobacteraceae > Ruegeria > Ruegeria sp. HKCCA5463. The sequence goes on from NZ_WQFL01000012.1 coordinate 76,924, forward strand.
TCCCATGGGGGCGGCCTTTTTTCTGGAAGCTTCCATGTGTCTTATGGACGCGAAACCGGACAAGGTGCGTTTTTGCAAAGACCCAGTGATGTTACACTCCGTGTGAACAACCCTCAGCTTCCACGGAGACCCGGACATGCCCCAGTACAACGACATGATCGAGCTTTCAGTCGATGATATGGATCTGATTGAAACGGCGTTGCGCGACTCGATCGCTTCGTTGTCACATGCTGCTTCGGATGAACCAGAGGACAGCAGGACCGACCGGGAAGACACGTTGCGGCGTATTCACGAACTTCTGGGCAAGCTACACGATCAGAAGGTCTTTTTTCGCCCTCAGAAAGGGGTCTACCTCGGCGGTTAGGAGCTTGGTTGTCGCGGATTGCGGGTCAATTCCGCCGCACTGTGTACAGGGGGAACCGGCCCGCGCAGCAACATCAGCGCCAGCGTCATTCCGGCCAGCGCCGCAATCGCGGCAACCAACATGGCATTGTCAAAGGCGTTGTCCTGCACATCCCGCAGGGCCTTCGCCAATGTATCTCCCGCAGACGGATCCATCCCCGAGATCAATTGCTGTATCTGGTTCGGCGTTCCATGTGCCAGCGCATGGGCCAGATCCTCGCGCTGGGTTGACACGGCAGGCAGCGCGTCGATCACCTCGGACAGACCTCGGCGTCTGGTGATCGCTTCGGCCAGACCGCCCACCACGGCACCAAGGGTTGCTCCGAAATAGAGACAGGCGTTGATGACCCCCGAACCCTGCCCCACATGCTGCTCGGGCAGCAGGCGCAGGCCCAGACGTGGCAACAGCGAAAAGCAGATGCCCAATCCGACACCGACGATCAGCAGCTTCCACCAGATTTCGGAAAACTGCGTTGTGTTCGTTGTTGTCATCAGCAGCAGGAACCCGCAGGCCATCGCCCCCAGGCCAATGGCGATCGGCCATTGAAAGCTGTAGGGGGCAAGAAAGCGGGGTGCAGTGACCGAGATCACAAACATGCTGAGGCTGAGCGGCATGATCGCCAGACCCGCATCGATGGACGAATACCCAAAGGCATCAGGCGATTGGACGAATGTATTGAAATAGACGAAGAAGCAGAACAGCGTGAAGCCAGTAAAGAACATCCCCGCCGCGGCCATCAGATAACGCGGATGGCGAAAGTACCGAAGCTCGATCAAAGGGTCGTCGCTGCGGCGGGATACGATGACAAGGGCAATTGTCGACACGGCCGCCACGACCAGCGGCACCAGTGTCAAAGGCGAAGTCCACCCGCCGCTTTCCCCGTTGCTGAGCGCAAAGGACAATGGCCCGAGGAAAAACAGAATGGCAACGGCCCCCGCATAATCGAACTTTGCCCCGGCAAGACGGGTATCGGGAACGTATTTCCGTTTGCTGACATGCAGCCCGATGGCAAAGGCCACAGCCAACAGAACCAGGTCGGCTGCAAAGACGGCGCGCCAGCTGACATAATGGCCGAAAGCGCCACCGACGATGGGCCCGACACCGATCGCCAGACCGACAATCGCCCCCCAGATGCCGGTAACGCTGGCGCGCTGCTCTTCGGGCGTGGCCGCCGTCAACAATGACAGGGACGTGCCGAACAAAGCAGCCGCGCCCGCGCCTTGCGCGCCGCGCCCGATAAGCAGCATCGCCCCGTCCTGCGCCAACAGCGCAAAGGAAGACCCGATTGCAAAGACGATCATGCCGAAAAAGAACACGCCCATCTTGCCGGTAATGTCACCCAGCCGGCTGACGATGCAGACAAGCGTGGCGCTGGTCACGGAATACGTGGCCATCACCCATTGCAAACCTGACGGGGTCAAATCGAATTCGGCCCTGAGATTGGGCAATATGGTGGTCACAGCAGTTGTGTTGAACCCCACGACCATCATGCAGATGGCCGTCATGGCCAGCACCACACGGGCGCGGGACTGCGGAGATACACTGACCGAGCTCTCATCGCCCATAAAACACCCACTGACCAAGAAGTTTGAATACAAACATCATCAGTTTAACGATTTCTGGCCCTGCGCATAGGGTTGCATCAGATCCAGTATGACAGCGCAACGGGCAGCACCAGCAAAGTGCTGAGCGTCGAGACAAGAATGAACCCCGCCACATCCGGCCCGTATTCCGGAACATGCTGGTCGATAAACAGATAAGTCGCCACGGATGAAGGCATCAGGCAACACAGGATCAGCGCACCCCGCTCGGTTCCCGTGAAACCAAACAACCAGATCAGAACACTGGCAATTGCAACCGCCATCGCCAGATGCAGGGCCGTCAGCAGAACCGCGCGACCCAGGCTTTTCACACGCAGCGTCGCGAGCGTATGCCCCAGGGTCAGCAGCATGAGCGGGATCGACAATCCACCCAAGATGTCAAAGGACTTTGCGACCGGTTGCGGCAGGCTTTGTCCCGTTGCCATCAGGATCAGGGCGAGGCCCACGGCATAGATAATCGGGGACGTCGCCAGTTTCCTGGTCGAGAATTCTCCGGCCGGGATCCACATGCCGACGGTAAAGATGCTGATCAGCACAACCACCACGAACGCCATGGTATAGGCCATACCTGCATCGCCCAGCGCCAGCAAAGTGATTGGCAGGCCGATGTTGCCGACATTGCCGTGCATCAACGGCGTCAGAAATGCCCTCACCGGCAAGCGAAGAACCTTTAGCACGACATACCCCAACACCCCGAAACCGGCCACCGCAAGGGCAGCGGCCGTCATCATGTCAAGAAACGTGCCCACGGCCAGTTTGGTGTTCGACAGATGAGAAATGATCAATGTCGGATAGCCTACTTTTGAAACGATCCCACCAATGACCTTGTTGTCGAAAGGCGCCTGAATCACGGCAAGAACATATCCAATTCCAGCGCAGATCAGGACGGGCAGAACCACGTTCAAAACGTTCAGGAACAGGTGCTCCAAGCAAAAATCTCCTTGCCGAAACCGTTTGTCGACAGTGAATCAGTGCCATTGCAATGGCAAGCGCTCTGTGTAACCCGTGCGCAGCGTTGGGTTTTCCCGATTAGAGTCTGATATTGCCCGAAAGCGCCGCTTGAGGTTCTTTCCTTCGCCGCCGACACAACATATAGTGGCTGACAACAACGTGTAGTGAAGCACGGCGGGACTTGGGAATACAAGCATGGCACATATCATTGTGGTCGGGAACGAAAAGGGTGGCGCAGGCAAATCGACCGTGTCGATGCATGTGGCGACCGCGCTGGCCCGATTGGGACACAAGGTCAGCACGTTGGATCTGGACCTGCGTCAGCGCAGTCTGGGACGATACTTCGAGAACCGCAACAATTTCCTCAAAAGCTCGGACCTGACTCTGCCCAGCCCGCGCCATCACGACCTGCCCGAGATCGATGCCGCAACGTTGAAACCGGGCGAGAACATCTATGACCATCGCCTGTCTGCTGCCGTATCCCAGCTGGAAAGCGACAGCGACTTTATTCTGATCGACTGCCCGGGGTCTCACACCCGTCTGAGTCAGGTGGCGCATTCGCTGGCCGACACGCTGATCACCCCGTTGAACGACAGTTTCATTGACTTTGACCTTTTGGCGCGGATCGACTCGAAGGGCGAAAAAATCCTTGGCCCGTCCGTCTATTCCGAAATGGTCTGGAACGCTCGTCAACTGCGGGCACAGGCGGGGCTGAAGCCGATCGACTGGGTCGTTGTCCGCAACCGGGTCGGTACGCAGCGCATGGTCAACAAGGAAAAGATGCAGCGCGCGATCGAAATGCTGTCCCAGCGCATCGGCTTCCGCGTCGCCTCGGGCTTTTCCGAACGGGTTATCTTCCGCGAGCTGTTCCCGCGTGGCCTGACACTGTTGGACCTCAAGGATATCGGGGTCAAACAGCTGAACATCTCGAACATCGCAGCCCGGCAGGAACTGCGTGACATGATGAAAGAGCTGAATCTGCCGGGTGTGGAGATTGACTTCTGATCAGCTGTCCCGGCGGCCGCTATGCGGACTTTTTTAGGCAGTATGAATGTTCTTTGGTTCTGGACTTGCATTCAGAAACAGCTGCAAAGACGTCCCGCATGGAAGCTTGAGAGCAAAGAAAGAAGACCCTGCAACGTTTCAGATCGTTTTGGCCGTGCCGCCGGTTTCAAGCACCGAGACCACCTTTAGTCGGATGTCCCGGTCAATGCAGCCATTGGACATATAGCCGACCATCCTCCCGCTTGAAGAGACAACGGCGCGCGAACCTACTTCGCGCGCCGTTCAGCCCTTGATACTGATCGATGTGATCAGAACAAACAGCTTACCAACGTTTAGCTGGTCAACTGCATGGCCAAGGACATCAACCCGGTGTTCAGGACGTGTGGATCAAGAAACGGGTTCTTCCGACATGACTTCTGCAAAGGATTTGAAGAATTTGGCGGCGAGTTTCTTTGCTGTACTCTGGATAAGACGGCTCCCAAGTTGCGCCAGCTTGCCGCCGATCACGGCCTTGGCTTCGTAGCGCAGAATGGTCTGAGACCCATTTTCAGTCAGTGTGACGTCGGCTCCGCCTTTTGCATGTCCAGCCGGGCCACCATTGCCTTGGCCATCCAGCGAAAACGTCTCTGGCGCGCCATCGGTTTTGAGCACCACATCTCCGCTGAATTTCGCTTTCACGGGGCCAACTTTGAGTACAACTTTGGCTTCAAGTTCGGTGTCGGATTTCTTGATCAGTTCTTCGCACCCGGGAATACAACGTTTAAGTATCTCGGGGTCGTTCAAAGCTGCGTAAACCACATCCCTAGGGGCATCGATGATAATTTCGTCGGCCAGTTCCATGGCGGTTCCTTTCTTTGTTCAGCAACAGGGGTATTTAATCGTGGCAAGCACCTCAGCCTGCTCTGTAGATGGCTTGAAACCACGAGTTAAGATTTTGAAAAGTTTACGCATTTGGGTTCCTTTCTACGGAATTCCTGCGCACGGTGATCAGTTCCGCCAGGATGGAAAGCGCGATTTCTTCAGGTGTGACAGCACCAATGTCCAAACCAGCTGGGGCTGAAACCATCGCGAGTGTGACCTCGGGCACACCAGCTTCGGAGAGCTTTTCAGACAGGGCCGCGAATTTCTTCTTACTGCCCACAAAGGCGACATAGTTTGCTTCACAAGCAAGCGCGTCGCGCAAGGCGTCAAGATCACCTTGCCCTTGCGTCGCCACGACGATCGCACTCATCTTTCCAAGTGCATTCTCCTCATCCACAGCACGTGAGATTGACCAGTGAAAATGCGGTGCGATTTGTGCCAAAGCCTCTGCGACCGGCGAGTTTCCGAGTATTGTCAACTCTGGCATCGGAAGACAGGGCTCAATAAAAATGTCGATGGTGCCACGAGAGGGACAACCGTTGCGCGCATAGAATACGCCCTCCACCATTGCTCCGGCACTGACGCCGATATCGTTCAAAAAGTCTTCCGGCGCGACCGACACAAGCTTGGGTGCGCCGGTTTCGAGGGCTTCCAAGGTGGCTCGCCTCACAGCGCCACGGGTGCAGCCGCCACCAAGAAACCCGTGCAATATGGTGCCATCCGCACCAATGATTGCCTTTGCGCCGGGTTTTGCCGCGGTGGTTCCGGCAGTGCGCACGATTGTTGCAAAGGCAAAAGGTTGTTCCTTTGCGCGCAGTGATTGGGCTGTTTCTGCCAAGTCAGATGAAAACAACTCAGCGGGGGTCATAGCGATACCAACTCCTTCTCCAGCGCGGCGAGGTCCGCCAGCGTGTTGGCGGCGGAAAAGAGGTCCAAATGAGGCAAGGCTGCCGTCATGCCCGCTGCGACGGGCGCATAGTCGCGCCAGCCTTTGAGCGGGTTCAGCCAAAGAATGCGGCAGCCGCGTTTGCGCAGCTTGGTCAGCGCCGCGTCAATGTGGTCAGGGGAAGAGGTGTCATAGCCATCCGAGAGGATCATCACGACTGAACGCCCATCGACAAAACGGCGCGCGTAGGTAGATGCAAATCGATCCAGGCTTTCCCCGATTTTGGAACCTCCGCCGAACCCATCCGCCATCAAGGACATCCGACCGATGGCGCGCATCGTGTCCTTATCGCGTAAAGCCTCGGTTATCCGCACGAGGCGTGTGTGAAACAGGTATGCGTCGGCGGTTGGATCACCGCGCATCAGGCCGGCCAAAAAGGCCAGGAATACTTGCGCATAGACGGTCATAGAGCCGGAAACATCGCATAGCGCTACGATTTTACGGCTACGATCAGGGCGTTTGCGCTTGATGAGTCGGATGGGTTCGCCCCCTGTCGCCAGGCTGCGCCGGATTGTTTTGCGGAAATGCAGTCGATCGCCCTTGCGGGCAGCGATGCGGCGGCGGGAGCGGCGGTCGCGCAGCGCTTGTCCGAGGCGGCGAGCAACTTCTTCGGCCTCGGCAATCTCTTCTGCCCGTACCAGATCACGTAGATCGCGCCGGGACAGGTTGCGCATTTCGGTGGCGATCAGCTTACCGTCGCCATCACTTTCGGCATCACCGTCACCTCCGTCTGGCGCTGTCGCATCGCCAGCGCCTCCAACGTCTTCTCCTTTGGCATCTCGTGACGAATGTACGCTGTCGTCGCCCTTGGGGTGGGTCGACATTTTCGGCATGACCTTTGTTCGCACGCGACCGGCATCCATCCAGAAACTATCAAACAGCGGATCAAACCTCTGCGCTTCGTCCTTGCATCCCGTGCAGACGGCCTTGAGTGCGCAACGCGCCTCTTCAGGGTTGGCTGCCTCAACACAGGTCAACGCCGTCAGAGCTGCTTCGGTTTCCTGCACGCCAAGGCGCAGGCCATTCTCCCGCAAATGGGCCAGGAACCCTGCCATGCGCGCCGTAGCGCCGGGATCTCGGCCAGCAAAGCGGGTCACGCGGGTCATGCGGCCTTCCCCGCGATGCGTTGTGCCACTTCGCTGGTTATATGTGCGCGATCGCTCTGCGTTTTTAGAAGTGTCGTGAGTGTGGCTTGGAGGGCTGCCGGGTTTTCCGTCAGATCAGCGATCCCTAACCCCATGAGCGCGGCGGCAAAATCCAGTGTCTCCGCGATTCCGGGCACCTTCTCAAGCTCTTCCTTGCGCAGCGTCTGGACGAACCCGATCACCTGATCGGCCAGCTGCGCTTCAATCCCAGCACACCGGGCCTTCAGGATCGCGAGTTCCGTTATCCTGTCAGGATAATCGACATAAGCGAAAAGGCAGCGGCGCCTTAGCGCGTCCGACAAGTCGCGGGTGCCATTCGAGGTCAGTATAACTGTTGGCACGGCGGTGGCTTTGATGGTGCCAAGCTCCGGAACGGTGATTTGGTAATCAGCGAGGATCTCGAGCAGGAAAGCTTCGAACTCTTCGTCTGCGCGGTCGATTTCATCGATCAATAAAACCGGAGAAACGTCTTGCGTGATCGCCGACAGCAAGGGGCGCTCCAACAAATACTCACGCGAGAATATCCGATCCTCGACCGCCTTGCCGGTCTCGCCTGCTTCAGAGGACGCACGGATCGCCAGTAGTTGTCGTTGGTAATTCCACTCGTAGATCGCCTGAGAGGCGTCCAGACCTTCATAGCATTGCAGGCGGATCAACTGCGTGTTCTGGGCCGCAGCCAGTACTCGGGCAACTTCGGTTTTTCCTACGCCCGCCGCGCCTTCCAGCAGTAGAGGGCGGCGCAATGACAAAGCCAGATGCAGCGACACCGCCAGATCGTCTGAGGCGACGTAGTTCTGTTCTACAAGTGCAGATTGGAGATCGGTCCAGGTCATCAGAGCCTCAAGTGGTTTATGAGGCGCGCGCAGCCATCCCTGCCGCGCGCGCCGGAAGCTTAGCCGTGAAGGCCCAGTTCGTTTGCTGTCTTCCAGATCCGCCAGTGATCGTGCGGCATATGGGTGTGACGCAGGCCAAAGGCACGGAAGGCATCATTCACCGCGTTGGAGAAACAGGGCACGCCGCCCACATGAGGGCTTTCACCGACACCCTTGGCACCTATTGGGTGGTGCGGGCTGGGGGTAACGGTGTGATCGGTCTCGTAATTCGGCACTTCCCATGCGGTCGGCAGGAAGAAATCCATCAATGTGCCGGTCTTGACGTTGCCCATCTCGTCATAGGCGATCTCTTGCCCCAGAGCGACAGCCAGCGCCTCGGTCAAACCACCGTGCACCTGGCCCTCGATGATCATCGGGTTTATGCGCGTGCCGCAGTCATCCAGCGCATAGAAGCGGCGAATGTCGGTCACACCGGTGTCCACATCGATGTCCATCACGCAGACGTAGGCGCCAAAGGGATAGGTCATGTTCGGCGGGTCATAGTAGCTGACCGCCTCCAGACCCGGCTCGATGCCCGGAATGGCCTGATTGTAGGCGGCAAAGGCGATTTCCTTCATCGTCTTGAACTTTTCAGGCGCGCCCTTGACCACGAAACGATCCACGTCGAATTCGACATCATCGTCATGCACTTCCAGCAGGTAGGCCGCGATCATCTGTGCCTTGGCGCGGATCTTGCGCCCTGCCATCGCGGTCGCGGCACCGGCTACCGGCGTCGAGCGCGAGCCGTATGTTCCAAGACCGTAGGGCGCGGTATCCGTATCACCCTCTTCGATGGTAATACTATCCGCCGGCAGGCCGATCTCGGTTGCGAGTATCTGTGCAAAGGTCGTGGCATGGCCCTGGCCTTGCGAGATGGTGCCAAGGCGTGCGATCGCTGAGCCGGTCGGGTGAATGCGGATTTCACAGCTGTCGAACATGCCAAGACCAAGGATATCACAATTTTTGACGGGTCCAGCACCGACGATTTCGGTGAAATGCGTCAGGCCGATGCCCATCAGCTTTCGGGTTTTGCCCGCCTTGAAATCCTCGATCCGTTGAGCTTGTTCTGCACGCAGCCCTTCGTAATCGACGGCCTTTAGTGCCTTGTCCCACGCAGTGTGATAGTCGCCGGAATCATACTCCCACCCAAGCGCGGACTGATAGGGAAACTGCTCTTTCTTGATGAAGTTGATCCGGCGCAGCTCGGCCGCGTCCATGTTCAACTCTATCGCCAGAACCTCGATCATACGTTCGATGAAGTAAGCGGCTTCGGTTACACGGAAGGAGCAGCGATAACTGACCCCGCCCGGCGCTTTGTTGGTGTAAACGCCGTCCACTGCCAAATACGCAGTCGGAATATCGTAAGACCCGGTACAGATGTTCATAAACCCAGCCGGGAACTTGGTCGGGTCGGCACAGGCGTCAAAGCCACCATGGTCTGCGGTCGTGTGGCACCAGAGGCCGGTGATTTTACCCTCTTTGGTGGCACTGATCTTACCTTTCATCCAGTAGTCACGGGCAAAAGCGGTGGTCATCAGGTTTTCCATACGGTCCTCGACCCATTTCACCGGAACGCCGGTGACAATCGAGGCCACGACCGAGCACACATAGCCGGGGTAAGCCCCAACCTTGTTGCCAAAGCCGCCACCGATGTCGGGCGAGATCACGCGGATATTGTGCTCTTCAATGCCCGAGATCAGGCTGACCACTGTGCGAATAGCGTGAGGCGCCTGGAACGTGCCGTGCAGCGTGAGCTTGCCGTTGACCTTGTCCATCGAAGCCACGCAGCCACAAGTTTCGAGCGGACATGGGTGCGTGCGATGGTAATACACCATCTCTTCAGCGACCACGTCAGCCTCCCCCATTACCTGCTCGGTCGCATCCTTCTCGCCAACCTCCCAGGTAAAGATGTGGTTAGGGTGTTTGCGTGGGCCGTGGGCCCCATCTGGAATCGCTCCACCTTCGCCCATCAGGTCTTCGCGAAGAACCACGTCGGATTCCAATGCTTCGTGGGGATCGGTCAAAACGGGGAGTTCTTCATACTCCACTTCGACCAGCTCGACTGCATCGGCTGCAATATAACGGTCCTTTGCCACCACAAAAGCCACTTCCTGACCTTGGAAGAGCACCTTGCCGTCAGCCAAAACCATCTGCTTGTCGCCCGCCAGCGTCGGCATCCAGTGCAGACCAAGAGGGGCGAGGTCTTCGGCGGTCAGTACGGCAATCACACCGTCCAGCGCCAAAGCGGCCTCGGCATTGATCGACACGATCTTGGCGTGGGCATAGGGCGAACGCACGAAATCACCATGCAGCATGCCGGGCAGTTTGATGTCGTCAACGTAATTGCCTTTGCCTTGGGTAAACCTGGCATCTTCAACGCGCTTGCGTTTGCAACCCATTCCTCCCAGTGCGTCGGCGCGTTCTTCGCGGGTCAGTTCCTTGTTCATTGTGCCGCCTCCTTCGCAGAGTTCATCTCGGCCGCGGCGGCGAGGATAGATTTGACGATGTTCTGATACCCGGTACAGCGGCAGAGGTTACCCGCCATGCCAAAGCGCACCTCTTCTTCAGTTGGGTTCGGGTTTTCTTCCAAAAGCTTGGATGCGCGGGTGATCATACCCGGTGTGCAGAAGCCGCATTGAAGACCGTGGTGTTCTTTGAAAGCTTCCTGCAGCACGTGCAGGCTGTCCGGGTTACCAAGCCCTTCGATCGTGGTGATTTCGGCACCGTCAGCCTGTGCTACGAACACGGTACAGGACTTCACCGATTTGCCGTTCATGGTCACAGTGCAAGCGCCGCAATGCGAGGTCTCGCAACCAATGTGCGGACCGGTCTTGCGCAGCCGTTCGCGCAGGGTGTGGATCAGCAGTTCGCGCGGTTCAGCCAGGAACTCTTGCTCCTCGCCATTCACTGTTAGAGTGAAATGTTTCTTTTTTGACATGATCTCTCTCCTCAGGCTCTGGCCCAGGCGTTTTCGATCGCACGGCGCAAGATAATCGCCGCTGCGTGACGTTTGAATTCAATGGGACCACGGTTGTCCTGTGTGGGGTCAATGTCGCCCAACATCGCGTCCACCGACGCTTTGATTGCCGCATCATCCACGGACGTGCCGACAAGCGCAGCACCAGCTTTTTCAGAATGAACTGGAGTGTCGCTCAGATTGGTCATCGCGATGGAAGCCGAGGTGCAAGTCCCACCTTCTTTAGTCAAAAGAACCGCAGCAGCCGCAGTGGCGTAGTCGCCGATTTTGCGCTTTTGCTTTTCGTAGGCGTACCCGCCCTTTGGTGCATCGAACTCCACCGCTGTCAGGATCTCTTCATCCTCACGGTCAGTCATATAAGCCGCTTCGTAGAAATCACGGGCCGCGACTTTGCGTTGGCCATCCGGCCCGACCAAAGTGAAAGTCGCGTCCAGACACTGCATCAAGCCCGGCATGTCATTACCCGGGTCGCCGTTTGCAACGTTGCCGCCAACCGTGCCCATGTAACGCACTTGCGGGTCTGCGATCTGCAAAGAAGCCTCGCGCATGATCGGAGCAGCCAACGTCAATTGAGCGTTGTCGATGATGTCATGTTGCGTCGTCATCGCGCCGATGCGGATGCTATCGCCCTCAATGGAGATGCCGCTCAATCCCTCCACATCCTGCAAGTCGATCAGATGCGGTACTTCGGCCATGCGGAGCTTCATCATGGGTATCAGACTGTGCCCCCCTGCGAGGACCCGTGCGTCATCTCCGTGCTCCACAAGTACGGACAGGGCGCCCGCCAAATCCTTAGGTCTATAGTATTCAAAGGCAGCTGGAATCATTGCCTCTCCTCCCTGCAGCAACTGTTCTGGCTGTTAGAGAAGCTCGCGCGACGTCGGGTTGTTGACCCGGGAAAACACTTTGTTTTCGCTAATTTTGCACGAAATGCGCTTCAGGACGCACGAGTTGCGCTGCCTGAATTACCACGCGTTACCCAAAGGCGGTCGTTGCTGCTTTCAGGTTTGATCGGCTGACCGGCACCGGGGGAAGATCGGCCTCACCAAAGGTGCATTGTCCCTTGTCTTTGGTCCGTTCAAACCGCGCGACTTTTTTGGGGTTCACGATATAGCTGCGATGCACGCGCAAAAAGCCAGTTGGCTCCAGCCGTTTGACCGCTTCAGTGATCGGCCAGACGCAAAAGTATTTTTCTGTGCGGGTGTAGACCTGCGTGTAGTGACCATCCGCCCTGACAAATGCAACGTCAGGCGCGGCAATAAAGACCTTGCCTCCGTCTCTTTCACAGGGGATGCGAATGGGTGGGGTCTGATCTGGTGAAGGCTCGTCTTGGGCCACGCCTGTCATCGGGATCTCTGTGGCTTGCATAGGCACAAGATAAGTTGTGCCGACCCACAAAAATGCGCCGAAGATAACAAAGCTCGACAGGATCACCCCAACGGCCATCACTTCGTTGCTGATGACGGGCCCAAACTCTCGGATATCTTTCAAGGCTACAAAATTGGTTCCTGCCATGGCCAGGAAATGCACTGAAAAGACAGCTACGCCAAAACATAGCGTGCCGATCGCGATGGTCCTGTTGGAACGCTCATTATAGGCAATGCCGATCGCCAGAATGCACAGGACAATAGCCAATACCGACGACCCGAGCACCCCTTGAAGGGTATAAACGGGTTTGCAAAGCTGCATGCCAGCCATTCCCACATAGTGCATCGCCAAGATGCCCGCGCCTACGATTGCTCCGGCAGCAATGATGATCCCCCTGGAGCGCTCAGTGAAATGCAAAAGGACAAGCGCCAAGGCGACCATAAGGATCGCAATAAGCGCAGATGCGAGCGTGATTGCGGCATCATAGTAAAACAGGATGGGCAGCCTTAGGCCAAGCATAGCCACGAAGTGCATTGACCAGATCCCACCACCCAAAGCAACGGCACCCAACGCGATGGCCAACCTGCGTTGTGAAAGCGACTTTTCGGACAAATCCCTCGTCAAAGACAATCCCGTGGCCCCAGCAACTAGCGCCACAACGAACGATGTAACCACCAACCAAGGGTTATGTCCGAAGTCCAGAAATTCCATGGGCCGGACAATGCCGCAGCGGATTTCTTAATTCAATCTTTGCCTGTACCTGGCAAAGGTTCATCCGGCGGAAACAAATTCCTGCACGGCCATTGCAAACAAGGACCAGAGTCTACCTCAGCGTTTATTGCTCGTTGGGCAGGACTGCTGTGAGATGAGTCATCGACGGCTTTGGGCTCTAACCAGCTTAATGTTCATATTCACACTATAGTCGAACATCCGGTCCAAACCGCCGCTCAAACCCGGCGGGTTAAAGGCGTTCCATCAAGACTTTCAGTTTCGGAACCGCTGGAAGGAATAGCCGCAGTTTCAATCGGATTCTGAGGGCCCGCCGGGACTGTACACCGTAAACAACTCTTTTGGTTCATTCACGCCGCGCAGCATGTAGCGGCCGACCGAGACAAGCTCCTGCGCGCAGGGCTGTGCAGCGCGGGCGACATCGTCCGAGATAAGGATCCTTTGACCCAAAGACCGGTGCATTCCCGCAATGCGGGCGGCCTGGTTGACAGCCGGGCCGATCACAGTGAAGTCCAGCCGGGTCTCGGACCCGATATTGCCATAGAGAATCTCGCCCGAATGTAGGGCCAGCGTATAGTTGGCCACCGGCAGACCTTGCGCGCGGCGCCTTGCGTTCAGTTCATCCATGCGGGACTGCAACAAGGGCACAGCATCAAGCGCGGCACGGGCGTCTTCGTCGATCTCTCCGACATCGAACATTGCCATCAGGCCGTCACCCATGAATTTCAGGATGTTGCCGCCCTTGTCATGCACCACACCCACGGCGACGGCCAGATAGTCGTTCAGCATGTTGATGATCTCATGCCCCGGCAGGTCTTCGGACAGCGTGGTGAAGCCTTCGAGGTCGAAATTCCAGATCACAGCATCGATTTGCTGCAAAGACCCACGCCGAATTTCACCCGACAGAACCCGGCGACCGGCATCCCGCCCCAGATAAACCCGCATCAGATCCTTGGCCAGATCCTGGTTCTTGGCGGATTTGAGCGCCAGCCCCAGATGCGGCAGTACAGTTTGTATTTTGTTCAGATCGCTGTCTTCGAATCCGTTCGGTGCGTCGCTGGTCCAGGACATCAGAACACCATCGCTGACCTTTTTCGTGCCGTCGGGGCGTAGTTGACTGGCCCCTTCATATGACAGGCCGGTGGCATAATAGTCTGTCGCTCCGATTTCACGCAGATCATTCAACAAGGGAAAGCGGCTGGGTTCATTATGGTCGACCAGTTTGACCCGGATTTCATCCAGATCATCGTTCAGCAGCGCATAGAGTGGGCTTTGCTGCCAAACTTCGCTGGGCGTTTCCGTGTATTCAAACTTCTCGGATTCACCGCCCGCGCCGTTGTACCAGCTGTAACCGGTACCTCCGTAAACCGGATGCAAGGTCGACTGCGCCGCATGAAAGCGCATCAACGGAATACCCATTTCCACCAATCGGGCACAAAACCCTTCCAACAGCTCTTCTTGCCCGGCGCCCTCTAACCCCTTGTTGACCAGCCATTCGATCAGGGAATGTGAGAAAACTGAAGCGGAATCTGGCAATGTCATTTTGTTGTCCGTATCAAGTATGATCCCCATTTGGGGGCGGGCCGCGTCAATTGCCACAGGTCAGTCCAAACCAGCCAACCTTTGCAGCATTTGTCGCAACAACGCAGCCTCTTCCGGTTTGAACAGGCCTGACAGTTTCGCATCGTAATTGGCAGCAACGCCGCGCAGGTCACGATACACAGCTTGCCCTGCTGGTGTTAGTGTCAACCATTCCGCCCGCCGATCCGCTTCGTCCCGTGTGCGTTTCAGGTATCGACGCTGTTCCAGCTTGGCGACAGCACGGCTGATTTTGGTTTTGTGCATTCTGGCGCGCTCACCGATTTCCTTGGCAGTCATCTCGCCAAACAAACCCAGATGGAACAATACCCGCCATTCGGTTCTGAGCATCCCATAACGGCCCTTGTAAACTGCCTGAAACTCTAGCGAAGCCCGTTCGGCCGCCTGATTCAGCAGGAAGGGCAGAAAATTTTGCAGATAAAAGTCATCATTTTTTTCGGATTCATCGTGTGTCATGCTTGTTAGTTACAAAATCAACTATTAACCGACAAGCAGCAAACGGAGGAAAACGCAATGAATCGTCCGACTGATCCGCATACGCTGACACAGGCTGCGACGCCTGTCGGAACTCATGCAGGCTATATGCCAGGCTTTGGGAACGACTTTGAAACCGAGGCCCTGCCCGAGGCCCTGCCGCAAGGGATGAACAGCCCGCAACGGTGCAACTATGGTCTTTACGGAGAGCAGCTGAGTGGCACGGCCTTTACCGCCAACCCACCCGAGCGCACCTGGTGCTATCGTATTCGCCCATCCGTAAAGCATTCACATCGTTATGAAAAAATTGACCTGCCCTACTGGAAATCGGCCCCCTGCATTGATCCGGATGTGATCAGCCTTGGCCAGTACCGCTGGGATCCCATCCCGCATTCCGACGAAGGTCTGAACTGGATGACGGGTATGCGGACCATGACGACCGCAGGTGACGTGAACACGCAGGTCGGCATGGCAAGCCACATCTATCTGGTCACGGAATCCATGGTGGATGACTATTTCTTCTCGGCTGATTCCGAATTGCTGGTTGTGCCACAGGAAGGGCGCCTGCGATTTGCGACAGAACTGGGAATCATCGACTTGGAACCCAAGGAAATCGCGATCATTCCACGCGGTTTGCTGTACCGGGTCGAGGTTCTGGAAGGCCCTGCGCGCGGCTTTGTCTGCGAGAATTACGGTCAGAAGTTTGAACTGCCGGGGCGCGGACCAATCGGTGCCAACTGCATGGCCAACCCGCGCGACTTCAAGGCACCGGTGGCCGCTTATGAGGATCGTGAAACCCCTTCTACCGTGACAATCAAATGGTGCGGGCAATTCCACACAACCAAGATCGGCCACAGCCCACTGGATGTCGTGGCATGGCACGGCAACTATGCGCCCTATAAATACGACCTGCGCAACTATTGCCCCGTCGGCGCGATCCTGTTTGACCACCCCGACCCGTCGATCTTTACCGTTCTGACGGCTCCGTCCGGCCAGCCCGGCACGGCCAATATCGACTTTGTCCTGTTCCGCGAACGCTGGATGGTGATGGAAGACACGTTCCGCCCGCCGTGGTACCACAAGAACATCATGTCCGAGCTGATGGGCAACATCTACGGCCAGTACGACGCGAAACCTCAGGGCTTTGTTCCCGGCGGCACAAGCCTGCACAACATGATGATCCCGCATGGCCCCGACAGGGAAGCCTTCGACAAGGCGTCATACTCCAACCTGGGGCCGGACAAGCTGGACCAGACAATGTCGTTCATGTTCGAAACCCGCTTCCCGCAGCACCTGACCCCGTTTGCCGCCACCGAAGCGCCGTTGCAGGATGATTACATCGACTGCTGGACATCGCTTGAGAAGAAGTTCGACGGAACGCCGGGCAAGAAATGAGCTTGGATATCTGGATCACCTATGTGGCAACGGTCCTGCTGCTGATGAGCACACCGGGACCCAGCCAGTTGCTGATGTTGTCAAACTCAGCGACTAACGGGCTTCGGCGCGGGCTGTTCACCGCTGCCGGAGATCTGACGGCGAACTTTCTGCAAATGCTGGCGGCGGGGCTGGGCCTAGCCGCCCTGATCGCCACATCTGCAACCGCACTGACGGTCATCAAGTGGCTTGGTGTCACCTATCTGGTTTATCTAGGGATTAAGCAGATCCTAAAGGCCCGTATGTCTGAAACGCAAACCGCGCCCAAGGCCAGCCGTAAATCGCTTTGGATGCAGGGGTTCATTACTTCCGCCGCAAATCCCAAGGCCGTGGTCTTTTTTGCAGCACTGTTTCCGCTGTTCATTGACGCAGCCCTGCCCTTCTGGCCACAATTCGCCATTCTGTCGTCTACCTATCTGGTCATGGACGGGATGCTCCTGAGCGCATATGGCGGCAGCGCAAGCTGGCTGGCTCGCCGTTTGCAAGGTCCGGCAAAGCTGTGGCTTGACCGCATTGGCGGCAGCTTCATGATCCTCGCTGCTATCTTGTTGGGGCTGAAATCCCTTCGCCCTTCTGCTTAACCAACAAAACAGGGACATCGTATGCCTCTAATGACATCCTGGGTGGCGTCGGCCAATGACGCGACACATCCGTTCCCACTGAACAATTTGCCTTACGGTGTCTTCTCGACCGAAGGTGATGATCCCCGCTGCGGTGTGGCCATCGGCGACATGATCCTCGACGTCACGGCCGCCGAAGCCGAGGGGTTGATCACCCTGAGCGATGAGCCGCTGTTCGACATGCCGTTCTGGAACCCTCTGATGGAGGAAGGCCCAGCCGTCTGGACCGCGCTGCGCGCGCGGCTGATCAGCCTGCTGGCCGAAGGGTCAGATGAACAAGCCAAGGTCGAACCGCTGCTTTTCAAACAGGCCGATGCGGAAATGCATCTGCCCTTTGCGGTCAGCGAATACACCGATTTCTACGCAGGCCGAAACCATGCCTTCAACGTGGGCACCATGTTCCGGGGGCCGGAAAACGCCCTGCCGCCGAATTGGCTGCACATTCCCATTGGTTACAACGGCCGCGCATCTTCGGTCGTGGTCTCAGGCACGGATATTCGCCGCCCCTGGGGTCAGTTGAAAGCCCCCGATCAGGACTTGCCCGCCTTCCTGCCCAGTCGCCGTTTTGACATCGAGCTTGAGATGGGCGCGATTGTCGGAACGCCCTCGGATGGTCCGATCACCGTGCAGGAAGCGGATGACAATATCTTCGGTTACGTGCTTCTGAATGACTGGTCTGCGCGCGACATTCAGGCATGGGAATATCAGCCGCTGGGCCCGTTTCAGGCAAAGGCCACGGCAACCTCGATCAGCCCGTGGATCGTGACCAAGGCGGCGCTCGAGCCATTCCGCTGTGACACGCCATCCCGCGAGTTCGAGTTGCTGGATCACCTCAAGGATTGCGGGCCGATGCTCTATGACATCGATCTGGCGATCACCATGGCACCTGCCGGACAACCCGCCACGACGATTGCCCGGACCAATTACAACCAGATGTACTATTCCGCTGCGCAGCAATTGGCGCATCACACCACATCAGGATGCCCCATGAACACGGGCGACCTGCTGGGATCGGGAACCATTTCCGGGCCAACCAAACCTGAACGTGGCTCGTTGCTGGAGCTTAGCTGGGGCGGCAAGGAACCTCTGACATTGGACAGCGGTGAAACCCGCAGCTTCATCGAGGATGGCGACACGTTGACCCTTACCGGCGCAGCCCAGGGCGACGGCTACACGATCGGCTTCGGTGAATGTGTCGGCACCGTTTTGCCCGCTCTTGAAAACCCATATTCACGATAAGGAACCCACCATGGCCAAGGCATTCGCGTCCCAGGGGGACATGTCGGAAAAAAAGATCAGCTTTACTGAAGTCGGAGAAGGGCTTTATGCCTTTACTGCTGAAGGCGATCCGAATTCGGGTGTGATCATCGGTGACGACAGCGTGATGATCGTCGAGGCGCAGGCGACTCCGCGTCTGGCAAATAAGGTTATCGAATGCGTGCGTTCCGTCACCGACAAACCGATCACGCATGTGGCCCTGACCCACTACCACGCAGTGCGTGTTCTGGGCGCAAGCGCGTTCGGCGCGCAGCAGATCCTGATGTCGGACATGGCCCGCGCCATGGTTGTCGAGCGGGGTCAGGAAGACTGGGACAGCGAATTCCAGCGCTTCCCGCGCCTCTTTGAAGGGCATGAAAGCATCCCCGGCCTGACATGGCCCACCACCACCTTCAGCGATACGATGACGGTGTATCTGGGCAACCGCCGGATCGACCTGATGCATCTGGGCCGCGCGCATACGGCAGGCGATATCGTCATCCATGTGCCGGATCAGAACGTGATGTTCACCGGCGATATCGTCGAATATCACTCGGCCTGCTATTGCGGTGACGGTCATTTCAGCGATTGGGGTGACACGTTGGACGAGATCAAGTGGTTCGATGTCGACGCCATCGCACCGGGGCGCGGCGATGCGCTGGTTGGCAAGGACATGGTGAATGCGGCCATCGAGAACACCCGCGATTTTGTCGAAAGCACATACCGGCCGGCGGCGAAGGTCGCGGCGCGCGGCGGGTCCCTGAAAGAGGCCTGGGACGCAGTCCGCGCTGAATGTGATCCGAAGTTCGCCGACTACGCAATCTACGAGCACTGCCTGCCGTTCAACGTGGCCCGCGCCTATGACGAGGCGCGCGGCATTGACACGCCCCGCATCTGGACCGCCCAGCGCGACCTCGAGATGTGGGAAGCCCTGCAAGGCTGACGAAAAACGGTCGAGTTTGATCCAGATCGTTTTTTGCGGCGGGATTCGATGAAACCATAAACTAAGACCTCCGGCGCCCGTCGCCGGGGGACAGGACATGCAGCACATCGGTGCATCTGTTTCGGGGGGGAGCCCATGAACAAGATCTTTGAAACGCCGCTTTACGGATATAAACGCAGCCCGGATCAGGACAGCCCGACGCCCGTCAGGCACAAGGTCATCGTGATCGGTGCGGGGCCGGTTGGTCTGGCCGCCGCCATCGATCTGGCCCAGCAAGGGGTCGAAGTTGTGGTTCTGGACGAGAATGACAAAGTCAGCTTCGGCAGCCGCGCCATCTGTTTTTCTCAGCGTACGCTGGAAATCGCAGACCGGCTGGGTTGCGGCCAGCGATTGGTCGACAAAGGCGTGCTGTGGGACCGGGGCAAGGTCTTTTTCGACGACCGTCAGGTCTATGATTTCAACCTTCAGCCGGACGAAGGTTATGCCAACCCGGCCTTCATCAACTTGCAGCAATACCATTTTGAAAACTTCTTTGTGGAACGCGTGCGCGAGTTGCAGGCAAAAGGCGCACCGATTGAAATTCGCGGGCGCAACAAGGTTGACGCAATCGGTACGCACGAAGATCATGTTCGGCTGGAGGTCGAAACCCCCGAAGGCCCCTATACACTCGAGGCCGAATGGCTGATCGCCTGCGATGGTGCCGCGTCGCCCACCCGGCGCATGCTGGGCATCGATTTCGAAGGGCGTGTTTTCGAAGACAATTTCCTGATCTCGGACGTGATCATGGATGCCGATTTCCCTTCGGAACGCTGGTTCTGGTTTGACCCGCCGTTCAATCGCGGGCAATCCGCGCTTTTGCACAAACAACCCGACAATGTCTGGCGTATTGACCTGCAACTGGGTTGGGACATCGACAAGGAACGCGAAAAGCGCCCCGAGAATGTGATCCCGCGCCTCAAGGCGATGCTGGGCGATGACGTCGAGTTTCAGCTGGAGTGGGTCTCGATCTATACATTCCAGTGCCGCCGCATGGAGAGCTTCCGCAAAGGGCGTGTCCTATTCGCAGGCGACAGCGCGCACCAGGTCAGCCCCTTTGGCGCGCGCGGTGCCAACTCCGGCCTGCAAGACACTGACAACCTGTGCTGGAAACTGAAACTGGTGCTGGATGGGAAAGCTCCCGAAAGCCTGCTGGACAGCTACAACGCGGAACGCGTGCACGGGGCTGATGAGAACATCCAGAAATCCAGCCGCTCAACCGATTTCATCACTCCAAAATCCGAAATGTCGCGGGTTCTGCGGGATGCGGTTCTGGACCTCAGCGAGAAGTACGAATTTGCGCGTCCTTTGGTGAATTCAGGACGCCTGAGTCAACCTTGCACCTATGACGGCTCGACCCTCAATTCTGCCGACGCGCTGGATGGCCCAGCCGAAACGCGCCCCGGCTCGGCCTGCCCGGATGCGCCGCTGGGTGATGCGTTCCTGTTGCCCAAACTGGCAGGCAAATTCACCCTTTTGACGATTGATGCGGATGCCCCAGAAGTGCTGGAAGAAGTCGGGGTCGAGGTCACGCGGTTGGCGCTGTCGGTCAAGGATGACCAGACCCTGGCGCTGAAACGTCGCTATCTGGGCGACGCAACCAGCGCGGTTTATCTGATCCGTCCTGATCAGCACGTGGCGGCGCGCCGGGACAGTTATGAAGAAAACAGTTTCCGCCATGCAATCCGCAGAGCCTGTGGCAAGGAGTGAGCGCGATGTCAGACCTGATCCTATCACCGAATATCGACGATGCTGACGACTTCTATGCCGAGCTGCTGGCCGCGCATGAAGGGCTTGAAAAAGCCGACAGTGACGCGCTGAACGCCCGACTGGTTCTGGTGCTGGCCAATCACATCGGCGACAAGGCGGTGTTGTCTGACGCTATTCGCGCCGCCACCCTGGCCGACAAGTGACGGATTCGAATGTGAGCAAAACCGTCCTTTATGACTATTGGCGGTCCTCGGCCAGCTATCGGGTGCGGATCGCCCTGAATCTGGCCGGGATCGACTATCGCGCGGTTGTCGTCGACCTGGTGGGCGGCGAACACAAGGGCGATGCACATATCGCGCGAAATCCACAAGGGTTGGTTCCGGTGCTGGATATTGACGGGCAGCGGCTGACACAGTCTCTGGCCATTCTCGACTATCTGGACAAGACACGTGAATTGAACCTTCTGCCCGACGATGCAGCAGGGCGCGCACGCGTGCAGGCGCTGGCCTATGCGATTGCGGTGGACATTCACCCTGTTTGCAACCTTTCAGTTGCTCGCCATGCGACCACCCTCAGCAAAGACCCGACCGACATGCCCGGAGAGTGGATGCGGCACTTCATACGGCCGGGGTTGCAGGCCTTCGAGACTATGTTGGGTGAGTTTGAACAAACCCCCTATTGCGTTGGTTCACAGCCCGGCCTCGCCGACATCTGCCTGATCCCGCAGATCTACAATGCACGCCGGTGGAAGGTCGACCTGTCGGACATGCCCCGTCTGCTGGGTGTCGAAAAGGCCTGCGCCGATCATCCCGCATTTGTTGCGGCGCATCCTGACAGGCACGCACCCCAATAAGCTTGCACAGGTCCTGTGTGCCGGTGTGCCTAGGCGTCCGTCGCAATCGGACTTAGCTTTGTTTCATCAAAGCAAAAGAGGTTCTGATGCCCGAGATCAACGGATACCACGCCCATGTCTATTACGACGCCGACACGCAGCACACGGCGCAACAGGTCTGCGAAGAGGCCGCCCGTCTGTTCCCCGTCCGGATGGGACGCATGCATAGCCGCAATGTCGGCCCCCACCCGCGCTGGAGCTGCCAATTGAGTTTTGCGGCTGATGCTTTCGATCAGGTCACTCCGTGGTTGATGCTGAACCGGCGGGGCCTTACCGTTTTCACCCACCCGGAAACCGGCGACCATCTGGCCGATCACCGCGATCGCGCGATTTGGATGGGTGAAATGCTGGATCTGGACCTGTCGATCTTTGACACGCTTCAGCCCAGCGCCCGCGCCTGATCCCGCAGAACGAATTTCTGCACTTTGCCGGTTGAAGTCTTCGGCAGGGTGCCAAACACCACGGTCTTGGGCACTTTGAAATGGGCCATGTTGTCCCGGCAAAAGGCAATCAGCTCTGCCTCGGTCGCGGTTGTACCGGGCTTCAGTTCGACAAAGGCACAGGGGGTTTCGCCCCATTTCTCGTCTGGCCGGGCCACAACCGCGGCTTCCATGACTGCCGGGTGTTTGTAGAGAATGCCCTCGACCTCGACGGAGGAGATGTTCTCGCCGCCTGAAATGATGATGTCTTTGGACCGGTCTTTGAGCGCGATATAGCCATCCGGGTGCATGACGCCCAAATCGCCGGATGCGAACCAGCCGCCCTTGAAGGCCCCATCGGTGGCATCAGGGTTCTTGAGATACCCTTTCATCACCACGTTGCCCTGCATAAAGATCTCGCCCATGGTCTCGCCATCCGCGGGCACGGGCTCCATCGTTTCGGGATCGGCCACCATCAGGCCAGACAACGCCGTATACCGCACGCCCTGCCTTACTTTCAGGGCAGCACGGTCTTCGGGTCCCTTGTCGTTCCATTCATCCTTCCACGCACAAACGACCGAGGGCCCGTAGGTCTCGGTCAGGCCATAAACGTGCGTGACCTCGACCCCCATAGCTTCCATCGCTTCGATCACGGCGGCCGGCGGCGGAGCGCCCGCGGTCATAACCTTGATCTGATGGTCAAAGTCTTTCAGTTCATCCGGCGCGTGGGCCAGCATGTTCAAAACGATGGGAGCACCGCAGAAATGGGTGACCTTCTCATCACGGAATGCCGCATAGATCGGCTCGGCACGCACGGCGCGCAGACAGACGGACACGCCCGCATTGGCGGCCATGGCCCAGGGGAAGCACCATCCGTTGCAGTGAAACATCGGCAAGGTCCACAGATAGATCGAATGCTTGGGCATATCCCAGTCCAGCAAATCCGATTGTGCATTCAGCGTGGCGCCGCGGTGGTGATAAACCACGCCCTTGGGATTGCCCGTTGTGCCGGACGTATAGTTCAGCGTGATCGCATCCCATTCATCCTCGGGCAGTGACCAGTCAAATTCGGGGTCTCCCTCTGATATCAGGGCGTCATAGGTCAGGCTGCCAAGCCTTTCACCGCCTTCAAAGCTGGGATCCTCGATGTCGATTACCAGAATATCATGATCAACCTGCTCCAGCGCCTCTTTCACGACGCCGGAAAACTCGGGGTCAACCAACAAGGCCTTGGCTTCGGCGTGGTTCAGGATGAAAGCGACTATCGGAGCATCCAGACGCGTGTTGATGGCATTCAAAACGGCACCCGCCATGGGCACACCAAAATGCGCTTCGTACATCTCGGGGATGTTTGCGGCGATAATTGAAACGGTATCACCCTTTCCGATACCCCGCGCATTCAGGGCCCCCGCCAGCCGGCGGCACCGGGCATAGGTTTCAGCCCAAGTATACCGCCGCTCACCATAAACGACCGACGGGTAATCGGGATAAACCTGCGCCGTGCGCTCAATGAACGAGAGGGGCGACAAGGGTGTGTAATTCGCCCGGCATTTGTCCAAATGACGCTCATAGATATTCGTCGCTGCCAACTGCTGATCCTCCCTGCACTCGGTTTGCGCGACTTGAGCACAAACTTGGTGCTCTGACAAATCCGTAGTATTACGATACCCTTATTGACTGGCAATACGGGATGGTGCGATCTGGCCCTACTTAGATCCGGCCATTCGCGGTGATCTGAAGCATCTTAAACATATGCCGGGGCACGCCATTTCCGCACCCCGTGCACCGCACCTCACTGAAAGGACTTGTCATGGACGGCACGTTCAACGAAAACGATCTTTCCCGCGTGGTCGAAGCCGACCGCGCCCATATCTGGCATCATCTGATCCAGCACAAACCCTTTGAAACCAATGACCCCCGCATCATTGTTGAAGGCAAGGGCATGCGCGTCTGGGACCAGAAAGGCAAAGAGCATCTGGATGCGGTTTCCGGCGGCGTCTGGACTGTCAACGTCGGCTATGGCCGCGAATCGATCTGCAAGGCCGTTTACGACCAGCTGATGAAGCTGTGCTATTTCGCCAATTCGGCCGGCTCGATCCCCGGCGCGATCTTTGCCGAGCAACTGATCGACAAGATGCCCGGCATGAGCCGCGTGTATTACACCAACTCAGGGAGCGAGGCGAACGAGAAGGCGTTCAAGATGGTGCGCCAGATCGCGCACAAGAAATACGGCGGCAAGAAGACCAAGATCCTGTATCGTGACCGCGATTATCACGGCTCGACTCTGGCGACCATGTCGGCAGGCGGTCAGGACGAGCGCACCGCACAATACGGCCCCTTTGCGCCAGATTTCGTGCGCGTGCCCCACTGCATGGAATACCGCAAGCACGAACTGGACGGTGCCCCCGAAGAGAACTTTGGCGAATGGGCCGCAGATCAGATCGAACAGGTCATCCTGCGCGAAGGCCCCGACACCGTTGGCGCACTGTGCCTCGAGCCGGTGACCGCAGGTGGCGGCGTGATCGAAGCGCCCGAAGGATACTGGCAGCGCGTGCAGGAGATCTGCAAGAAATACGACGTGCTGCTGCATATCGACGAAGTTGTCTGCGGCGTGGGCCGCACCGGCACATGGTTCGGTTATCAGCAATACGGCATCAAGCCGGATTTCGTGACCATGGCCAAGGGCGTCGCCTCGGGCTATGCCGCGATTGCCTGCATGGTCACCACCGAGGAAGTCTTTGACATGTTCAAGGATGATGCTTCGGACCCGATGAGCTATTTCCGCGACATCTCGACCTTTGGTGGCTGCACTGCCGGTCCGGCTGCTGCAATCGAAAACATGCGCATCATCGAGGATGAAAACCTGCTGGGCAATTGCGCGGCCATGGGTGACCGCATGATGGGCAACCTTCAGGCGCTGATGGAAAAACACAAGGTCATTGGCGACGTGCGCGGCAAGGGCCTGTTCCTGGGTGCCGAGCTGGTCGCAGACCGTACCAGCAAAGAGCCTGTGGACGAGAAACTGGCGCAGGCGGTTGTGGCCGACTGTATGAACCAGGGCGTGATCATCGGTGTCACAAACCGCTCGATCCCAAGCCGCAACAACACGCTGTGCTTCTCGCCCGCCCTGATCGCCACGGCTGATGACATCGACCAGATCACCGACGCGGTCGATGGCGCGCTGGGGCGTGTGTTCGGGTGAATTCCCTCAATGAATTTACGAAAACCGGCGCTGAATGCGCCGGTTTTTTTGCGTTCGCGTGGCATCTACGCGGGCTCTCCTGCCATTCGTCTAATTTCTCAGACTTCTGAGAATTCGTTGATAGAACGCGCCGTGTGCATCTTCAGCGGTAGGTTCGGTGATCAATTCCCAATCCAAATCCAGTGTTCCAGCCGGAACTAGTTGCCGCGCGATCTCGGCTGGTGTGGTTTCATCGCTGGTTCCGTTCTCCCAATCGTGAAAAGCCGATGAGTATCGAACGACCGCCCCGCTGGTGGGCAAATCGAGCGAACCTCCCTCGGCAAAAAACATCAACCCGTCACCCATTTCCTCCCCTACGAGCTTGAGCCTAGGTCCCAATCGATGTTTGAGGATGGCGACAAAAACTATCGCAGCCGAAAACGTGAATTTATCGACAAGCACAACAACCTGCCTGCTTGCGTTTTCAGAGATGGCGTCGATCAAGGGCATCGTTTTGAGAAAGTCGCCACCGGTGTTTCCACGAATGTCAATCAAGAGCGTATTTTCCGAGCAAACGCTTACTTGTTCTGCTGCACCTGAGATGGCTTTCGGCAGCGCACCTTCTCCTGAATCGAGAAAACTGGGCAACAGTATCGAAAGCCCAAGTCCCCGCCAGCCCTTAGTCTCCACAAGTCTCTCGGGTGCCCAAGCCGGATCGGCCCGGCCATGCTCGTTTCTCGGGTAGAGCGTTGATGCAGGAACCGTATGGCCGTTTTCCACTTCGAATTCGGATATCTGACCGTTCTCGTCTTGCACGCGATACTCGGTAGTTTCGTCTTTTGAGGAAAAACCGAGACGAGCCAAAGCATAGGGCCACACGAGTATAGTCGATCCGATTACCCGTTTCCTTTGGCGCGTTCCTGCCAGAAATGTTTGTGAGGCGGCTTCGATTTGGCTTAACGGTGTGCCGTTGACTGCAACCAGCTTTCCTCTGGGCGCAGTTGTTTCTGGTGCCGTACCAACTAACTGGATGGCAGTTCCGATGCTCACGAATCTCAGCGGGAGCACCGAGATGGCATCATTCGGAATCAGCCGTGTGTGCCCGTTGTCGGGAAGTGCCAGTAGGCGCATTGTTGAAAACAGAAAGGCCTCTTTTAGACCTTCTGAAGCGTATCTTCGGGCATCACTAATGCAACTGTCTATCGCCGTCTGTTCGATCCGCCGAAAGCTGGGATCGCGTGGCAAGGCAGTTTCTAAAACTTGCTCAAAGTCTTGTACCAGCGACATAGTTTAAGGTGCGCACGACTGCTGGACGATGTCCAGAGTGTGCTTAACACCGACGCCCAATCTATGGAAAACAAAAAAGCCGCCCCAAATGGGACGGCCTTTCTTTCACTGTCTCTCGAAAGAGGATCAGGCGGTCAGAGCTGCCTGAGCTTTGGCGACGATCGCGCCGAACGCTTCCGGTTCGTGCACGGCCAGGTCGGCCAGAACTTTGCGGTCCACCTCGATACCGGCCAGGTTCAGGCCGTTGATGAAGCGGGAATATGTCAGTGCTTCGTCATGCGAACGGACAGCAGCGTTGATACGCTGGATCCACAGCGCGCGGAAGTTGCGCTTGCGGTTTTTACGGTCGCGGGTTGCATACTGGTTCGCCTTGTCGACGGCCTGACGGGCAACCTTGAAGGTGCTCTTGCGGCGGCCATAGTAACCTTTGGCGGCCTTGATAACCTTCTTGTGACGGGCGTGAGTTACGGTTCCACCTTTAACGCGGGACATCTCTTAATCTCCTCTTAGCGGTCGTAGGGCATGTAGCCCTTGACGATCTTGGCGTCGGGGGCGGACAGGGTGGTGTTGCCACGGGCATCGCGGATGAATTTCTTGGTCCGCTTGATCATGCCGTGACGTTTGCCGGCCTGGCCAGCAAGGACCTTACCGGTCGCAGTCACCTTAAAGCGCTTTTTGGCGCTCGACTTTGTCTTCATCTTAGGCATTTCCGTCTCCTTTCGGGGTTCGGTTTCAGACGCGACTCGGCATGCCATCTCGGCCGGTCACGCGATCAGAAGCGCCGTTTACGCAAGTTCGACTATACTGGCAAGGGGGTTTGGACCAGAATCTGCGCTTTTTACAGGCTGATCAGGCACCGGGGCGACAAAGGCCGCCCCGGTGGTTTGATTTAGTGTTCGAATTTGCGGATTTCGCCGGTCTTCAGTCGACTCGCATAGCTGGCCAGTTCTTCACGCACCACCTTCATCAGGAAGTAGAGCGCAAACACGTTCACGACCGCCATCGCAAAGATTGCCGCATCCGAGAAGTCGATGACAGGGCCAAGATTGGCCGCCGCGCCGATAACAACGAAGATGCAGAAGATGACCTTGAACACCAGCTCCTTGGCGTGGCCCTCACCGAACAGGTAAGTCCAGGCTTTGAGGCCATAGTAGGACCAGCTGATCATGGTCGAGAAGGCAAACAGGATCACCGCAACCGCCAGGATATACGGGAAGAAACCGAACGCGCTGCCGAAGGCGGCAGAGGTCAGGCTGACACCCGAGTTGCCGTCAACAGTGGCAATCGCCGTGCCGGCCTCATTCAGCATGTAGTTGCCGGTTTCGGGATCGATGATCAATTGCTGGGTGATGATGATGACCAGAGCGGTCATTGTGCAGATCACCACGGTGTCGATGAACGGTTCCAGCAAGGAAACGAAGCCTTCCGTGATCGGTTCCTTGGTCCGAACAGCCGAGTGCGCAATCGCTGCCGAGCCAACACCCGCTTCGTTCGAAAACGCCGCACGTTTGAAGCCCTGGATCAACGCCCCGACCATGCCGCCCGCAACACCCAGACCGGTGAAGGCGCCGGCGAAGATCTGACCAAAGGCCCAGCCGATCATATCCGCATTCATCAAGATGATGACCAGAGCGGTCAGAACATAGAGAATGCCCATGAACGGTACCACCTTCTCGGTCACCCGTGCGATAGACTTCAGGCCGCCGACGATGACCATGAAAACAACCGCTGCGAAGACCAGCCCGGTAATCCAGCCCGGATAGTCACCCACGATTCCCGCGATCTGCTGATGCGCCTGATTGGCCTGGAACATGTTGCCCCCACCCAGCGCGCCAAGGATACAGAAGATCGAGAACAAAACCGCCAGGATCTTGCCACCCGGCAAGCCCAGTTCGTTGAACCCTTTGGACATATAGTACATCGGGCCACCCGAAACGGTGCCGTCTTCGTACTCGTTGCGGTACTTCACGCCCAGCGTACATTCGGTGAATTTCGACGCCATCCCCAGAAGACCCGCCAGGATCATCCAGAAGGTTGCACCCGGTCCGCCGATGCCGACGGCAACAGCAACACCCGCGATATTGCCCAGACCGACTGTACCGGAAAGCGCTGTGGCCAGAGCCTGAAAATGGCTGACCTCGCCCGCATCATTGGGGTCGGAATAGTCACCTTTGACAAGACTGATTGCGTGGCCAAAAAACCGCATCTGCACAAAAGCAAAATACAGCGTGAAAACCGTCGCAGCGATCACCAGCCACATCACGATCCATGGGAAACTGGTCCCGGGGAATGGCGCGAAGATGAAGCTGACGAATGGACCGGTCAGATTAGCGAAAGTCTGGTTGATTTTTTCATCAAGCCCCGGAGCTTCTTGCGCAAAGGCAGGGCTGGCGACAATGGCGGCGGCCGTTGAGGCGCCGAGGTGTTTAAGCATTCTCATTTTGTCCCTCCCTTCAGTTCACAACCGTGACCGGAACGTCGGCATGCATCACAAGGTTTTGCGTCGAACTGCCGAAGATACGTTTCTTGATCCCGTCTGCCGAAGACCGGCCGACAACGATCTGCGAGCCGCCCATTTCCATTGTAATGGCGTTCAAGGTCTCCGCCACGTCGCCATGACGAACAACACCCTGCGCTTCGAAACCAGCCTCTCTGAGGGCCTCAACGGCAGGTGTCACGATACGCGACGTTGCCAGATCAACCTCTTCTTCCCTTCGCTTGTGACGCTGTGCGTTTTCTTCCGGTGTCTGAAAGGTGTAAGGGGACCATTCGATCACATAAGCGACCACCAGTTCACACGAGCCGATCAACCTTGCCAAATCCTTGGCAAAGGCAATCACGCGCTCACCGGTCTCTGTCCCGTCGAGTCCTATGACAATCTTTGTTGTCATGTCGTTCCTCCATTTTTTTTCATTTGGCCGGGGCCCGTGCCCCCGGCAGGGCAGCCGGAACTTGGAACTTTCAATAAGACCGCCCTTTGGTAAGTATCAGGAATTTTCACTAGGAATTGGGGATTTTTTTGGCCTATACTCAGTGTAAATTATCGTTCTGCACTAAAAAAACAGGAAGATTTACTGATTAGTAGAGAATTGGACAATATCGATCAGCGCATCCTGCACGAGCTTGAGGCCAATGGCCGGCTCTCAATAGTTGAGCTTGCGGCGCGCGTAAACCTTACGAATACGCCCTGTTCGGAACGCGTGAAACGGCTGGAAAAGAACGGCTATATCAAGGGCTACAGCGCCATCGTCGACAAAGAGAGAATGGGGCTGGCCCTTCTGACCGTCGTACAGGTGTCGCTGACCGCAACGGCCGAGCAATCCCTGGATAAATTCAACGAGGCCGTACGCGATGTGCCGGAAATCGAAAGCTGCCTGATGGTGGCGGGGTCGTTCGATTACCTGCTGACTGTCCGCACCCGCGATATCGCGCATTTCCGGATGATACTGGGTGAGAAAATCAACAAGCTGCCCGGGATTCACCAAACCAGCTCATTCACGGTCATGGAGGCCGTGAAAGAGCCGGTTGGCCAACGGGTGTCCGGGCCTTGATACCCGTTCCGGTTATTCGGGATCCGTGCTGTAGATCAGTCGCTCGTCACAGGGCGCCACGCGCAGAATGTTGGTGGTACCCGGTACGTTGAACGGCACCCCGGCGGTGACAACGATCTGGTCGGTTTCAGTTGCAAAGCCCCCTGCCCTTGCGGCGCGCGCTGCGTTTACAACCGCGCTTTTGAACCGCTCGAGCTCGGGCGTCATGACGCAATTGCACCCCCAGCTCAGGCAGAGTCTGCGCGCCGTTCCCATCAGCGACGTCATCGCGATAATCGGAACACCGGGACGTTCGCGCGCGGTCAATGCGGCTGTCGTGCCACTTTGCGTAAAGCAGCAGATCGCCTTGATATCGGTTTTCTCGGCTATTTCACGCGCGGCGGCAACAATCCCGTCCGCAACGGTGGTTCCCTTGGCGGTACGCGACGCCGCGATGATCTGCGTATATGTCGGGTCGGCTTCGACTTCGATGGCAACCTTGTTCATCGTCTGCACCGCTTCGATCGGATAGGCACCGGCTGCCGATTCCGCGCTGAGCATGATGGCATCAGTGCCTTCGTAGATCGCCGTCGCAACGTCCGACACTTCGGCACGGGTCGGCATCGGGCTTTCGATCATGCTTTCCAGCATCTGTGTGGCGACGATGACGGGCTTGGCTGCCCCACGGCATTTACGGACCAGTCGTTTCTGGATCGGAGGCACGGCAGAAACAGGCAGTTCCACACCCAGATCGCCGCGTGCCACCATGATCCCGTCCGACGCGTCAAGGATGTCGTCAAACGCCTCAACTGCGGCAGGTTTTTCAATCTTGGACAGGATCGCAGCACGGCCATCCGCAAGCGCGCGAGCCTCGAAAACGTCCTTGGCGCGCTGCACGAAGCTCAGCGCCAACCAGTCGACACCCAGTTGGCAGACAAACTCCAGATCCTCTCGGTCCTTGGCCGACAAAGCCGCCAGCGGCAGCACCACATCAGGAACGTTGACGCCCTTGCGGTTCGAGATCGTGCCACCCACCTCGACCGTGCAATTTGCAAAATCCTGCCCGCAGTCCTGAACGATCAGTCGGATCTTGCCGTCATTTACCAGCAGGCGCGCGCCCGGCTCAAGCGCCGCGAAAATCTCGGGATGCGGCAGGCAGACCCGGTTGATGTCGCCCGCAGCAGGGTCGAGGTCGAGCCGGAAGGACGCGCCTTCTTCCAGCTCCTCGGCCTCGTTGGCAAAGACACCAACGCGCAGCTTGGGGCCCTGAAGGTCGGCCAGAATGGCAATCGGGCTGTCCAGATCCTTTTCCACCTGCCGAATGATCTTGTGCCGTTCGCGGATCTCATCATGGCTGCCATGGCTCATGTTCAGACGAAAGACATCCGCGCCAGCCTCGTGCAGGGCACGAATCGTGTCATAGTCATTTGACGCTGGCCCCAGCGTCGCCACGATTTTCACATTTCTCAGGCGTCGCATTGGCATAGACCTCCTTACGTCATCTCAAGTTTGCAGATCAGCTTCCGCGAAATGTTACCGCAAACATCATCTCGATGCTTATTGCGCAATTCCCTTTTCAAAGCAACTGCCCTACACCAGCGGCAAACAAGATGACAGGCTCATGACATACACTCCATTTTTCGTCCACGGTGCGGACCGCCCGTCTCGCTGGCTGATTACATGCGACCATGCAACCAACACTGTTCCCCCAGACGTAAATGGCGGCGACCTCGGTCTGCCGCGCGAGGATATGGAACGCCATATCGCCTATGACGTCGGTGCGTATGAGGTGTCGAAACACTTGGGCGAGATCCTGAACGCGCCTGTGATTGCCGCCAACTTCTCGCGGCTGGTCATCGATCCGAACCGGGGTGAGGACGATCCCACGCTGTTGATGAAGCTCTATGACGGGTCAATTATACCCGGAAATCGCCATGCAGATGATGACGAGCGCGAACGTCGTCTGAATATGTGCTACCGCCCCTACCACGAGGCACTGGCACAAATGGCGGCCCTGCCCCATGCTGTGATCGTTTCGATGCATTCCTTCACCCGCCAGCTGCGCGGCCGTGAGCCGCGCCCATGGCACATTGGCGTGCTGCATACCTCGGACGAGCGGTTCTCTGGCCCGCTGATCGAAAGGCTTCAGGCCGAGGATGATCTGTGCGTTGGCGTCAACCAGCCGTATACCGGAGTTCTGCCGGGGGATGCGATTGACAAACATTGTACCGCGTTCGGACGCCCCAACGCACTGATCGAGCTGCGCAACGACTTGATCGCAGACCATACGGGTCAAAGGGAATGGGCCGAGCGATTGGCGGTGATCCTGCAAGATGCATTGGAAGCCAGCGACCTTTGACCGCAAGTCCTGCGCGTGCTTTTCCGCGCATCACGCTGTTGTGAGCACGGCCTTCATTTCCCATATCAACTGGGAAAGGGAGTCATCATGACACAAGAGTTTTTGACGACGTTTTTTGGTTGGATGGCCGTGCTCAATATCGCGGTGCTTCTGTTTACCACCCTGATGGTTCTGCTTTTGCAGGATTGGATTGCCGACATTCACGGCAGGATGTTTCGGATGGAACGCCCGGATGTGAAACGCGCCTATTTCAGGTATCTTGCGAACTACAAAATCCTGACGCTGGTTTTCTGCATCGTGCCGTGGCTGGCATTGAAACTGATGTGAAAAGGCGCTTCGGCACGTCCGTTTCTTGTAACGGGTCCACTGGATTGTTAGGTCAGAAGCAACTCAATCGCCATCCGGAGCCAGATCATGGACAAGCAAACCGAAATTGAACTTCAGGCTGCCGCATTTCGCCGGTTGCAAAAGCACCTGATGGAAGACCGCACGGACGTTCAGAACATCGACATGATGAACCTCGCCGGGTTTTGTCGCAACTGCCTGTCGCGCTGGTATCAGGAAGCGGCAAACGAAAAGGGAATCGAACTGGGCAAGGATGAAGCCCGCGAGATTTTCTACGGCATGACGATGGATGAATGGAAATCGAAATATCAAACCGAGGCCAGCCCCGAGAAACAGGCCGCCTTCAAGGTTGCGTTCGAAGAAAACGTCGGCACGAAAGACTGACAACGCAGTGCTCAAAAAGGCCCGCCGATCCGGCGGGCCTGTTGATTTGGATTACCGTTTCAAGCTGTTGTGCCACGCCCGCCATACGCTTTTACGAGGCCCCTGGCCCAGACCGACAGATCAGAAGTCATGCGAAAAGCCCGTTTGCCTTGCCAAAATCAAGGTAGCACCTTTTGCTACGCAGGTTGTCGAGCACGTCTTCACCGGCGGAATTAGTATCTGAATGATACTCGGTAATTCCGGTGCCCTCTAACATACGATTCATCAAGTTGAACAAACCGCAAACTTGTATAGCGTCAAACAGCGCATTCTCGGACCAGCCGGCATCGTAGACTGCTTTTGCATCGGCTTCAGTCATGCGGGAGGGGCTGGTTGTTAATTTCCCGGAATAAGCCAAAATGGGTTTTAGACTGTCGTCGATATCCGCGCTTTCAAGATCATCCATCAAGTCCTCGATGGTGCTGACATCAATGCCGAAAGCCTTGGCATGCACGGTGTGCGCGCCATGACAAAAAGCGCAGGCGTTCAATCCGGAGACATAGGCTGCAATGATCTCTCGTTCCGCGATGCTGAGTTCACTGTCGCCCCGCATGACACGATTTTGGTACTCTGCCAGAGGTCCAAGTTTCTCCGGGAAAGCGCGATAGACGTGGCCCAGATTCGCGTCTTCGGGCATGGACGGAAACAGGTTTTTCATTTCAACCTCTCGAAAATCAGTATCTTGCATCCTAGCTGGGCTCCGGGCTTTCGCAAACAAGCAACCTTTTGCATGTCGCAAGGCGGCATGGGGTAGTTGGTGTTATCCCCGAAGATTGCAGTCAATTGCCGCGTTGCACGGTGTCAGAGTGCGTATGCTGTTGGCTAGTTTTAGGCGTGCACGGAGTGCCGGACCTGTTTTGGAAGCTGTGGAAGCCTGTGACTGATGATCCAGCCCTTGCCGCAAACACGGGGGTTCCGGGTGCCCACAAGACGTTGGACATCTAGCGTGGTTTGGCCTTCAATCCACGCTCCTTGCCCAAAACAGACATCTTTAGCAGTCACATTACGATCCTTCACGAACTCTGGGTTCGGTCAGGTACCGAGCCGCTCGCCCACTATTGGAGCTGCAAAATATCCGGAACACAGAGTTTTCTTTTGGCCGGCATTTTTTCCGCACCATCAGATCGTTTCAGCCTTTTCGGCCCATCCTTGACCTTGACGTTCGGCTTGGACAATGGACCCTTCAAAGTCACTGGCCAGGGGCTTTTTGAAAGGGGTTCGCCAATCTTTCGGGGTTGCAGGTTCAAATCCAGAGATTTTCCCGCCACATTAACATCGCCAAAGACAACAACCTGGACATGATCTGTTTCCAGGGTGGTTTGTTTTGTCGAAAAATTTCCATTTGAAATATTGATCGGCGCGCGCAAGCATACGATTGGTGCAACCTTTTGTTTTTCTTTTGTAAATACCCAAGGCAAAACCCCAAGCCCCGCCAAATCCAGAAGCTGCGTTTCGATAGAGCCATCCCGCATTGAAACTGTGGCGCTGCCATTCATGGTGTTGGCAAAGTGTTTTGGTGAATCAGTTCCGCCGGTCACCGAAAAATCAGCATAGATCGTACCGCTGGCGCCCTTTTTGAAGTTCAGATTGTGGAGGATGTCATCCAGCTGCCAGCCGCCCGCCTTGCCGGTCAAAGTAAGCAGATGCGCGTCATTCGACAGATCCATTTGCCCGCTGACGTCGAAATGGGCGCCTCCGTATTCAAACTTCAACGGCCCGGCCTTAAGCTCTTCTTCGTTGAGGGTCAGATCACTCTGCAAACTGCTTATGCCTCTGGCGCCTTCGATATGCCGAAGATCAATATCAACATCCATATCCATACCGGACAAGAGAATTGAACGGCCGATAGGTTCAAGCGTCACATCTCTCAGCGGACCGGTGGCACTGTCTTCTTGATCGGCATCTTCCTCGTCCGCCTCTGAACCGCCTAACTTCCTCAACTGTGCGACGGCCTGAATGATGGTACGGATCTGATCTACCTTGATCAGCTCACTTT
This sequence comes from Ruegeria sp. HKCCA5463, assembly GCF_013034175.1. Lineage (NCBI taxonomy): Bacteria > Pseudomonadati > Pseudomonadota > Alphaproteobacteria > Rhodobacterales > Roseobacteraceae > Ruegeria > Ruegeria sp. HKCCA5463. Next base: position 112,287 of record NZ_WQFL01000012.1, read on the forward strand.
CAATAGTACCCCGCAATACAGGGTCACTTGTTGCATCATCAAGATCGGCCACGATTTGCAGGGCAGAGTCGGCTACCTCGACAGCAGCATTTGCGTTCCAATCAGTGCCCTGGCTGACAAGCCCGATTTCAAACCGCGCAGGACCGGTTTCGACACGTTCAAGTGACAGCGCCTCCAACAGATCCGCCCCGGATGGAACATCGACATCAATTGCCAGATCCAGATCCTCGAATTTGAGCACGTTCTTGACCTTGCCATGCACCTCGAGATTCCAGACTTCCGTTTCGCTTGTCCGGCCATCCAGATTCGTTAAAGTCAGCTGATTTATGCCGCCGTTCAAATGAAAGTTGCCGGAAAACCTGCCAAGCTGGTCGTCCGGCCCCAACAACTCTGGAGAGATCAGACTGCTTGCCGGAATATCCATCAGACCTTCAGCTGATATGCCTTGCAACCTCAGCGCATCATCGACCGAGCCGTTCAAAATGACAAACGGATCAGCGGGGTTCCCAATTCTCAGGTTGATGCTTCCAACACGCAAGGCGCCTTCGGGTGTTCTGGATAGCTCGGAAAACTTGATTGGAGGCGGGCCTTCGCCCGAGGTGTCCAATGTGAACCCGTTGGTTTTGATAACCATTTGTCGCTGAGGAACCTGCCCAGGAACACTGTCCATTACCATATCAACCGCAACAAGTTTAAGATCATATCGTGATGCGGCGGGGGCTGGTTCAGCATTTTCCGGGTACAACCGAATACGTGTTGTCAGCGATACATCTTCGGGGTTTCCCAATTCCCCGATTTGCCCGTTCAGCGAGAGGCTTTGACCACCATCCAACTCCGCCAGCACGGCCAGATCATCGATGCGGGAAGTGCCATTCGCCGTATGGAACGTTGCGCCAATACGCCCAGAGCCTTCCAATACTCGATCAAGTTTCAGGATGTCGAGAAGCTGACCAAGTTCCACAATCTCTATAGTCGTCCTCACCTCAAGCCCGGCTTCCTGAGGGACTTCTTCGGCAAGAATAGAGACTTGTTCAAAAACCGCTGTTATCCGAAACGGGTCTTCCGCTGGAAACGTTCCGCTGAGCTCAAACCTCTCGCCGTTCAGCGAACCTTCCCCAGCCGCAGAGGCCGTGTTGGTTTGATCGTCACGCTTCAAAAGCAGTTCAGGAAGCTGCAGATTCAGTTCAATCCCATTCAATTCATTCTGATAAAAAATGGTGATGTCGGTCAGGTCAACTGTGCGGTCCGACAGAATTCCGGCGACCGGTAGCATAGGAGGTTTTGCGGTTTGCGAAGCTGCTGCATTCGGTTGAGAAACAGAGTGCCAATTTCCAACGCCATCCTTGTCAGTGATCAGGTTCAGGTGAAAACCCGAGATAGAAAGGCCACTTAGAGAAAGCTTATTGTTCCAGAGGTCACGCGCGGAAACCTCGAATTCAATTTTGTCGATTGCCGCCAGCGTCGCATCTGCTTCCGGCGCCCCGGGTAGTACCAACCCCGCCGCTGATATCTGCAACTGCCGACCCAGACCGAGACGCACTTCATCTTCTATTCTGACGTCCTGACCAAGTTTCTTACTGATCAGGTTCTCAACAAAAGTGGCCCTGACAGAAGAAAACAACGCGGAGGACAGGAATAGCCAGGCCGCAAAGACAAAAACAAGCGCAACAGCGCAACAAATGAAAACACCTTTGACAACGTATCTCACGCTTCTCTCCCACGGCTCCAAGTCATCCTGAGCATCCTCATCAGACTGGTCCAAGTTGATTGTTAGTGCATCATCGGCCTGTAATCCATTGAGATGATGGATTTAGGTGCACTAAAGCGATAACGACGTTGGCTGAGTGAGCAATTTTTTGTTGCGATGTCTTCTCGATATTTCAATCGGTGTTCATGCGGCGAGCGTTTGAGCCTCCTCAACTGAACGGGTCCACCGTTATGTTTAGGAAACGGAGGACTGAGAATGGCAAACAAGCGACCGAGGCCCGAAGAGATTGTCTCGAAGTTACGGCAGGTTGAAGTTCTGATGGGGCAAGGG
>NZ_WQFL01000013.1:0-104631 GCF_013034175.1 Ruegeria sp. HKCCA5463
ATCGCCATCCACCAATTCACGCACACCGCCGCAATCGGTGGCGATCACCGGCAGCCCGGCGCGGAACGCCTCGACAATTGAAATCGGCAGGGCCTCCCACCGGGAGGTCAGCATATAAAGATCAGAGGCCGCAAGATAGGTGGCGACATCCGAGATCACTCCGGGGAAACGGATGATGTCTGAAACCCCGGCCTGTTCGGCCCAGGCTTCGACCTGGCCGCGCAGCACGCCTTCGCCCCCGACGACGATCCGCAGACCAGGCAGGTCCTGCCGCACACGCCGGGCCACTTCGATCATCGCGTCGAGGCCCTTCTGGTGATCCAGACGGGACAAGGACAGAACCAGATGTGTGCCATCTTCGCCCAACAGTTCACGCCGCAGGGCATCCGCGGCGGCCGGATCGGCGGGCGGGTTGGGACGTACCCCCAAAAGCATCACCCGCGCCTTGTCGGGGTCGACCTGGCGTTCCAGCAGGGATTGCATGACGGTTTCGCTGGGGCAGATCGCCAGATCGGCTTGCTGCCGACAGGCGCGGGCCACCGCGTTGAGACGGTCGGGCGACGAGCCGTGATAGGTCATCACAATGGGAATTCCCATTCCCAGACTGGCCAGACGAGCCGTCAGAAGCGGGGCGGTCTCATGCGCATGGATGATATCGACCTTATGGTCTTTGAGCGCCCGCCGCAGGGTCAGGGCCGAACGTGCCAGCCAGTACATTCTGAGGGCCGGGTTGAGTTTGCCATTCGCACTGTGGTCGCTGACCCGGTCAAGTTGCAAGGGTACAAAGACACTGCCATCTGCGGTCTCGCCAAGTTCGCCGGGGGCGCCAGCCTTGATCACCTTGTGCCCATGCGCCATCAGGGACCCGCCCAGATCGGTAATGTGGCGCTGAATGCCGCCTCCGAATGTGAAAAACGAGCACATTTGCAGGATGCTGAGCCGTTCCTGAAAAGCCTTCTCATTCGTCAGAGGAAGTGTTGTTTCGTTTACCATATCGGTTGCCCCAGTCGGAATGTGACGGTTCTTGTGTCTGCATCCGGTTTTTGCAGATGGGCAACGATGGTGTTTTCCGTGTCCGAGGGTAGTAGCTGAAAAGGCGCTATGGCGGTCTCGCCTGTTTGCACGACCTCAAGGGATTGTACCTCTTTCCCATTGATTTCGATGGATACGGTTTCGATATCGGGTTCGCTGATCCGCAATTCGACATCAAGGGGTGTGTCACGTCTGAGGGGGGCGTGCATAAGCATCCAGACCACCGAGGGTGGGGCATCGACTGCAAACGCACTGGTTTTGGTATTAGATCCGGGGCCGAAGCGGAGAACAGCGACTGCTATGATGCCCATCACGAGGAGCAAATACGCCCACCGGGTCCACCCCATGCCGCGCCAGATCCGTTTGACCGGGCCGAGATGCGCGGCTTCGGGGGCAAGCCGGCCCGCAAAAATCAAAGCACCGGTGAGGGCAAGGCCAGTCGTAAACAGGCCAAGGATGATCCACAGCACCATTGAAAATGCTCCAGCCCAGAGGCCGAAATGCAGCATATCCATTAAAGGCTTCCAATAGGCGAGTCCGCCGACCTCATTGGGTGTATAAGCGCCCAGAACTTCGAGTGTTACCGGATCAATTGACACGTTGCCCGGCCCGAAAAAGCCCGAATGTCCTGCGACATGCCCGCTGAAGTCGAAAGCGCCAGCTTTTTTGTCGGGCAGGGTCATGATGAAGGGGTCGAACCCGGGCAGGGCGTCACGGGCGCGGGCCTCGGCCTGGTCGATTAGATCTGAACCGAAATTGACAGGCAGAACGGTTTCACGCGGAACAGGCGGTTTGGGCTGCGGATAGGTGCCCTCAAACCCCAGGCTGCCCAGTAGGAAATAGAAACTGGTAACCGCAGTCAAAATCAGAAGCGGCATTGACCAGAGAGCCGTCAGCCGGTGTGTGCTGCCCGCCCATGCGCGCAACCCGCCCGCGCGGCTGGGCCAGCGAAAAAACCCTTTCCAGAAACGCCGGTAGGTGATGAGTCCGCTGACGATCTGAAACAGCAGGATCACGGATGTAGCGCTGACCAGCATGAACACGACCCGTTTCTCGGTCAGAAAGGTATCGTGCAGGTCTCGCAGAATGTCGCGAAACCCATTGGGTCGTGTCGCCCCGACGACATCACCGGTTACTGGATTTGTCCAGAAACTGACACTTTCCCCCCATCCGGTGCGGCTGAAGGTGCGATCCGCAAACCAAGGGGTCGGGCGTTTGAACATCAGATAGATACTACTTTCGGGGTGGGTCTCTTTGATGCCATCGTAGATCGTGCCAAAACTCGCGGTGCGCTCTTCCTTGTCGATCGTGGTCCAGATGGCCGGACGGCCGATTGATTCAAGTTCAAACCCCGCAACAAGTAATGTGCCCGTCAGGAACATGAACGCGAAAAAGAGCGAAAGATGCAGTCCCAGCCAGATGTGAAGTTTGAAAAGTGAGTTTCGTAGCTTACGGTTCATCTGCGCCTTACTTGCTTACAATTGAACGAAATGTTGGCTGAAGTAGAGTTAACGGAAACAATGGCTTTAGGATATTGTTTCCATGAAGAAATGATTTCGTCTGTCTCTGTGGCGCCGCGCGCGCATTATTTCACACCATTCCTATGGGTTAAGTGTTGTGCGAATCCCGGTCTTTGCGGGATGGTATGAGTATACCCGAGTATTGGTGGGGTAAGCGGTGCCGATTGATGTTAAATGAAGATATGAAAACAATTTCCATTGTATCGCCATGTTTCAACGAAGAAGACAACGTGGCGAATTGCTATGAGACCGTAAAGGCCATTTTCGACAAGGAGCTGCCGGGTTACAGGCGCGAGCATATCTTCATCGACAATGCGTCTTCTGACCGGACCGTGGATATCCTGCGCGAGATCGCCGCACAGGATCAGGACGTGAAGGTGGTGGTCAATGCCCGCAATTTCGGGGTGTTCCGCTCAACCTTCAACGGGCTGCGTTATGCGACCGGCGACGGGATCGTCGTCATGCTGCCGGTCGACTTGCAGGACCCGCCCGAACTGATCCCCGAATTCGTCGAGCTGTGGGAAAGCGGTTATGACGTGGTGGCCGGCGCCCGCAGCACCCGCGAAGAAGGGTTCGTGATGCGCAACGCACGCGGCCTTTTCTATCGGATCGTCAATGGCCTGTCGGATGTCTGGCTGGAGCCATCGGTCGGAGAGTTTCAGCTGATCGACCGCAAGGTTCTGAAGGCGGTGCTGGCGCATAAGGATCACTATCCTTACATCCGTGGCATCATCGCAAGCTGTGGCTTTCGCCGGATCATCAAACCCTATGTCTGGAAGGCCCGTGCAAAGGGGCTGTCCAAACATAGCCTGATGGCGCTGATCGATCAGGCGTTGAATGCGATCTTCTCTTTCACGCGGGCCCCGATGCGGTTCTGTACAATCAGCGGGTTGGTGATCGCGATTGCCTGTATCCTGTTCTCGCTCATTTCCGTGATCCTGTTTTTCGTCAATCCCGATCAGGCACCGCGCGGGACGACGACCATCATCGTATCCCTGTTTTTCCTGTCGGGCATTCAGATGCTGTTCATTGGGATGCTGGGGGAATACATCACCTCGATCCATAATCAGGTGCGTGGCGGGCCCATCGTGACCGAGCAGGAACGTATCAATATCGAAGGTCCCGCTCGGGATCCGGCTCTGGCCAGAGAAGAGCATCTGGCATGATCGCACAGAAAAACGGGTGGCAAGGGCACTGGCTTGCTCTTGCGGTCTGCGCGTGTGCAGGCCCTGCCTGGGCCGCGGATGCGCCTGTCACCAACGCTACACTCGCCGAGCTACGCTTGTGGTTTATGGTTATGGCTGCGGCTGCAGTGGTTCTGATCGGGGTCTTCTGGTCGCGCGGACTACCTCTGTTCGGGGCACTGGCCGCTTTGGTTCTGCTGGGCAGTTCCGCCCGGTTATGGTTGACTCAACCGCTCTGGTTTCCGCGGCTTGAGATTGTCGCCGACCCGCCTGAAAACCTGATCATGCTTTTGATATTGGCTGCACAGGCGGTTCTTACGGGCGTTGTTCTGATGCGTCCTGCAGGCCGGGAGGCTGTCAGGGGCCTTTTCGCCGGGGCGGGGATCATCCGCCTGTTTCTTCTGATGGGTCTGGTTGCGGTTTTCTGTCTGTCCGCAACACCTTATGTGGCCTATGGCTATTACACGGCCTTCGGACTGCAGATCGGTGTCGGCGGTGCATTATCTCTTGTTCAGATGGCCACATTGGTCGCCATGTTTGCCGTGGCAGGTCCTGATCGCATCCCGCGTATCCCGGTGGCCGCTCTGGCCGTTTTTGCGACGGTGGTCAGTGCTGTCCTTGCCTGGACGGCGTTCGACCGCGTTCCCCATGTCGAGGATGAACTGGCCTATCTCTTTCAGGCACGCACCTTTGCGGCTGGTACGCTCTGGGCTCCGGTCCCGCCCGAAGCGGCGCAACCCGCGTTGGAATACTATCTTCTCGAGGTGCATGACGGCAAATGGATCAGTGTCCCGGCGCAAGGCTGGGCCATTGTACTAAGCCTTGGGGTTCTGATCGGGGTGCCTTGGGTGATCAATCCGATCCTGACTGGGATATCGGTCTGGCTGGCCCATGACATTGTCCGTCGGACCATCAGTCGTGAACGTGCGGATATGGTCGCGTTGCTGATGGCAACCTCGCCCTGGGTGCTGGCCGTGGGGGCCACGCTGATGACGCATTCCGTGATGCTGGTCGCGGTGCTTCTGGCCTGGTGGTGTCTGATCCGGGCCGGAGAAGGCGTGGCGCGGCGGGCGATCCTGCTGGCATTTATTGCCGGGCTTGCGCTGGGATGGAGCTTTGTAACCCGACCACTGGACGCACTGATTGTCGGAGGGTTGACTGGTTTGTGGCTGCTGCGCCGCCTGCCCGGAGGGATCGGGCAGGTGCTGGCCTGCGCCGTGGGCGGTGTCCTGTCAGGGTCCGTCTTTTTGCTGCTCAATTATGGGACCACCGGCGATATACTGCTGACCCCGCAATCCGATTACCTGAGCCGGCTCTGGCCCGATACAAAAAATGCGTTCGGCTTTGGCCCCAATGTGGGACCACCCGCCACAAGCTGGGGCGCGTTGGATATCTGGGTTGGCCACAGCCCGGCTGAGGGTCTGCTGAACCTGATCAACGGGATTGCCTCGCTCAATCTTGAACTTCTGGGCTGGACCTTTGGATCGCTGGTCCCGATCTGGATTGTCTTCATCTGGCGCAAGCGCCTGACCGGATTCGACCGGGCCATGCTGGTGATCCTAGTGGCCCTTGTGGGTGTGCTGTTCTTCTATTGGTTCACAGGCACTTTTTATCTGGGACCACGTTACTGGCATACGGCACTTCTACCGTTTCTGGTTCTTTCAGCGGCTGGGATCGAGGCGGTCAAAGACCGGCTGCCGGACCAGTATCACGGTCGTCTGCACTGTATCATCCTGCTGCTTTGTGCAGTCTCGGTCGTCAGTTTCACCTCATGGCGTGGGGTTTCGAAATACGATGGGTACGGTGGCTTTACCGGCGACATCAGGCGTCAGGCACAGGCCGCAGAGCTGAGCAATGCTCTGGTCTTTGTTGCGACAAATGCCAATATCGGATCAGCGCTTTATCTCAACGACCCGTTCCTGCCCGAAGGCAAGCCAATTTTCCTGCGCGATATGGGACCTGAGCAGAACGCAGCCATCATCGCAGCCTTTCCCGGGCGTAAGGTTGTCTATCTGGGAGACAGCGAATAGGCCCACGGGCCTATTCGGCCGCGTGCTGATTTTCACTCGGTACGAAGTTGCGCCGGAAATCCTTGGCAAACATCGTCCGGGTGAACCGGCCCAGCCCCGAAGCATGTTCGCCAAAGGTCTCGATGCGGGTCAGCAGGGTGGCTTTCACCCTTTGATCAACCTGGGTCTGGAATTCGCGGGGCGCATCGAACTGATAGTCCTGCAGCACGCCCTCATATCCCGAATTCCGCCAGGCCTCGAGATCGAAGGACGAGCTCCAGACCGGTTCGTGTTCAAGGGTTTCCGAGAAAGGCACATGCAGCATCACGGCGCTGTAGTAATTGATGATCGTGCCGAGCATCTCGTGCGCTTCGTGGTCATCCTTGTCCAGAAGGTCGCTGATGGCCCGTTTCAGGAAATCAAGTGCTTCGTCCAGCACGATGAACCGGCCAATCATCGAATATTTGCTGAGCAGATTGCCCCCCAATTCGCCGCTGATCAGATCATCATAATTTTCCTGCGCCCAGGCGACACAATCGGCGCGGGTTTCAAACAGCTCCTGCTGGTTTTCCTCCAGATAACCGGCCACCGCATCCCGGAAGGGTTTGGGGGCCTGATCGAGAATGTCCTGCATATGCTTGACGATCAGGAAGGGTCGGATGCCGCGGGAGCGCGCCAGCCGGAAGGCTTCTTCGAAATTGTCTTCGTAATAGAAGATTGTCAGCAGCAGATGGAAAACACGGGTGTCCAGATAATCCTGGAACGAGAAATTCTCGGACTGGACCACCATTTCCTCGGTCTCGACCACGGTTGGGCCGGTATATTTGCCCAGGCATCGGGCAACCACGCGATGGAGGGTTTTGAAGCCGAATTTCTCGCGACTGTCGGGGTTGGCCAGCGGTGCGCCGTGCAGCAGCATCAACTGGTGCGCCGCGACCCGGCTGACGCCGGTTTCGATCAGCTGATCGACGGCATCCATGAAGGATTCCCGGGTTTCACCGGGCATGCACAGGATCAGCTCGCCATAGGATTGCATGCCTTTTGAATGCAGCTCCTGCTGTACCTCGGCATAGGTGTCCAGGCTGATATTGTCGCGTTTGATGTTCTTCAGAACTTCCGGATTCAGAGACTGAACCGACGAGGTCATCGGCAACCGGCCCTTGGCTTTGCGCATTACCTTGATGATCCGGTCGCCGCGGTTCTTGCCCGTGGTTGTCCGGATGTATTTCGGCCAGTCGTACCGTTCCATCAGATGGCCCAGGTAATCGGCCACCTCTTCGTCCTGCACGTACATGCCGAAATTGTCGTCCGCGAAACAGAGCGGGCTGGCATGGTTGATGCGGGCGACGATGTAATCCAGATCGGCCTTGGTGCGTTCAAACGAATGGCGGAAGACCTTCGAATTCGATTTGACCGCCGAATTGCAGAATGCGCAGGTGAACGGGCAGCCCCGTGCCAGTTGCATCAGTGCAAACAGGCCGGTGTCGAAGAACTTGTCCATCAGCCCGGCCAGATAGGGCGAGGGGATTTCATCCAGATCGCGGATGCGGGGCGGTTCGTCCCCGCGCAAAATCTCTCCGGTTTCAGGGTGCACATAAAGCGCGCCATCGACGGCTTCCTCCCACATGCCTTCGCGGCGGGCACCGACATCGATGAACCGTTGCAGCGTGCTCAGGAACGCGCGCTCGCCCTCATACGTGGGGCCACGCACATGCATGTCGATCTGCGGCATGGTCCGGATCCAGCTGTCCTGCTCGTCTTCGGTCAACGGAAAGTTGGGGCCACCCATCAGGGTCAGGCTGTCGGGGTTCACTGCCTTGGCATAGTCGGCAAAGGACAGGGCCAGATGGTGGTTCCAGGAATAGCTGGAAAAACCGATCACATCCGGGGCGGCCGTGTCGATGGCCGTCTTGAGCTCTTTCGGATCACGAAAGATCGCGACCTCGATCGCTGTCGGGCTTTTCGCATAGGCCTGGGCGAAAGTCGCAAGATTTCCGACACCCAAGGGGTAGGTGTCCGATGTTGCAGTAACGAGGTTATGGCCGAGATCGGCAAGGTAAAGACGCATTAGTTAACTATCCTCGCGGTACAGTACTTATGTCAAATTTCAGACTCCATGGTCAGTTCGGTCGTCAGTGGCTATTGAGCCAGAATATTATATTTGAGCATTTTTCACACCTCCTGTTGCCAGGGAAAGCGATCTGTCAGCACCCGGGAAATCAGGATGAAGGCCAAGACTGCGGCCGGTAGGACGATTATCCCCTGCGCAGTGATTGGTTGAACCCCCATGGACAACAGGCCCTCCAGCGATAGGGCATTGAATGCATAAACCACCAGATAGGACAGGATATAAAAGGGCAACCGACCCAAACCTCTGGTGTCGAACACAAGCCGCGCATGGGTCATGAAATTCCACAGAACCCCACCGGAAAACGAGATAACGAGCGCGACTTGTGGGGGTAAGCCAGACAAGCTGAGAATGGTGAAGAGCGCATAGCCGAACGCCGTGTTCAGCACGCCCACCATAGCGAAGCGCATGAAAGACTTTTTTCGGGGTACAAGCAGTTTCTTCATGTTTGCGCCCCTTCGGATCTAAGAATGTCGGCCACGCCTGAAGTGATGTCATGTTGCGGTACAAAGCCGGCTTCATGCCGCAACCGACCCACATCTGCTGCCAGCCGGGCCGGGTCATCTGCTGCTCGGGCGATCGCACCCAGCCGGATCAGATCAGGGTGGGACATTTGTTTCGCAACCTCTTCAATCAGATCCCGGACCGGGATTGCAGTGCCGCTGGCGACATTGACCGGGCCGGTTACATCAGTTTTCAGCACGCGTAACAAGGCGCGTGCCAGATCGTCGACATGCAGGAAGTCGCGCTCCTGCAGGCCATCGGTGCAATCTACGGGTTGGCCCGCTTTGAGGTTCGAAATCAGGTCGCCGAACAACCGCCCCGGCGGTTCGCCCGATCCGTAAACAAAAAAGATACGGGCCCAGGCCAGGGACAGGCCAAGCGCGTCCTGCCCCGCGCAAAGGGCCAGCCCGGTTCCGGCTTTGGCCGCCCCGTAAAGGGTGCGGGGGTGCAGAGGGCTGGTTTCGGTCAGCTCCGGCACCGACCAGTCATATTCGGCGCAGCTTCCGGCGCAGACCGCGCGCTGGCCGCCTGTACGCGCGAATTCCCGCACCAGATGCAATGTGGCGGCCATCCAGTCCAGATTGGCCCCAGAGGTCCAGCGGTCGCGCGCCCCGTCATGCCAGGCCAGATGCACCAGATGACTGGCGCGGGCTGTTTCAAGGGCTGTTGAGGTGGCGTTGGGGTTCAGCAGATCGCAGGGGATGTCGCTTGCCGGGTTGCGGCCCAGCGTCACCACCTCATGGCCCGCCTCTGTCAGAGCCGTGGCTGTCGCGCGTCCGATCAATCCGGTTGCGCCGGTCAGCAGAACCCGTGCCATCAGCTGATCCTGACCTCCGGCACGGCGGTCACGAACCGGGTGCCATGCGCCTTCAGGTCGGACAGTTGCCCGATGACCTCGTCCCGGATGTTCCAGGGCAGGATCAGCACGTAATCCGGCGGCGTCTCGCGCAGGGCTTCGACCCCATGTACGGGGATATGACTGCCGGGCAGCAGCGTGTTCTGCTTGGCCGGGTTGCGATCAACGCAGTAAGAGATCAGGTCGGGGCCGATCCCGGCATAGTTCAGCAGCGTGTTGCCCTTGGCGGCGGCACCATAGGCGGCAATGGTGTCCCCCTTGGCATTTGCTTCGCGCAGAAAGGCGAGCAATCCGTCGCGCAGCGCTTCGACCTGAATGGTGAAATTCATATAGCCCTCAGGCCGGTCGAACTGCGCCGCAGCCTCATCCGCGCGGACCTTGGCCAGACCGGGCCCTTCGGGATGGCTGGCACCCTCAAGGCAGGCGAACACCCGCAGCGAACCGCCATGGGTGGGCAGTTCTTCGACGTCAAAGACGCGCAGGCCCGCCTTGGCAAAGATCTTTTCCACCGCCAGCAGCGACAGATAGGAGTAATGTTCGTGATAGATCGTGTCGAACTGCACTTCTCTGATCAGGTTCAGAAGATGCGGGAATTCGACCGTATAGACCGCATCGCCGGTCAGAAGCGTGGCGATCCCGGCGACGAAATCGTTGATGTCAGGCACATGCGCCAGCACATTGGCCGATGCGATCAGCACCGGAGGTTTCTCGGTCGCAGCCACCTTGCGGGCCAGCGCCTCGCCGAAGTAATCGACCAGCGTACGCACGCCTTTTTCTTCGGCTGCCGCCGCCACGCTGCCCGAAGGTTCGATCCCCAGAACGGGGATGCCTTTCTCGACGAAATACTGCAACAGATACCCGTCATTCGAGGCGATCTCGATCACCAGATCATCCGGTCCCAGATCAAGCCGGTCGACCATCTGTTCGACATAGGCCCTGGCATGGGCCAGCCAGCTGTCCGAATAGCTCGAGAAATAGGCGTAATCGGCATTGAAGATCTCATCCGCCGGTACGGCGTCTTCGACCTGTACCAGATAGCAGTCGTTGCAGACCCAGGCATGCAGCGGATAGCGCGGACAGGCCGTGCCCGCGCGCTCGGGCGGGACATAGGAATTGGCCAGCGGCGAAAGCCCCAGATCGACCAGCGTCTGAGTCAGGGCTGCGCCACAGCTCCGGCAAACGGGGTGTGTCATTGCGGCATCCTCCAGCGCAGATCCTCGCTCAGCGTGCCATTGCGGATATGTTCTTCGAGCGCTTTCAGCCGCATCAACGGAGATGACCTGAAATCGGCATCGCCAAAGTTGATATCGTTCAGCAATTGCAACAAATCCCGGATGGTGCCTTCAAGCGTCTGAACCGGCTGATGTTCGGGTGCCAGCTGTTTGTAGAGCGAAAAGTCGACCTTGTAGGAACGGTTGTCGGGTGAGGCGTCGGGATTGATCGAAAAACTGGCCCCGGGGACCGCCTCGGCCACGGTCTGCGCCAGATCGCGGATCTGATAATTCCACACATCCGACCCGGCATTGACCGCCAGCCATTGGCCTCCGGCATCCTCGGTCCGGGTGATGGCCCAGTCGATGGCCCGCGCCATGTCGCGCACGTCGATCAGCGGCCGCCACGGGCTGCCGTCGCTCAGCACCGTGATCTTGCCAGCGGTGACCGCACAGGCGGCAAAATCGTTCAGCACCAGATCCAGCCGCAGCCGGGGTGACGGCCCGCAGGCGGTGGCGAAACGCAGCGCTGTACGCAGCATCCCCGGCGTGTCCATGGCCGCCAGCGCGCGCTCGGTCCCGATTTTGCTGCGGGCATAGGCGGTCAGCGGGTTCAGGGGCGCGTCCTCGGATCTGGCATCGCCTTCGGCGAAACCATAGACCGAACAGCTGGAGGCGAAGACAAAGCGCGACACCCCGGCTTCGGCGGCCAGATGAGCGGCCTGCACGATGGCATCCTGATTGATTTCCGTGGTGACTGTTTCGAACCGGGCACCCATCGGGTCGTTCGAGATGGCCGCCAGTGCAACAATCGCATCCGCCCCCTGGAACAGTGACGCATCGATATCGCGAATATCCGCGATGATCTGCTGGTTCAGAACCCGCTCGGGCCACGCATCATGCGTGGTCAGCCGGTCCGAGAAAAACCCGGGATCAAGGCCGATCAGATTGGCGTTGGGATAGGATTTCCGCAAGGCCGCTGCCACGACCGGACCAATATAGCCCAGATTGCCAAGCAGGATGATTTTCGGAGCGGAACCCAGCGTCATTCCCAGACCTTCCATGGAGCATTGCCTTCCTGCCAGCGGGCTTCGAGTTGACGGCGGTCGCGCAGCGTATCCATCGGTTGCCAGAATCCCTTGTGGCGAAACGCCATCAGATCGCCGTCTGCGGCCAGCGTTTCAAGCGGAGCGCGTTCCCAGATTGCGCCGTCCCCGTCCAGCAGATCACCAACCGAAGGATGCAGCACGAAGAACCCGCCATTGATAAAACCACCGTCACCGCCCGGTTTTTCGGCAAAACGTTCGATCTGATCGCTGGCCAGCTCCAACGCGCCGAAACGCCCCGGTGGCACGACTGCGGTGAGCGTGGCGCGTTTGCCGTGGCTTTTGTGGAACGCGACCAGCGAACTGATATCGACATTCCCGACCCCGTCGCCATAGGTCATGCAAAAGGCCTCTTCATCCTTGAGCAGATGCATGACACGGCGCAGCCGCCCCCCGGTCTGGCTGTCCTCGCCGGTATCGACCAGCGTCACCCGCCAGGGCTCCGATTTGCTGTTTGCAATCTCAAGCCCGCCATTGGCCAGATCGATCGTGACGTCCGAGCTGTGCAGGAAAAAATTCGCGAAATATTCCTTGATGACGTATCCCTTGTAGCCCAGGCAGACGATGAAGTCTGTGATGCCATGGGCGGCATAAATTTTCATGATATGCCAGATGATCGGTTTTCCTCCGATCTCGACCATGGGTTTTGGAATCCTGACGGTTTCTTCGCTGAGCCGGGTACCTAAGCCGCCGGCCAGAATAACGCACTTCATAAAATCGCTCCCTCGTTAACAACGAGACTGGCTACCAATTCACTCGTTTTAACCCAGACCCGTGACATCTGAGTTACTGCAAACATTCGCACGCATTAGGACGGCAGCGTTGCCACCCTGTCAAGATTCACAAAGCGACGAGTCGTGAGGTGCTGAATTTCCCGCTGCTGTGGCGCTTAACCATACACAATGCGGTCGAAGCCGCGACATTGTTGATGCGCCCTTATGGCCTGTCGATACAGTGAAGGACATCACAGAGGTGGTCCTTAAAAGCGGTCATATTGTCGGTGGAATACGCCGCACCCGAGTTGCGCGTGTCCCATGTTGCCTTCACATCCGGAAGGGGCGTTGGGGCCGTGCTGCGTCAGTCAGAAAACATCTTTAGGATTCAGGCCGTTGAGGAAAGTACATACTGCTTCAGACAGTGTGAAAGAGCAAAGGTTTCACACAGGTGATCCGGTTTTGGTCTGCCGCGGGTTTACCGACAAGGGCGTGGGTGCCGCGCGTCAAACCTGGCGGCTGATCGTTCCGTGCAGAAGGAAGGGACCTCAAAACGCAGAGGGTCCGTTTCGGGGACTGACAGGATTTTGTTGTGAATCTCGGATAACCTCTTGTAGCTTTAGGTCAGTGTTTTGGTATGGGTGTTAGTCATTTGAAAAAAGATATTGTTCCCGTTGTCGTCATTGGTGGTGGTCCAGCAGGGCTGACAGCAGCCTATGAACTTCAGAAACTGAGCGACACACATGTTCCCCGGGTGTTCGAGGCCTCGGACATGGTTGGTGGCATCTCGCGAACCGAAACGCACAAAGGGTATCGCTTCGACATTGGCGGGCATCGGTTTTTCACCAAGGTGCGCGAAGTCGAGGATATGTGGCACGAGGTGATGGGGGATGATTTCATCACCGTGCAACGCCTGAGCCGCATCTTCTACCGCAACAAATTCTACGATTACCCGCTGCGTATCTTCAACGCCCTTGGCAATATCGGCCCCTACGAGACCTACAAGATCATCGGCAGCTTCATCAAATGGAAGATTCGTCCACGCCAGCAGGAAGACACGTTCGAAGACTGGGTCGTCAATCGCTTTGGCGGGCGGCTTTATATGCATTTCTTCCACAGCTACACCAAGAAGGTCTGGGGTATTCCGCCGTCGGAAATCCGGGCCGACTGGGCCGCGCAGCGGATCAAGAACCTGTCTTTGCCCAAGGCGGTCTGGAACGCGATTTCCGGGGCCAATGACACCGCCAGCCTGATCGAGGAATTCCAGTATCCCCGCCTGGGCCCCGGCATGATGTGGGAAAAGACCCGTGACTTGATCCGGGAAAAAGGCGGATCGGTCGAAACCCATTCCGAAGTGATCCAGGTGAACCGTGATGGCAATCGCGTCACTTCGATCGATGTGCGCCACTGGACTGAAGATGGCGAAAAACACACCGAGCGGGTGGAGGGCGAAGAGTTCGTCAATTCGATGGCCGTTCGTGATCTGATCCATGCTTTTGATCCGCCGCCACCACCCGAGGTTGTCGAGGCGGCAGACCGTCTGCGGTATCGTGATTTCCTGATCGTGACCCTGATCCTGGATCACGCGGATCCGTTCCCGGACAACTGGATCTACATCCACAGCCCGCAGGTGAAGGTGGGTCGCATCCAGAATTTCCGCGCCTGGTCCGCGGAAATGCTGCCAGATCAGAACACCGCATCGATCGGGATGGAGTATTTCTGCCAGAAAGGTGACGGGTTGTGGTCGTCAAGTGACGAGGATCTCAGGCATCTCGCCAGTGAAGAGCTTGAAAAGCTGGGTCTGGCCAAGGCCAGCGATGTCATTGACCACGCGGTTATCCGGCAGCCCAAGGCCTATCCGGTCTATGACAGTGAATACAAGGACGCCCTAGACACGGTCAGCGACTGGCTGAAGACGCTGGAAAACTTCCAGACCGTGGGTCGCAATGGTTTGCACCGCTACAACAACCAGGATCATTCCATGCTGTCGGCGATGTACGCCGCGCGCAATATTCTGGGCGAGGATCATGACGTCTGGGATGTCAATGTTGAGCGCTCTTATCATGAAGAGTTTGAAGCCAAGCCCAAGAAAAAGGCGGCCCCGCAATCCGCCGTCCGCAAAAGCACGGCTCTCTGAGGAAGGGGTAGCCCTTCAACTGTGGACCGCAGCGCCCACAGGTTTGTTGGCAGAGGACGGTCGGGGCCGGAATCTGTCCGGCCGGATGCTGACGTGATCGCGTAATCTGTTGATTTCGCGATCTTCGTCCTGATGATCCAGCCGGCATCGCAGCCAAACCTCGGTCAGCAGCAACCGCAGCCGCAGATCCGGACCGGCCTCTTCGATGGTGTTCGCCATCTGTGTCCGGGTCAGGCTGAAAAGATCCCCCAAATGGGCGTTCCTGAAGTATTCCGGCCGGATCTCAAGCCGCTGAAACACCGTCGTCCAGAACCCGATCTTGATGCGCTGGCTCAGGGTGTTGGGGATGTAGCGGTTGGCAACCTCGCGGACCACCCATTTGTCGCGGATGAAGGGGTGTGCCTTTTCGAAAACGAACGGAGAGCCCCTGAGTTTGTAGCGTGCCGGCAGATTGATCCCGAACCGGGCAACCTGTGTGTCCAGAAACGGGAACCGCGCCTCGATCCCGGCAGCCATGCCCATTGTATCGTTGCGATGCAAAAGCGTTCGCAGATGGTGGTGCATGTAATCCAAGCTCCATTGCCGGCCTCTTTCCTGAAACTTGCGAGGCAGCTGTGCCAGGCTGTCGGCTACGGCCCGCTTGTCCTGCGCCATCTCGCGACCATTCAGGATGTCGCGGACGTTTTCCATGTTTCCCATCCGGTCAGGTGCCAGGATCGGGCCAACCCCCGGTATTGCGCGTATGGCCGAGCCCAACCCGCTGATCATCCTTTCATACCCGTCTGTCAGGCGTTTGCGGCCAAGCCAGGGGTAGCCCAGAAACAGCTCATCCGATCCTTCGCCTGACAACAGCCCCTTGATCCCTGAATCCGCCGCGAGCTGGGCGATCATCATCAGTGGTGCGCAATTGGGATGATAGGAAAACGGGTATTCGTAGTGACACATTACGCGCGGGATCATGTCGACGAAATCCTGCTCTTCAGCCTCGATGACATGTAGATCAAGTTTCAGGCTTTTGGCCAGTTCCGAGGCGGCGTCCACCTCGCTCCAGGCGCCTTTCACATTGGCGTGGAACAGGGCGATATTCTGGTGCTGGGCCGCTGCGA
This sequence comes from Ruegeria sp. HKCCA5463, assembly GCF_013034175.1. Taxonomy (NCBI): domain Bacteria; kingdom Pseudomonadati; phylum Pseudomonadota; class Alphaproteobacteria; order Rhodobacterales; family Roseobacteraceae; genus Ruegeria; species Ruegeria sp. HKCCA5463. The sequence goes on from NZ_WQFL01000013.1 coordinate 15,507, forward strand.
TGGCAACGATCAGGGATGAATCCACCCCGCCTGAGCAAAACGCGCCAACCGGTGCATCCGCGAATAAATGCGAGGCCACGGATTTATGCATGAGATCCGCATATTCATCGACGATATCGGCAGCCGACAGGCCATCGAGGCGGGTCATCTCATCAAGGTCGAGAAAGTCGGTCAGGTGGAAGAAAGAGGCGATGTCGATATTGCCCGATCCGTCATGCCACAGGTAAGTGCCGGGCGTCAGGCTGCGGATCCCCTGATAGAAGGTCGGGCCGCTGGTCGGGCCTCCGAATTTCATCAGGTAAGCCGCGATCGAGTTGACATCGGGTTTCAGGGTTATCCAGGGTTCGAAGGCCTTGATCTCTGAACCGAACAGAAAGGCGGGGCCTTGTTCGGTCATGCCTTGCATCCAGTAAAGAGGTTTCATGCCAAACCGGTCCCGGGCCAGCAGAACCCGGTGTGTCTGCCGGTCGATAAAGGCAAGTCCGAACATGCCATCGAACCGGGCAAGCGCATCTTCGCCCCATTGGATCAGGCTGTGCAGCACCACTTCGGTATCCGAGGTGGTGCGGAACGGGATGCCCAGTGCCTCAAGTTCAGCGCGCAGGGTTCTGAAGTTATAGACTTCGCCATTGTAGACAAGGATGTAGCGGCCGCTTGGGTCCGTAAATGGCTGATCCGACCGGGTGTCGGTATCAACCAGAGACAGGCGTTGATGGGCCAGGCCAAGACCGGGCTCGCTCAGAATATTGCCGGCATCGGGGCCGCGGTGCCGAATGGCGAAACCGCTTTGACGAAGCCGTGTGACATCAGGGGATGAGGTTGTATCCTCTGGGAAAATTCCAAACAGACCGCACATCCGGCACCTCAAATCGCTAAAACTAAATTTTGGGTTCTGAAACGGATCGCTTTCGACAACCGATCAGGTCAAATATATAAAAGGTGGGGTGAACGCCGCATGTCGGGTCTTGTCATGCTATGTTCACGTTTGGGCCGTTTGTCCCGTATGAGGGGTTATGAAGGTACTGGTTGCGGAAGATGACGATACGCTGCGCGGTGATCTTGAATGTTTGCTGCGCGCCCGGGGTGATATCGTAAGACTGTCAGGAAACGGCAATGATGCGCTGTTTCTGGGAGAGACCGAGGATTGGGACGCGATCGTGCTGGACCTGGGGCTGCCGGGGCTGGACGGGTTGTCGATCCTGCGGGAATGGCGCAGCCGCAAGGTTGCAGCACCGGTTCTGATCCTGTCGGCGCGTGACAGCTGGAACGATATCGTTTCCGGGCTGCGCAGCGGGGCTGATGATTATCTGTCAAAGCCTTTTCATTCAGAAGAACTTCTGGCGCGGCTTGAGGCCTTGGTGCGCCGTGCAAGCGGGCGTGGCACGCCCTCGATCGATGTCGGAGATCTTTCGGTTCTGCCGGATGAAAAAGCTGCCTTTTTCAAAGGGCGCAGCGTATCGCTGACCGCTTTCGAGTTCCGGGCGCTGGAGCATCTCGCCCGACATGCGGGATCTGTCGTCAGCCGGGCAGATCTGATCGAACATATCTATGCCGAGGATATGGATCTGCAATCGAACGTCATCGATGTTCTTGTCTCACGTTTGCGTCGGAAAACTGCGGCGGGAATGGTGGAAACCGTGCGGGGGCATGGGTATCGGATTCCGGTAGATGACGCATAATTGGGCTACGATCCCCCGTCGCGTTTCGATTGCCACGATAGCGATCTGCTGCGCCATACTGGGTATCGGGGCCATGATCTGCATTCAGGTCTACCGGGCTCATGAAATCGGCGAAATGGATTTGCTGCTTGGGCAGGATTTGTTGATCGAAGCCCGGCGGGTCGCCTATGACGGGGCACAGGCTGAACTGCTCGAGAGCGTTGGCCCGAGCTATTATGACCTGACCAATGAGCAATGGTTCTGGCAATTGACGCGTGACGGGTCTGACGAAATCCTGCTGCAATCCCCGTCACTTGGCCCTGTCACCGCAGAAAGCTGGGTTCTGGACGTCCCGGAAGCCGGGGGGAATTTCGTAATCCCGGGCGGAGATGTTCTGCGTGGAAGGCGGGCTGCGTTTCCCGGGATGGAACCGGATGAGACATTGACCTTCCGGATTGCGGCCCCACTGATGCATGTCACGGAAGAAACCAACCGGGCTGCAAAGCTGATTGCATTGATTTTCATTGGTCTTGCCATAGTGGTTTCGGTTTCGGTCTACATCACTGTGAACAGGGGGCTGATGCCGCTCAAGCGGCTCAGCAATTCCGTGAAGGTCATGCGTAAAAACGACACCATCATAGACGATCAGAAATGGCCGCCCGATCTGGTTCCCGTGGTCGAGGAACTGCGCGAGCTGCACTGGCGCAACGGCACGATCATCGAAAAACACCGTCGAAAAAACGCAGAGCTGGCGCATGGCCTGAAAACACCGCTGGCGGCATTGGCGCGCGTTGCCGAAGAGCTTGAGGGAGATAAAGGAGATCAGATAACGGATTTTGTGGGGCGTATGACCGGTGTCATCAAACGCAACCTCAGCCGCGCGCGTACCGAACGCCCCTATGGAAAATCCTCTCCGGTGCATGCCTGCGCCGAAGATGTATCGTTTGCACTTGGCATCACACTCCGAAACAGGATGCCGCATATCGAAAACGCCATAGACGCCGGAACCACCTTTTGGGGCGAGGAGGCCGACATTCAGGAGATCCTGGGCAATCTGCTTGAAAACGCCTGTCTCTGGGCCAAGAGCCATGTGCGCATATCCGTGACGGCACCCGAACCGGGCATGATCACTCTGAGTATTGAGGATGATGGTCCCGGCATGGAAGCGGATAAGGCAAAACAGGGAGCGCCCGTTCAGAGAGGTGATCAGGAAGAGACCGAGGAGCATGGTCTGGGGCTTTTGATTGTACAGGATATCGCCGAGCTTTATGGCGGCGCGGTCAATATCGGGACATCACCTTTGGGAGGAGCCCGAGTATCGGTCATGCTTCCGGGGAAGATAGAAGCCTGAACATTTTCTGTTCACGTTGGATCATCAATACGAGAAAATTTGCTGCATTGATGTCGCATAATGCGCGCGATTCTCCCGATCGGCAAAAAACTGGCAGGGTGATAAGGCTTACATGTTATCAGTGAATTGGTTGGTCAAATGAAGCGACATTAGGTGAGAAAACAGGATATCTTTCGCCGGTTAACCTTCGCTTGCCTTGTTTTAACGAGTTTATTCAAGACGTGATGATATTGCGCCTTTCTTTGTTTCTGATTGTGTTGGCCGGTCTTTTGCTGGCCGGGCAGGATATTGCGGCAACAATATCTGCAAAAGCCGCGTTGGCGGACGGGGCATCCCCTTACTTCGTGGCGGATGATGCGTTGTTTCTTTACATCTGGGTTCCCTTGATCGCCTTGTCGGCTTCGGCGTTTTTTCTGGCCCCGGGCATGATTTTGGCATGGGGAATTCGTACGTCCGGAGATCGGTTTGAACATTGGCTGCTCAAGGGATTTACGTTGTCCCTGTTTGGTGTCCCTGCCATGGCGGCATTGGTTCAGGCTGTCAGCGGTGTTCAGATAACGGGGACGGCCTTCATCGTGCTGATCCTGCTGCTCTGCCTGATGGGCCTTTACCTGTTTCCGGCCCGTTCCGAGCCCAAGGTGTTTCAGGGCAGAGGCTGGGATATAGCAGGCATGGTCCTGCTGCCTCTGGCCGTCCTGTTGCTGATGTCTCCGAAATTCTATTGGGAGGCGCTGAACGATGACGGCGCGCACAGCTTTCTGAACGCAATGTTGTTCATAACCAGAGGTCTGCCATTCTGGCCTCCGGACTCCGGTGCAATCGGAGGATATCCAACCCCGAAAATGATGACAGAGACCTTTCTTCAAACCGGGTTTGTGCGGTTCTTTGGACCCTATGAAGTTTCCATTCGCCTGGCCTATCTGCCTGGCCTGTCGATCCTGTTTGGGGTCATTCTGGGGTTTGTACGCGCGTCGCCGGACGGGCGCACTGATGTGCGCTCTGTTCTTGGGCTTGGGGCTGCCCTGCTGCTGTTTTCCTTCGTGATGGCATTCAATCCGTCTTACAATCCGTATTTTGCCGATATCGCCCTGCCGATGACGCGCGAGCCGATGATCCTGTCGGGGGTGCTGGGCTATATCCTGTTCTTTACCGAACGGAAGTTCGGCTGGATGGCGGTTGTGTCCACGCTGGCGTTGCTGACCGCGCCGAACGGTATTCTGCTGATTGGCTTCTTTCTGATCTCCTATTTCCTGCTGACACGGCCCTTGCCGTTCCGGCAGGTGATCACAGGAGGGGTGATCGCCGTTGGCGTCGTGGCCCTGGCATCGCTGCTTGAAATGGGGCTGCAGTCGTCGGGACTGACAAATGTGTCCAGTGAGTTCAACACAGGCAGCATCCTACGCCGCTTGCGGTTCGTCACGATCTTTGACACCGGACGAATCCTGTTCTGGCTGCTGCCCTGTGGAATATTGCCTGGTCTGGCTCTGCTGGCGTGGCGGTGGCAGGACAAACTGTCCAAAGCCCTGACCCTGACTGTTATTGCCTATGTTTTGTTTTTCTATATTCAGGCCTATCGCATCCTGCCGCATCATTTTGCGCCCGCCGCAGTCATTCCGTTGATCATTTTCTGGCGCCTGCGCCCGGTTCAGGCCGCACCTGCACCGGCGTTGGTCTGTGCTTTGGCCGGGGTGGCGGTCAGCGCATGGATCAGCTGGCCGGAAACACTACGCCCCTTTACACAGACGCGGGACTTGGGACATCGCATTGTCATTGAGACCGAGGCCGCCCCGTTCCCCGATCTGGACGAGATGCGCGTCGTGCAGGCACTGCTCGAGAAAGCCTTCCCGCCGATCTGGACACAGGCCGAGCTTGAAAACCGCTATATGGCCGGTGAGCTGTCAGTTTATGTGCATGCTGGGATGCCGGCACCGGACAACACCGTCGCGGATTATTTCGTCCGCCCCGCATCCGAACCTTTGCAAGACGGAGAGATCATGATCGGCGAAGTGGTCGAAGATCGGATCCTGGTGGCGCGTGATCGGGCAGCTTACGAAAGCGACCTTGGAAACACCGACGTTCCGATCAGCATTGCGCGTGTCTATCACGTGCCATTTGACACAATTTTCGGACGTGGAACGCGCGGAACGCTGTACCCGGTGTGGGATATCGCGAAAATTGCAGGGTTAAGATAGCCGATGTCTATGCAACAATGTTTTTGCCCGAAAAGCCAAGAGCGGGCGGTTAAGTGGAGAACTTTATGAAGCAGAATCTCACCAAGTTGGTTGAAGCCTATCCGCTCCTCCAGAAGCCAGCCTATTTCGCTTATATCGGCGTGGTCAGCACTCGGAATTTCAGCCGTCGGTTTGCCATGAACAATCTTGGTTACCTGCCCAAACAGGTCTCGGACCGCGGGCAGGATATGTGGGTGATCAACGAAGTCTATAACGGCAAGCGCAATGGTTTTTTTGTCGAACTGGGTGCTGCGGACGGGTTTTCAGATTCCAACACCTTTGCTCTGGAAAAGCATTATGGCTGGACCGGATTGTTGATCGAGCCCAACCCCGTCAATTACAACAAGATCATCAACTGGCATCATCGTTCAGCCACACCAGTCCCGCTGGCGGTCGACCCCGAGCCCGGCCAGCTGGAATTCATGATCGACGGCCAGCGCAGCAGCCTGCTGGTGGATGAAGCCGATAACATGACCGAGCGCCGTGCCGCGAAGCTGGCTAGGTTCCGTGAGAAAGGCAAAGTTGTCACGGTAGAAGCTGTGCCTCTGGATGAGGTGTTCGACCGCTATAACGCGCCCAAGGACATCGACTATTTCAGCCTGGATGTCGAAGGGTCAGAGACACGGATTTTGCGCAACTTCCCTTTCGACAAGTACCGCTTCCTGGCGATGACAATCGAACGCCCGACGCCGGAGCTCAACGAACTGCTGTTTGCCAACGGCTATCATTTCGTGCGCAATTCGCTTTACGACTCGTTCTATGTGCACGAAAGCAATCCGCGTTTCGATCAGATCGAGAAATTGCCGTTCGAGCAGCTGCCTGCCAAGCAGTTCTGATCCCGGCCCGATTAATCAACCATGTCACGCGATCTGTCAGTTTCGCGTGACGCGCAGTTTCTGCTTTTGCCCCAGCATGTGATATTCGAACAGGCACCAGACATAGATGGTGGCCGAATAGACGTAATAGACCTGGTGGTAGAGCAGACATTTGAACGCAAACCACGGCCCGCCATGCCCGGACATGGCGCGCACCAGATCCAGATTGGCGACAAAGGCCGCGGCCAGTAAGACAAAAGGCAAAGGCCAGCTTCCCGGCCAGAACGGCAGGGCCAGAAGCGACAGCAGCAACAGCCCGGCAATTGCGGCCCGTGCCCGCTCGGCCATCGAGGTGTTCAGGTCATCGGTCAACCCCTCGCGCGAGATCATCAGCCGGGCCCAGGGCAGGGCGCGGCAGAAGATATCCGTGCTCAGGCTGTTGCGGATGGTCCAGACCTTCAGGTGTTTGCCCTGCAAAAGCGGCTCGACCAGGATACGTCTGCCGGTGGCCGCGATCCGGTAACCCAGTTCGATATCCTCGATCGAAGGCACCTCATAGGTTTTGACATCAAAGCCACCGACTTCAAGAAACACGTCGCGCCGGATGGCGCCACACCCGGCCCAGAAGGTGCGCGCCTCGCGGCGGGCACGTTGATGGTGATAGCGGTGCAGAAGGTTCTTGTAGCGTGAAAACCAGGCCTTCCCGTCCGGGGCATCATCATAGGACCCGAACACGGCGCCCACATTGTCTTCGGACATCGCCCGGCGAATATGGTCCGGGCCGTCCGGCCAGGCGATGACATCGGAATCCACGAACCACAGGATATCGCCCGTGGCCTGCTGGGCGGCCAGGTTGCGGGCCGCTCCGGGGCCGCCATTGACGGGCGTGGTCAACACGGTTGCGCCCATTTCCCGTGCCAGCGCCGCGGTGCCGTCGGGGGATTGGTCATCCACCACCAGAACCTGCTGCACCTGACCGGTATTCAGCATTTCAATCAATGGCGGCAAAACGCGCGGCAGCAGATGTTCGGCATTGTAGGCCGGCATGACCACGCTGATGGAAAGGGGGTGATCTGAACTCACGAAGGATCTCCGGCAATGATACGCGAAGCGCCTGAGCGCTGAACAAGGAAAAGAAAGGCCGCCGTAAAGGGCAACAACCACATCACGCGCGCGCCGTAACGATCCGCGGGTTGTGATACTCCTCCGCAGACCAGAGCGTTGACCGCTATTCCGATCAGGATGAACAGCGCAAACAGCTTCATGTCACGCGACACACTACCCGGCCGCAGCAGAATGAAAACGATAAAGGCGAAAGAGACGGCATAGATCACGCCGTGCACGATATCGGCCGTTTCTATCCAGCCCCTGTCCTGAGACAATGAACCGCCTTGGAACATATCGGGCCGGATATCTTCCATTCTGGCCAACCAGCGGGCGTTTTCCAGCTCCACATCCGTTGGGATCGTCATGGCAATGCTATAGCGCAATACCTGCTGATAGCCGTTCCGGGCCAGTGCCAACGAGGTGGAAAGAGGCCGGGACAGGAAAACCGCCTTGGCGAATTCCCGTTGGGACAGGGCAACCCGTTTCTGATCTTCGGGTGACATGAGCCGGAATGAACCCAGGTTGGGGGAGCGTTCGAAAATGATATGGGAGGGTGTCAGCCTGTAGGGATCATCTGACCACGACAGCGCTTCGTGTAGTGCGCAGGTGGGCACTTTGGCATTCGGACAGACCTCGTCCAGATAATCCATGCCCGGCCCGTCAACGATGAGCCGCGCAGTGATATGCGGCGTATAGACGACCTCTTTGTTGGTGGCGATTTCCACGGTGACCTGAAAGGCCTTGCGCTCGGCCAGTGCCAGCGCCAGAACCATCATCATCAAGATTGTCGCGCGCCAGCGCCGTGGTCTTTTCCCCCAGAGCGCGGCCAAAGCGACAAAGGGTATCATTAACGCCGCAACCGCCAGATGAGACGGGTGCAGAAGGGCGCTGAACAGGGCCAGAGCGGATATCAACAAAAGTTCCCAGGTCTGCATTATCCGCCCAAAAGCCGTCAGCAAGGCAATCACGATCAGCAACACCGGGGCAAAAATATCCGGCATCATGTAGGCAATATAAAACGGCAAAGAGGTACTGGCCGCCAACAACAAAGGCACCGCAGTCATCGTGATTGTGTTCTGCATACCGCCCAGAGACCGGCCAGCCGTTCGCGCCAGCATCCAGACAGCCAGCAGCGTAGCAGCCAGATGCAATACCGGAAGGGCGGACAGGGCATCGACCCGAACAAACGCGGCCATGATGAGGCCATAGATCAGCGACCGCGATCCGGTTGCGGTATTATCGTCATCGGCAGAGTGGGTTATACCTACTGCAGCACTTTCAGCTGCCGGTGGCAGGAAGCTGCTCAGGGCCACATTTCCCTGCCGGATATAACTGCCGGTGTCGAAGTAATAAAGCGGCCCGCCATTGATCAGAAATACGGACAGACAGACCAGCAGCGCCGCAATCAGCAGGAGGAATGCCCTGACCCTCCAAGATGGTTTATCTGAAGGAACCGACACAGTCATATCCGTTCTGCAGCCTGTTTCGCCATAAGTACGGTGTGCTGAAAATAAGCAATTATCGCCTTCAGCCCGTCCTCCAACGCCATTTCACTGAGATCAAAATCAGACGCGTTCATCAGCGTTCCCAGCAGCCTCCGTCAATCGGCCATAAAAAGTGGCGCCCCACTCCGGTCTCTGCCGGCATGGCGTTAAGCAATCATTTGATAGCAAGAAAACCTTCAAAACAAATATACTTCTGAATACTCATCACATCCTTGAAACCGGCCCGGCCCAGCAGATCCAGATTGCCCTGGGTGGAAAACGGCTCCAGCACGCTTTTCAGGCTGCGCGCCTTTTCGACGATTTCCTCGCTTGAGAATCCGTTACTAATTTTGAATTCGTTGTAGAGCTGAGTCACAAGATCCTGGAACCGCGCATCCGGCCCCCGGACTTTTTCGAACATGACAAACGCACCGCCCCAGTTCAGGGTGTTGTAGATCTTGGTGAACAGTTCCTGCCGGTACCGCGGTGGGACGAACTGCATTGTATAATAACTGACGATCATGTCCGCCTTTTCCATCTCCATATGACGGGCGTCGTCATGCAGAATGGAAATGTTCGGGACATCCGCACAATGCGCTTCGGCAACCTTCACCATTTCGGGTTCGACATCGATGCCGATCCAGCGCGCATCCGGCTTGCCGACATTATGTTCGGCAAGCTTGCGGATCAATTCCCCGGTCGATGTGCCGATTTCATAGCACAGGCTGTCATTGCGGACGAAAAAATCCGAAACCTGACAGATCAGGCCATGACCCATTTCGTAAAGAGGTACGGATAATTTGATGTGATCTACAAAAGTATCGGGAACATTGCCCCCAAAGGTCCAGTTCGCATTCTCTGCGGCTATGTTCTGGCCAACACCCATGCGCAACGTCTCCTCGCTAATAGGCAGGCACTATGAACAAACGGCGAAACAGCAACTTCCGATTGAGAATATGTGCCTGAACTTGATACAATAACACACCAAGGCTACACGAAACTCCTCGGTCGTCGAAGGAGAAATATGGAAGAGTCTGGGTTTCTGATCTTTTTCCTTTCTGGCGCGGTTTGCAGGTCCCCTGAGAAATACTGCGAATAGACAGTGCGCGGGAATGAGGGGGACTGTTTCTTATCTTTCACATCCAGTTAATGTGACAACACCGTCGAAGTGGTTTGACCCACTCAGCCAGCTTGCTCAATTTGCTCGGGAGTACGATCTATCTGAGGGGTTCGCATCTCGGTTTCCGGGGTTATGTGCCGGAGCTTGCGCCAGACATCGAAATGCAGAATTCCGCGAAGAACCTGTTGGGCCAGATCGAACCCGTATTTCAACGGTCCCAGCGTCGCCACAAGATCGGCCTGAAAATCAAGCAGGTCGTCGCGGTCAGAAGCATCATATCCCAAAAGCCCCTCATAAAAGAGGCTGCCTTCCAGCGCGACTTTCTCTTCTATCAAGCTGCGGTTGAGCCAGCGCAACCCGCTGGGCACGTCTCGGCAGGACATGGTGTCATGCTTCCAGTAAGGCGCAGAGGACAGATGATCGAGCTGTGTGACAAGCCCGAAACGTCGCCGTTGATCGGGTTGCAGTACGGGCATGGACACCATGCGGGTGTTGAAGCCTCCGCCAAAGAACAGGTCCGGGGGCGCTTCTTTCAAACGTTTCAGTGTTTCGCGCAGGCTGGCTTTTGTCTCGCCCGGGAAACCGACAATCAATGTAATGGCCGTTGTCAGCCCCGCTTCGCGGCAATTGATCAGCGCCTGAACATTGTGCCCGACATCGGATTTCTTGTTCATGTTGTCCAAAACGCCCTGATCGCCGGTCTCGTATCCGATATGCACCAGCTGGCAGCCTGCCGCTTTCATCAGCGCTGCGGTGCCCGGTTTGGCAAGATCACCCGCGCGCGCATAGCAGGTCCAGCCGACCGGACTGCCTGCTTCGATCAACAGCTCGCACAGTTCTTTGAGGCGCTTGGGCGGGATGGTGAACAGGCTGTCCATGCAATTGATGATCTTTGCTCCTCCCTTGGCGTAGATCATCCAGTCGTCGAAAATCTTGCGGGCGGATTTGACCCGGAACATGGTGTCTTCGAACAGGAAGGGGAAATTGCAGAAAGAACACCGATAGGGGCAGCCGCGGACGGATTCATAATTGATCATCTCGAAACTGCGGCCGTGATATGCCTCGGCCAGTTTCCAGTCCGGAGTGGGCAGCCAGTCGAGGCTTTTTCCGGATGGGCTGCCGCTGTAGACCAGCGTATTTCCCAGACGTTCCACGACGCGACCGTTTTCAGGGGGTTCAATGTCGCGATAGCCGCTTTTGATCCAGCGTGCCAATACGGGAACAAGCATTTCCCCATAGCCGATGGCGACAAGATCGGCACCCGGAACATGTGTCCAGTCATCATGCAAAAGTGAAACCAGGGCACCCCCGACAACAACCTTGTTATGCGGTTGTTTCAGCATCTTAACCAGCGGTATGAGCTCGCTCATATCTCGCATCAATGTGCTTGAAACAAAGACGCATTTGCATTCACCCAGAAGTCGGTTGCGTGTTTCGGCATCAGCAAGCCCGGCGAAAGTGGTCGCTTCAAAAGCAATCCCTTCCTTGCGCAGATCGCCTGCAAGCACGACTTCGGTCAGTTCAGGCGCGCTGACATAGGATTGAGATGAAAAATACCGCTCGACTGCGGCGCGGTAAGGCGCCTTCTTGAATTTAGATTTCCGTCTGAACAGGGCACGAGCCAGCAGCATTTCGGCGCTGACCGCCTTCAGCGCCACATCCTGCCAGATGGCCGATGATGTGCGCATGATGCCCAATTGCCGGCCAAGCGCATCGACGATGGTGCTATTGCTATCCACCATGCTGCCGCCAACCGTCGCCCCACCTGTGACGAGAAGAACCTTGTCGGTTACGGCTGTTGCATTTCTTTCAATAATATCTTCGCCAGCAGACTGGCCAATCGCTTCGTACATTCACTCACCCTTTCGACGTATCTATTGTCGGGGATGCCTTTGACGTACTGCGCACCTGCCATATGGTGGCCATGTTTCAAAATGGCTCAGCTTCGCACAGTATCAGATCAACGGTGCTGAGTCTGTAATCGATTTGATCAGGCCTTCCCGGGGTGGTCGGCTTGTGGCGACCGCACCTTTGGAACCCGCGGTGATCATTTTTTTGCCGAAAACCGGCCCCGTAACAAAAGAAGCGTCTTGAAAAACCGGTGTTAAGTTGAGAGTAGAAACCTCAATTTACTGGCAAAGGTTGTTTGATCGTGTCCATCACTCCTGTTCTTCTCTGCGGCGGTTCCGGCACCCGCCTTTGGCCGCTGTCCCGGAAATCCTATCCAAAACAGTTCGCCGCCATTACCGGGGAAGAGACCCTGTTTCAGGCCTCGGCCCGGCGCCTGTCCGGAGAGGGGTATGGCGTGCCCTTGGTGGTGACCGCGTCTGATTTCCGGTTCATCGTGACTGAACAGTTGCTGGCAGCGGGTATTGATCCAGGTGCGATTCTGATCGAACCGGAAGGGCGCAATACCGCGCCTGCGGTTCTGGCTGCGGCCCTGCATGTGGCGGCATCCGACCCCGAGGCCCTGTTGCTGGTCGCACCATCCGATCATGTCGTGCCTGATGCAGATGCGTTCCGCGCCGCTGTGGCCGCAGGCGTGCCCGCGGCCCAGGCCGGGCAATTGGTGACCTTTGGAATCATGCCGGACCGCCCTGAGACCGGATATGGGTATCTCAAGCTGGCGGGGGCGCCTGACGGCACCGCGCCCGTCAAGCTCGACAGTTTTGTCGAGAAACCGGATGTGGATACGGCAACGGCGATGTTGGCCGATGGCAAACATCTGTGGAATGGCGGTATCTTTCTGTTCCGGGCCAATGATGTCATCGCCGCCTTTGAAACCCACGCGCCGGCGCTGATGGCCCCGGTCAAGGCAGCTTGCGAGGCAGCCACGACGGATCTTGGTTTCCTGCGGCTGGACCCTGAGGCCTGGGGGCAGGTCGAGGATATCTCGATCGACTATGCCGTGATGGAGAAAGCCGACAACCTGAGCGTCGTGCCGTTTTCCGCTGGCTGGTCTGATTTGGGTGATTGGGACTCGGTCTGGCGTGAAGCGGGCCCCGATGAAAACGGGGTTGTGGCGGCGGGCAGCGTTACGGCTATTGACTGCAGCGACACGCTTTTGCGTTCAGAGGCGGGCAATCTGGAAGTGGTGGGTATCGGCCTGAAGGACGTCATCACCGTGGCAATGCCTGACGCGGTTCTGGTGGCGGATAAATCCCGCGCGCAGGACGTGAAGAAAGCCGTCGAAGCGCTTAAGGCCAAGGGCGCAAACCAGGCCACTATATTTCCCAAGGATTTCCGTCCGTGGGGCTGGTATGAAAGTCTGGTTATTGGTGGACGCTTCCAGGTCAAACGCATCCATGTCCACCCCGGCGCGGCCCTGTCCCTGCAAAGCCATCACCACCGTTCCGAACACTGGATCGTGGTCGAGGGCACTGCGAAGGTCACGGTCGACGGCGACGTCAAACTGGTCACCGAAAATCAGTCTGTATACATCCCGCTTGGCGCTGTGCACCGCATGGAAAACCCCGGCAAAGTGCCAATGGTTCTGATCGAGGTGCAAACCGGAAGCTATCTGGGCGAAGATGACATCATCCGCTATGAGGACGTTTATTCCCGGGTCTAGAACGCTCCGGGAAGACAGCCTCAACTGACCGGATGATCGAACGGAAACGGGAATGGTGAAAGAGCTTAATGCAGCCGAAAAGCAGCAGGTTGTCTATGACCTGACTGAGGTTCTTTTGGCCTCAACCGGTAAGCTGCGCTACTACGGGATTGCCAGGGTCGTTGCCGAGATTGGCGCAGAACTGAAAAAACAGGGCACCGCCGTCAGGTTCGCCGTTTTCTCACAAGGTCATGATGAGCTGTTTGAAATCTTCCCAAGTCTGCGGGCAGATGGCGGGGTGGACCTGAACGTTCCCAGCGGAATCCGGCAAGTGCGTGTGCGCAGTCACCACTATACCAAATCCGTGTTGCGGGATCTGGCGCTTGCAGCTGTCCGGCCGCTGGTCATGCGCAGAAACCGCAAGGCCTGGGAAGCGATCGCACCGGGCATGACGCCCATAGACATGTCCGGCAAAACCCTGGTGAGCTGCGGGCGACCCAAGCTGATCGTCGAGATTCTGTGCGCACTGGATCGCAAGGGCGTGTCTTGCGACATCATTCCCATGCTGCATGACATGATCCCCTTGCACGATTTTGAACACCGGCTGGCAAGCTTTCCGCGCAACTTCATCGGGGACAACCAACTGCTGGTTTCGCGGTCCAAAGCCTTGTTGGCCAATTCCGAGTTCACGCGGCAGGAGATTCTGGATTTTTCCCAAAAAGATATCCTGCCTGAAGCGCCAGAAACCTTTGCTGTGCCTCTTGTGCATGAATGTCCGGAAGGAACCGAACAGGCTGAGCAGGACGCCCCTGAGCAGCCCTATATTCTGACCGTTGGATCAATGCTGGGCCGTAAGAACCTGGATGTGGTCTTCGAGGCGATGCGCATTCTGAAACGGGATGGAAAAGACGTTCCCACGCTGGTTCTGGCCGGGGCGTTGCGCCACAAGACCACGGCCTATCTGCAATCGGATGAATGCAGCACAATCCGCGATCATGTGGTTTTTCGCGAAAACCCCAACCAGACGGATTTGGTAAATCTATATCAAAATGCACTGGCGCTTATCATGCCCAGCCGAATGGAAGGTTGGGGTTTGCCCGCAGGCGAAGCGTTGTGGTTCGGCACGCCAGCGCTCTGCTCTACCGCGGCCGCTCTGAAAGAAGTGTGCGGAGACCTTGGCGTTTATTTCGACCCGGATCGGGCCGATCAGCTTGCAGATAACATCACAAGGTTGCTGACGGATCCGGATTTCACCGAACAACTGCGCACGCGCATTACCGCACATAAACCGCAGCTTCGCACCTGGACGGACGTTGCCGTGGACTTGCGCGGGGTGTTGCAAAAACTGGGTTGCTGAAACCGCCCGGGGCGGATGCTCTGGCCCCCATATGCGGCGACCCGAACCACCACCTCGGCAATATGAATTCCGAAGCTCAGGACAAGATCGCGTTAGTTTATTGCACCCGGCACACCTTGGAAAAGCTGCAAAACTATCCGAAAAGAAGAAACCAATTCATCTGCGTGAATGCATGGAGAGTAAAAATGAATACCCCTACGTTTAACACAGATGGCAACAAGGTTTTTTTCGATATTTCCGGCTTGATCAATTACATCAAAAAAGTTGACCGCTACTCTGGCATTCAACGTGTCATGGTGGAATTGATCACGGAATTCACCAAACTCAGCGACCCGAAACTTATCTACCTGAGTTGGTGCGAGCCGCGTTCCGGGACACAGCGCTGTGTGCTTCTCGAAGAAATAGGGCGCGATACACTCGCTTCACCGGCGAAATTGCGGCAACTCTTCCATCCCAGGAAAGCGGCGCGGTCCAATCTTCCGGTTCTGGACAGATACCGGCGCAGCCCTGTGAAGTATTATTATCACCGCACCAGGTTAGATGTGATGAGCTTGCTGCGGAGCGAGGCGCCGTTTCGCAAAAAGGACATGACATCGAAAATGTGGCGTGCAGTCCGATGGGGGAAAGCCCCCAAAAGCACGTCGGGATCTCGCCGAACAGAGCAGGCTCTATTCGAAGTGGCAGCAAAGGGTGATCATCTTGTGCTTCTGGACAGCAGCTGGCAGGCGCATCAGAGCCAGGGGTTCAAAATGGCCAAAGAGCATGGGATGGAAGTACACACGCTTGTCTACGATCTGATCCCAATCGAAGCGCCACAGCTTACAGCTGGAAGCATGCCTTACATATTCTATGACTGGCTTTTGACCTCTCGGGAATATACGAGCCGCTACATGACGATTTCCGAAGCCACCCGGCGCGATCTTTTACGCTTTTTTCAGGCGCATGACATTCAGCACACCGCAACGACTGTTCCTTTGGCGCAGGCGGGACTGTCCAAAACCGAACCCGCAGAGAACGAGGTGCATCAGCAAGGCCCCGTGTCTTCCCGGATTTCGTTTGACGCATACCCTCAGCTTGAAGATGCTCGCCACCTCAATGCCCATTTGCGGAAAATTGTTGGTGAACCCTACGCCCTTTGTGTTGGCACGGTGGAACTGCGCAAGAATATCTGGCGCACGGCGATGGCATGGAAATATCTGGTTGATCAGGGTCATACGGACCTGCCAAAGCTGATATTTGCCGGTCGCAGGGGCTGGGTGACGACAGAGTTTGATCTTCTGATGAAGGGGACGGGCGATGTGTACGGTTATGTCAGCGAAGTTAAGGGCCCAACGGACGAAGAGCTTCACGTTCTCTACAAGAATTGCCAGTTTGTATTGATGCCCAGTGTCTACGAAGGTTGGGGCCTGCCTGTGGGCGAGGCGTTGGCTTACGGAAAGTCCGCAGTTGTCGCCGAGAACAGCTCGCTTGTCGAAGTTGGAATGGATCTGGTTGAATATTGTGATGCAATGAGTGTCAAAAGCATTGCCGAAGCTGTCCTGAGGCTCAATGATCCCTCTCACCGGGCAACCCTGGAAGACAAAATCAAAGTCGCGGATCTGCGCAGCTGGTCTGATGTGGCTCAGGATATGGGGCAGGCTATGTACGCACCCAGATAATTCAACGCATATTGGAGAGTTTCAGGCGTTTGAGCCGGTCAGCCCTTGATCGAAAAGTTCGCCCCCGGTTCAAAGTCCGGCTCAGAACGGTTCCCCTCCGATGCAAAATTTTGAAGGTCGCTTGTTCCGCAACGGGAGTTAAGCGAAATCACACCGCAGCGGCCATGTAGACATGGCGAAGTTGACAAAAAAGAGTATTGCTCATGTCGAGGTGTCTCATCCGATGGGCAATCGACAAAACAGAAAGGGATTAGGAGTGACAAAAACTGCGATCGTTACAGGTATCACCGGGCAGGATGGTGCTTATCTCGCACAGCTGTTGCTGGACAAAGGATACAAGGTCGTTGGCACCTTTCGCCGGGTTGTTTCCACGAATTTTTGGCGCATTGAAGATCTGGGAATTCGCAATCACCCCAATTTGGTTCTGTCCGAGCTTGATCTGACGGACATGGGGACGATGATCCGGCTTATTCAGCAGGTAGAGCCGGACGAAATCTATAACTTGGCCGCTCAAAGTTTTGTGGGCGTTTCGTTCGAACAACCGCACACGACGGCGCAGATTACCGGCATCGGTGCCCTGCATCTGCTCGAAGCCATCAGGATTGTGAACCCCAAGATCCGGTTCTATCAGGCGTCCACTTCCGAAATGTTCGGCAAGGTTCAGGAAGTGCCACAGCGCGAGACGACCCCGTTCTGGCCGCGCAGCCCGTATGGTGTTGCCAAGCTTTATGCGCACTGGATGACGATAAACTACCGCGAAAGCTATGGTATCTTTGGCAGCTCGGGCATTCTCTTCAACCACGAGAGCCCTCTGCGGGGGTTGGAATTTGTGACCCGCAAGATCACCGACGCAGTCGCCAAAATCAAATTGGGCCAGCTTGACTGCCTTGAGCTGGGCAATCTCGACGCGAAACGCGACTGGGGTTTTGCCCGGGATTACGTGGACGGCATGTGGCGTATGCTGCAAGCCGATGAACCCGACACGTTTGTGCTGGCAACCGGTCGTACCGAGACCGTACGGGATTTTGTCTCCATGGCATTCAAGAGTGCGGGAATCGAGCTGCGTTTCGAAGGCGAGGGCGAGAAGGAAGTGGCCGTCGACGCCGAAAGCAACCGTGTTCTCGTGCAGATCAGCCCCAAATTCTACCGGCCTGCCGAAGTGGATTTGTTGATTGGTGACGCAAGCAAGGCAAAACAAGAGCTTGGCTGGGAAGCCTCGACGTCCCTGGAGGACCTTTGCCAGATGATGGTTGAGGCAGATTTGGCGCGTAACGAGAAGGGCGTGTCCTTCTGATGTCTGCGCTCCGAGTTTTGATTACCGGACGCCACGGGTTTACCGGACGCTACGCCGCGAAAGAGCTTGCAAGGGCGGGATGGGATGTTTGGGGGACTGGGGCTCATCCGGCCCCTGAACCCGATCCCAATTACCTGGAAGCGGATTTAACCGATGCTCGCAGCCTTGAGCGGGTTATCACCAATGTTGCGCCGGACGCAGTGCTGCATTTGGCGGGGGTCGCTTTTGTGGCGCATGGGACAGCAGAGAGCTTCTATCAGGTCAACCTGATGGGGACGCGGTGCTTGCTTGAAACGCTGGCCAACACCGGGCACGGAAGCAAGGCCGTTGTTCTGGCCAGCAGCGCAAATATCTATGGCAACGCCACAGAGGCGTCCATCCGGGAAATCACTCGTCCGGCGCCGGTTAATGATTACGCGGTTTCAAAACTTGCCATGGAGCACATGGCCCGGCTGTTTGACGACCGCCTTCCTATCGTGATCGCGCGGCCATTCAATTATACGGGCAACGGGCAGGACCCCAAATTCCTCGTACCGAAGATCGTTTCACATTTTCGTCAAAAGAAGCCGCAGCTGGAGCTGGGTAATCTGGACGTCGCGCGGGATTTTTCGGATGTGCGCGACGTGGCGCGGATATACAGGTTGCTGCTTGAAACCGCGCCTCGGGGTGAAACCGTGAATGTCTGCTCGGGCAAGGCGACGGCGCTGGGAGAGATCTTGGATATGTGCCGGACCATCACCGGCCATGAGATCGAAGTGGTGTCCAACCCTGCTTTTGCGCGTGCTCAGGAAATAAAAATTCTGATGGGCGATCCAACACATCTGGAAAGTCTGATCCCGGTGGGCGTTCGCCACAAGCTGGAAGAGACGCTGCAATGGATGCTGAATACGTGATCCGTGATACCACCCTGAGTCAAATGAGGCCGGGCGCGGATATTCACCGGGCGTTGGCCATCCAAGACAAGGCTGTCGTTGCAGTGGGCAAAAGGGCTGGATGAAGATGTGCCGCTGAGTGCGAAAGTATCAGCGGTGCGCGGCAAAACCGATGAACTGCAAAAAAGAACTGAAGGCACTGTGAATGCAATCTGAGCGCAACATTCTGGAACGCCTGCTGTTCCGACCCTCAAACGGACGTCCAATACGTGCTTTGCGGAGGGTACTGTTTCACACCAATGGGAAACCGCGTGGGGTGTTTCGAAACTGGATTCTTGAGAGCGACGGATCCCCGAAGCACCCGTTCCGGCAGTGGATGAACAGCCCGGATTATCTGATGTTGCCCTGGCCTGCGAGCCAACATCCCGGCGCGTCGCCTGAACCGGCAACAGTGGCCAGCAACGAGACATCCTCTCTTTCGGAAGGCACAGACATCTCTGCACCATTCGAGCCCTTCGTGCAGAGCTCGGATCTTGTCATATCCCGTGGCGCGGCGGGAGGGTATTGGATCACGCACCGCAGTGATGCCGTAATTGGCTGGTCTATGCGTCAGGAAGGCCGTTTCCAGGAACAGGCCATCGACGATGTGATTCAAATGCTCAGGGAAAACGGACATGATGTTGCAACATCATGTTTCGTGGATATCGGCGCGAATATCGGATCCCATTCGATGCATGCGGCGCGACGCGGCTTTGACCGGGTTATTGCCTTCGAACCTGATCCGCAAAATTTTCGCCTTTTGCGCGCGAACGCGCTGCTGCATGACGTAGAGCATAAAGTAACCTGCCATCAGATGGCTGTGTCGAACCGGAACGGAACGATGCAGATGGAACTTTCTCCGTCCAATTTCGGAGATCACCGTCTGCGCGTTTCCGACGACACAGCCGCAAACCTGCATGACGAAGGTGACTGGAACCTTCAGGATGTGCCGGTTCGTACCTTTGACAGCCTGGTACAAGACGGCCTGCTGCCCGAAAACGGGCCAGACCTGATCTGGGTCGACACGCAGGGGCATGAAGGTCACGTGCTGAGCTGTGCACAGAGCCTGACCAGAATGCGTTGTCCGGTTGTGCTGGAGTTTTGGCCCTATGGTCTTGAGCGTTCAGGTGGCTACAAAATGCTGCGGGACGCGCTCGCGTTACGCGACGACGTGCAGATCATCGACCTTGGTGCCTCCGGCCCGGGACGCTTGGCTCATCGTTCTCTTGAAGCGCTTGATCAGATGTATGACGATTTGCGGCAAAGTGAATCCAAATCCGGATCTCCACATACTGACCTTCTGCTCATGCCAATCCACTCAAGCTCCTGATTGATCTTGCTGCTGTTTTCAGCCCAGCGAATACGAGTTCATTGAGTGGCTCGTCTCGCAGGGCAGGGCACTTGAAGTGGTCTGGCTTATATGACGGCACCTAAACCCCCTGAAAGGCGGGAAATCCGGGCGCTGCTGCATTCATTCCCCTTTATCGACGTCCCCAATGCCGACGATACCTTTGACGTATTGCGCACCTGCCATATGATGGCTGTGTTTCAACATGGCTCGGCCTCGTACCATATCAGATCAACGGTGCTGAACCTGCAATCGATTTGGTAAAACCTTTCCGGGTGGCGGGTTTGTATGACGTCCGCATGTGCCCCGGACAAGGGGGTAAGGGGTTTCGTCCATGGCCTATGTTTCAGGGCAACCAGAGCAGGATCTGGATATTGCAACCGGACGTTCCACCCGGCCGCTACGCGTTCTGCAATTGGGGCCAGCATTCGAACGAGGTGGAATTCAGCGCCATATTCTCGACCTGACGAGTTACCTGCGGGATCGGGGACATCATGTCGAGTTGGGGGGATCGCCTGGTCCATGGGGCCAGGAAGGGCGCGATATCGGGTTTCATGCGTTGAACCTGAAACATGTGTCGGAAGATGAAGGTCTCAGTATGATGAGGCGGCTCGGAACCGCCATGGGCTGCGCGCAAAAACTGCGAAAGATCGCCGCCCGCGGTCGTTTCGACCTTGTTCACTCTCACGAAACTGCCCCTGCGCTTGTGGCCCGGTTGGCGCTTGCCGGTCAGCCGACACGCCGTCTCTTTACCTTTCACGGCTCGACGCCCGAACGATATGGTGGGGTGACGCGCAGCGCTCAGTTCTCTGCCCATGTCACCGCTTGTCCCAGCCGTAAAACCCTTGATGCATTGATTGCTCGTGGCCTGCCCCGGGCGCGCACAGCCCAGCTTGGGCTTGGTGTGCCGGCACCGCCAGATCAGGACCCCGCCGCCGTTCTGGCGCTGAGACAGAAGCTTTTGCGCGACCAGGAAGGTGTGCTGATATTCAGCCCGGCCCGGTTGGATCCGCAAAAAGGTATCGACGTGATGATCGATGTTTTGGCCCGGCTGGTGAAGGTCCGGCGCGATATCGTGATCGCATTGGCTGGCCACGGTCCTCTGGCGGACGTGCTTTCGGACTGGATTGCTTCGGCCGGGGTGCGTGACAACATCCGGGTTCTGGGGCCGATCGATACCGTTCCCCTGCATATGGCCGCCGCGGATTTCATGCTGCTCACGTCCCGGTGGGAGGCTCTGCCGATTTCAATCGTCGAGGCCTTTCACGCCGGTTTGCCCGTGATAGCGACAGATTGCGGCGGTGTGAGTGAGCTTGTGTCGGACCGGGTTGGGCGGCTTTGCCCTGTCGGTGATGTCGAAGGGCTGACCGCTGCCGTTCTGGAACTGGCAGGGGACGAGGGGCTGCGTAAAACCTTGGGGGCCAACGCCCGCGCATTGGCACGTGAGGACCGTTTCGACCCAACCCATGTGCATGAACGGATCGAACAGATTTATCGGCAGATGCTGGATGGGGTGGCCTGACAGAGCGCAGGAAGTGGAAACAATAAGGGGATGTTTTGTATATTATCGAGTATTTGGGCTGCTTTGAGGTGAAACCGCCTGCATCCGAGCCTTGTGTCAGTATGCGCCCCGGATACGGTGGGATGCGAAAGAAGGACCGGCACCTGCATGCGCCGCGTCCAGGCCGACGATTTTGCCGGGTGCCTGACCTGAACCGAGTGGACTGGAGAAGCCCATGAAACAGCCTTCCCCCGCGCTTGACCGCAACGATCTGGCAATACTCCTGTTCATTCTTCTTCTTGCCGCAGTCCTCAGAAGCGCCGGGCTGAACGCGCCCCTGTGGTATGACGAAATCCGGACCGTCGATACGCATGTCAGCCTTCCGTGGAATGAGATGATGCGCGAATATTCGATGAACCATCATTACTTTTTCAGCATGAAGGCAAAGCTGGTTTCCCAGATCTTCGGAGATCAGGCCTGGGCATACCGGTTTCCGGCCGTCCTGTTTGGCGTCGGTCTAGTCGGGGTAATCTGGTGGCTGGCAAAAGAGGTTGCAGACAGCACGATTGCGCATGTTTCTGCCTTGCTGGTGGCCCTGTCCTATCATCAGGTCTGGTTCTCTCAGAACGCGCGCGGATATACCGAGCTTGCATTCTGGAGCACGCTTGGCTTCATTTTCTTTCTGCGGGGGATGCGCCAGCCAGCGACCGGCACCTGGGTTGCATTCGGCTTTACCGCCGCGGCCGCTGTTTTCACCCATCTGACCGGTGCATTTTTCTTTGTTGCACTGGGTCTCATCTGGCTGCTTTCCCTTGTGACCGGGTTCGGCCGGGGCACTTTGACCCGCGAATGGGTGCTGCATCCGCTGGTGGGTGTTGCGGTTGCGCTGGTTCTGGTCCTGTTCGCGTATCTGCCGATCTTGCCAAGCATAGCGGGCACGGTGAGCGAGGTTTCGGCGACATCCGCCGTGGACCCCATGCAGGAATACCAGAACCCGCTCTGGACAATTGTCGAAGGTTTGCGGACCGCGGTTGGGGATACCGGCCCGCTGATGTTGTTCATCGCGATCGGTGGGCTGGCCGTCATCGTCTTCGGTGCCGTGGGGGCGCATGCGGCGCAGCCGTTGTTTTTCCCGTCCATCGCCATGCATATCGCCGTGACGCTGCTGCTTCTGCTGTCGCTTGAGATGCGGATCTGGCCGAGGTTCTTTTTCGTCGATATCGGGCTGATCATTATTCTGGCCGTTGTGGGGTGTCGATACGGTGCTGATGCGGTGGCACGGTGGGCTCAACAGCCCCGGTTTGGATCGCCGCTCTTTGCGTTGGGCGTTCTGGCGATGATCGTGGTGTCCGTGTTCTTGGTGCAGCGGAACTATTCTGCTCCGAAACAGGATCTGGCGGGGGCTTTTGCGCTTGTGGAAGAAACCCGCAGCCCGTCAGAACGGGTATATGCGATCAACCCGGGCGGCCCCCTTTTCGAAGACCACTTCGATGCCGACTGGGGAACCATCGGGGATGCGCAGGACTATTCCGAGGCCATGGCCCAACCTGGCCCTGTGACGCTGGTTGTTCTGTTCCCAGACCGGATGTTCCGTGCCATTCCTGATCTGCAACGTGATGCGGAAGGGCGGCTGGAACGCGTGCATGCGTTTGCCGGGACGCTGGGGGACGGGCAGGTTCTTGTCTACCGGCGCAGATGAGGCCGAGGGGTCAGGATGAATGACCGTCCAGGGGCTCAAACCCCAGGCTGCTTTCGACAATGTAAAGCGGGCGTTTCTGAGCCTCTGCATAAAGCCGCCCCAGATATTCCCCGATGACGCCCAGCACGACAAGTTGCAGGCCACCGATCAACAGCACTGCAACCATCAATGAGGCATAGCCGGGTACATCCACCCCGTAGACAAGGGTGCGTGAGATCAGGAAAACACCATAGATGATCGCGGCCAACGCAGTCAGCATGCCGACATAGCCCGCAATCCTGAGAGGCACGGTGCTGAACCCGGTAATACCGTCCAGCGCAAAGTTCCAAAGGCGCCAGTAGTTGAATTTGGTCTGCCCCGCCGCACGCTCGGGGCGGTCATACGCCACCTCGGTGTGCCGAAACCCGACCCAGGCAAAAAGGCCCTTCATAAAGCGGTTGTGCTCGCGCAGCTGCCCTACAGCCTGAACCACGCGCCGGTCCATAAGGCGGAAATCGCCGGTATTGGCGGGTATCGGTACCCCCGAAAGCCGGTTGATGACCTGATAGAACTTCCGCGCTGTCCAGCGTTTCATCGCGGTATCGCTGTCGCGGTGGCGCCGGACGGCATAGACGACATCGAACCCTTCGCGCCATTTTTCCAGAAATGTCTCGATCAGTTCGGGCGGATCCTGCAAATCCGCGTCTATCGGAACAACGGCTTCACCCGCAGCTGCATCCAGCCCCGCCGTCAATGCGATTTCCTTGCCGAAATTACGTGAAAAGTTCAGCACCTTGATACGATCATCGCGCTCATGCGCCGCAGCCAGAATCCTGGCGGTCGCGTCTGTGCTGCCGTCGTTGACGCAGATGATCTCGTGGCTTTCCCCAAGCTGATCGAGGAATTGCCCCAAACGTTCGAACAGAACCGGCAGAACTTCTTCCTCATTGAACATAGGCACAATGATGCTGAGTGTCGGGACGTTTTGGTCCGGGGCTGTCCCCCGAGATAGAAATGTGGGGGTACTCATGTTTAACGTCACCATGACGCAGGCCTTTTTTCGTTCGTTTGAGCACAGGTGATCATGGTTTTACCTTAGGCTCAAAAAGTTCTGCCTGCGCGCGTAGTTTTTCGAATTTCTGTGTCTTTTCATAGTCACTCAACGCCTCACGCCGTGCATCGGTGATGACAAGCTCTCCTTCGTGGGGCCACGTGATCAGCCAGACGCGGGATGTGGGGTTGGTGCGCAAAGAGATATCGTATTCGGAGACGACGAAATTCGCATCATTGATGTAATAGAACAGCGGTGTATCGACCCAATCCCGGTTCCTCAGAAAAACAAGATCGCTGGGCTGCATTTCAGATAGCACGGCTTGCGCAATGCCTTGATAATCGTTGGGCGCGCCGGGCTTTCGGGTGGCGTAGGGTACGCTGGCAGCAAAGACGAGCAGGCACAGGCTTGTCGTTGCCAGCCTGAAGCGAATGTTCTGAAACAACCAGACCGCCCCGGCCGCGGAAAGGATCAGCAGGTAAGGCACAAAAACCAGAAAAGCCCGCGAGGCAAGGACGGATACCACATGGGACGCTGCAAATAGGATCAACGGTGCGGCAACCGCCAGCAGCCACAAAAGCAGTGCCCGTTCCTGAGGGTGATGCAGGGTGCGCGATGGAAGGCGGGGGACAAACCTGCCCCAGACCGCGCCCAAGGCAGGGATGAGCAATGCCAAAAACGGCAAGATGGTCATTGCCATCAGGGCTTCGTTCCGACGGTGTGCGATTGAGGCGAGCCAGAATATGAAGCTGGCTGAGCAAACAGCCAGCAGGCCCGGAATCCAGACGGGAATCCGAGGGGTCGTGGCGAAAATCGGTGCCTCGCGCTTGGGGGCTTTCAGGCTGGCTGTCAGCAACAGCAGGGCAAAGGCCAGAAGTAACCAGCTCCAGATCACATTGATCTGTAGCTGTGGAATGGAGAATGCGTCTTTGGCGAACAGAAATCCGAAAGAGAAGTACTCGACCAGAAAACCCGGGTATGGATCAAACGTTGCGCCTTTGCGCGCGCGATAGACGGCATGCAGCAGCGCAGGGGCGGCAAGGATGAAGGCAAGGGATTGTATCTGAAACAACCGGGCACCCTGCCACAGGCCGATCCTGTGTGAAAAGCGGGTCGGTACCAACTCGGACCGGGGCAGAACCAATGCAGTCCACAACAGGTGGATCATGATCAGGGGCCAGAAAAACTCGACTGTCAGCACTCCGGCCACAACTGACGCGACATAAGCAAGCTCAAGCCAGGGCCGTGGTCTGGGTGTTCTCACCAGGCAGAGCAAAAGCCAGGTCGCCAGTAGGGAGAGGAAGGCGCCGGCGACATACATACGTGCCATTTGGCTCCAGAAGATGTGGAAGCCGTGAAGCGACAACAGCAATGCGGCCAGGCAGCCGATGGACGATCCGAATATGCTGCGCGCAATCAGAAAAATCAGCGGCACCGATCCCATGGCAAACAGGACGCCCGGAAACCGCAGTGACAGATGTGACGTTCCGAACAGCTTTGTCCAGCCCAGCATGCTGACATACCACCCCATGGGATGCGGTTCGTCATGGAAATGCCACCAGATCGTTCCGGCAAGATCATGGCGGGGCGGTGGCTCGGAAATACCCGGAACCAGCTCGATACCGGGGATATAGATTTCCGGATGGGACATGCTGCGTTGCTCAATCCCCCAGAGCCGCAGCAGGACAACACATATAAGAGCAACACCCAGGACACACAGGACAGCATATGTGCGGTATTCACGCCCGATTAGAAAAACGCTTTTCTCATCTGATGATATCATTGCAAAAAACAGCCACTCTGAAACACATCTACTCGGACCGATAATCCGGGAATGATACTACAGGATGTGGCTCAAGTCACTCTGGCGCGTTGCGTGGCCTGGCTCGGGCACGCCTTATTCTGCGCTATCGAATGGATATCGTACCGCGCTGAGCGTCAGCTTTTCGGACCAGATGACGGCACCATCCCCGCCGACCATCGACACGTCGGTCACGTCCGGCACTTCACCGTTCCAGCCTGCGGTATAGAAACACCCGCCATGTATAGTGTAGCCGCGGCTCTCGACGTCGTGAAATGCGCTGCGGACGGTTGGCATCGCGACATGTATCACGTCAATTCGGTCCCCGCGAATAGGGCGCACGCAGATTTCCGAGAACCGCAGAACTGCTGTGGGCGTGACACAGACACGACCGATTTCGGGCTTGTCGCTGTCAGCGCACATGAAGTTGCCGGAAAAGCCGGGGCTTTGTGACAGGCAGATATAGGCGGCACCATGATACAGATAGACGGAATTTGCGGCCGGGAAGGCGTCACAGGCTTTGGGACCTTCATACAGCCCGCCGTCAGCTTACCAGTCCAGATCATACATGTTCTTGAAGATACCGGGACGAAAGTTTCCGGCGTGAAATACGGTCCAGCCGATCATGTCTCCTCAATCCAGATCGGGATAGTCTGTATGCCCGACGATGCGGAATGGCGCACCGTCGTAACCTTCCA
Organism: Ruegeria sp. HKCCA5463; assembly: GCF_013034175.1. NCBI lineage: Bacteria > Pseudomonadati > Pseudomonadota > Alphaproteobacteria > Rhodobacterales > Roseobacteraceae > Ruegeria > Ruegeria sp. HKCCA5463. Next base: position 42,120 of record NZ_WQFL01000013.1, read on the forward strand.
GGTCTGAGAGCCGTGTCATGATTTGTTCGGCAAGCGCCTCATCACGGCCTCCCATTTCGGACTGATCGTACCAGACGAACCGCGCCATGACCGCGTATGTAAGCGCAACGATCAGGGGCAGACCCAAAATGGCCGGTGACTTTAATCCCTGTACCCGTATTCCTGCACCAACAGCCAAGTAGAAAACCGTAGCCGGTAAACCTACATAGGCGACGGCCCGTGACGGTATCCACTGCCCAACGTAGGAGAACCAGATCAGTAAGGGCAGCAAGAGAATACCGGTCATGCCCGTCAGGATACGCAGGACATTCACCCAGTTGTGCGGGTTCCGTACAAGGACAGAAATGCTCAGCCCAACGCCCAGCAAGAACCCAATTCCGATATAGGCGCTGTTCAGGGTCTTGATTTCCCAGGGTATTCTTTGTAGCGACCCCCGCCAGATTTGGCCAAGCAATTGAAGGGCTGTTTCAAGCTTGCCCTGCAACTCGTGGAGAGAGGGCATCGCGATACGGTTGGTCGTGGGGACATGATCATGCAACTGGGCAGCCAGATGGGCCTGCGCAAAATAGACCAGAAGGCCAAGACATGATCCAATTGCCGACAGCAGGATGAATGTGCCCACATCTGTGGTCTTGTATCGGTCGGTTCGGATCATCGAGACAAACAGGATCACGGCGCCAAAAGGGACGAAAGGCTGATAGAGTGCTGCACAAAGCGCGATGCATTGCGCACCGATCAAAAGCCAGATCACCCGCGCGCCAAACGCATGAAGGATGCCGCGTTCAAAACATTTGAAACCGGCAACGGAAAGCAGCAACGCCAGTGGGAACGCAAACACGTGGCTCGAAAAAGTAAGGGCGTTGATCATGTAGATGTGATGAACGCCAAGCGTGAAAATCAAAAAGGTCGCGAAGGGCCGGGTGTCACGATCGCCGGACTGCCGCGCCAGAATCCACGACAGCAGAAGGAAAACGCCTGCCGCTAGTCCAGTCTGCAAAACGGGCAGAAAACGTTCCTGGAGAACATGGACATACAGCACCTCCATCGCCCAGCGACCTTCCTCGGTCGTCCAGTTAAGAGGCATCCCGCCCTCGGGTGCACCATGGACCTGACGCCAGTCATCGGGGTTTCTGCCATCCCTGATCAGGCCCGGTGCGGTTGTGAGTGCATAAATGAGCAGGCTGGCGGAAATCGCATGCGGCCAGCGGAACCTGGTCGAGAGGATATGTGCGGGTCGTGCAATGCTCATGCTATACATTTCCCACAAGAAACGTGCACACAGCTGTCTCTGACCCGGTCAAAAATACTCTTTCAACCTGCGGGCGCGCTTCATGTTGGATGGCAGCGACACGATGTTTCGTACCAGCCTGGCTGCGGCACGCATCCCCGGAATGGCCTTGAGCGCCGAGAGCCCTTTGGATGTTTTCAGAAGAGCTTCGTAGGTCTGATTGTCCGCATGCCTGAAGTCTTTGGCATGCAGGTCCTTGCCAGCGTTTTCTGTGGGCGCCGATGCGACCGAGGTCGCCTTGCGGTTCACGTCAAAGACGACAAAAGACTCAAAGAAGCTAATCCCCCAGGCACGCTTTTCCGAGGTGTCAGGCGTCAGCCGCGAGAACCGATGGTTGATACGGTCCACCATGTTCATGGCATATTTGATGAAGGAACGGTGCCTGAGGCCGAACCCTTCCATGTAAGAGGTATGCGTGTCTTCGACCACAAGCATCCCGCCATCCTTGATGTGTGGCAACAGGCATTCCGTCGTAATGATCTGTTGTTCATAGGTGTGGCCGCCATCATCCAGAACGATGTCGATATCACCGACTTCCCTTACGATTTTTTCAAGGAAATCCGGATCGCTCTGGCTGCCGATGAAAATCTCGAACCCTTCCTGTTCCCAGCGCTTTGCATCGGGGTTCAGTTCAACGCCGATGATGCGGGCCTGAGGGCCAAAGAATTCCCGCCACATGAAAAGAGATCCACCACCCAGAACGCCGATCTCAACAAACGTGATATCCTTTCCGATGTAAGGAGAAAAAAGTTTGTCATACACATCGAAGTAAGTGGAATGCTTACTGCTTTTGTATGGGCTGTTCATATAGGCCTGATAACTTTTTGACTCTAACATCTCTACGTCCTCGGATCTCAACTTGTCATGCGCTCCACCTGTCGAAGCGGGTATTCATAAACTGGGGCGTCAATTCCATTACTTCGTCTGTTTGGCTGTTTTGTGGCTCCGCTCTTTCCACAGCCTCCGGTCTTGCTGGTTTCCTGTCAAACGCCGTGGGCCCGGTCTGGGGCACTTACTTGCGCGTTATGATGATGGCATAGGAAGAATAAACCGCCCATTCGTGCCGGGCGCACAGGCGCGCCAGCCCGTTATCCAGCTGCCGCAGGCCGAAAATCTTATCATAGTAATGGTGCCCGTAATATTCGTGTACTTCGATGCTCGAAAACCCGACATCCGCCAACGCCTTTCGCATGTACGGTGTCGAGCCGCGACACAGTGAGTAATAGGCGGGGAATTTGCCGGTATTCTGGCCATCAAAGCGCCGGGGCTGCAACAGTTGAACCGCCTTGCGTGTCAGTTGTTCGGGAAACAGCCAGTTGATCAGGAACGGTGAGGCGAAAATGGTCGGCACCAAGTGAACAGCAACGCCACCATCCGCCAGAAGGTGATGCATGTTTTTGTGGAACTGCTTGCCGTCGGGCATATGCTCGCCACAAAACTTGGACATGATCAGATCGAACCTCTGATCCACATGGCTGACATCGCCGCAGGCGTTGATCTGAAGGGTGTCGAACTCATCGGAAACATGGGAAAGTTCTTCGGCACTTATGTCACTGATCGTGAAGGATGTGACATGATCGGGCAGTGTCTTGTCGCCGGTCGATCGGCTGGTCGTGCCACCGATTTCCATGATCCGGGCCGGTTTTTCATCTGTTATGATGTTCCAGACCGTATCCAGATAATCCTGTCTGCAATCCGTGTGCCAGCGTATTTCTGACTGTACCATTTACTCTCCCAAAAAACCCGTAACCTTGCGCGGCATTTGAAACGGGGCCAATCGCGATAAAAAGACTTTTTGCAATACGCCTATTAAGGCAGTGACATGGCTGTTTGACCAATCTTTAGATGAATGCTGGCAGCATTCAAAGAACGTATGCACCCAAGCTTACATGACTGGCAATGCCAGGGGGCGGAATAGATATGGGCGGGTCCGAATTTTCGGCACCCGCCCATGCAGTGGTAATCAATAGGCTGTATTTTCAGCGATCTTTGCCGTTACGCGAACAAATCAGAATACGGCTCGACAAACGGGGCTTCTTCGCCGATCGCAAAGGTGTCAACGCTGTCACCAACGTACCAGTCTCTTTCCTGTCCGCCGGCGAAATCGAAATCCGTATTGGTTTCGTCCAGGACAACGGCACCATCGACCATAATCTGAAGGCGGTCGGTGTCCTGATCAACCATCAGGGTGACCTGATGTGTTTCACCGTCGTTCAGGTCGACATCCTTGATCTTGAAGCCTTTACGGAACCCGTCATCATTGTTGTCGACTTTTGCGACCAGATGCCCTTTCTTATTCATCTTCAGGCCGAAATTCGAGTGGTTCCATACAAGCCGTTCAGCACCCGTTTCACCTTCGTCACGGGTTATGTCGACCGAGAAGCTAACCTGCGACGCGTCAGAAATTCCGTCCAGGGTTCCGATGTTCCCCCGGCTATTCTGATTGGATATGTCGATCATCGACAACTCGCTTTGCCAGCCGCCACCATGGGCAGGTTCAGAGCCGGTGTCAGGCTGCTCGGCGCTTGTATCGCCTTCGGCCTGCGTCTCATCGGCCGGAACATGGGTTTTACCAACGTAAGAAACCTCGTCCAGGCGTCCGATAGTCTCCGGGCTGTCCTGATGGGTTATGTCGATCATCAGTTCGCCCTGCGGGTCGGCACCAAGAACAGGCTCGGACTCGGCGTCGGGCTGCTCGGATCCGGTGTCGGGTTGCTCGGACCCGGTGTCGGGTTGCCCGGACCCGGTGTCGGGTTGCTCGGTCCCGGTGTCGGGTTGCTCGGTCCCGGTATCGGGTTGCCCGGACCCGGTGTCGGGTTGCTCGGTCCCGGTATCGGGTTGCTCGGACCCGGTATCGGGTTGCCCGGACCCGCTGTCCGGTGGTGTGGGGTTGGTGTTGGGTTGTGATCCCCCGGGGGTAACCTGCTGCGGGGGGGTGGATCCCGTGGCACCGTGCGAGACGGCAGAGCCGGCGTTCAGTGTGTCAGCCAAGCTGCCCGGGACGACGACATATTGGTTGTAGCCATTCCCCTGTGCCGTTGCCTGATAGGTGAAGTTCTGATCGTACTCACTGGGCTGAATCAGGGCGTTGTTGGCTACGTTCCAGTCAGCCTGCCCGTTATACCCCACGATCTGAGACGTAATGTTCTGATCGATGGTGACGTTTTTGGAACCGGCGGAAACGTTGATGGCCGGGATTTCGATCCCGCCTGTCAGCGTCTTTTCGTCTACGTGCAGGACCGAATTTTTGGTGATCGTCAGCCCATCCACACCATAAAGAGAGATCCCGTGGAAGTGACCGTTGTAGATCGTGTTCCCTTCGATCAACACGTTGTGGTGGATCACGCTGGGATCGTCGATGTTCTTGCCGTCACCGCCAGCCCAGATGGTCTGAGTGAAATCCCCGTTGGCCATGTCAAAGAGGTTGTTGCGGATGGTGATGTTGTCGCTGCCGCTGCCATAGGCGCGCTGAATCTGGATCATGTCACGGTGATCGCCCGAGCCAGCCGCGCCGCCGAAATCGTGCAGGTGGTTGTTCTCGACCAGGATGTTGTCGACATTGTCAAAAACCAGACCATCGGAGCGGATCGTGTGGATGTCGTTGCCGGTGACATTGATCCCGTCGGAATTCACCGCAATGACAGCCTTCCACCATTGTGAGAATTCGGTGTTGTTGATGTTGATATTGGTCGAGCCGGCGATGTTCAGACCTGTGCCATAGCCGGTACCGTCTGCCGATGTTCCGGTGCCGCTGGCAACATCGCCGTCGAAGATCGAGTTGTTGAACGTAATGTTCTGGCTGTCGTAGACGCCGAACTTGCTTTGAAAGTGGTGGTCGCCACCACTGAAGCTGTAGTCAAACTTGATGCTGTCGAACGTGATGTTCGACGATTGTTTGAGGTGCACAGCCGAGAAGCTGGCTTTCGCATTCGGATCCGCGGACTGGATCGTCACGTTCGATGCGAAATTGGTATTGTGGAGGTTCAGTGACCCGTAGTCACCTGCAGTAAGGAGAATCGTCTCACCACCGCTGGCCTGTGACAGAGCCTGGTTCAGCTCTGCGGCGGAAGTTACAATGATAGTCGTCGACATCTTTCACCTGTGTTTCCAAATGCGCTTATCCCAAAGCGCTGAAGATCCCGCTCACCCAAGGGGTATGGAACAGTCGCACAAGGGCGACAGATTGGCCGGAATATGGCTATGTTTGGAAACTGTTGCCTGTATGAGGACAATTTTGCCCTTTTGCAGTCATTTCCGAGTGAACTCGATACTCGATACCGGGAATTGTTCCACTTCCCTTAGCGGTTGCCTAGGGTTTGGCGAATTGATTCCTCCAGGGCAACAATGGCCACAAAATAGCCATCATTCAGGCGTGTCCTTGCGTATGGGCGATAGGCATCGGCAATGAATTGCCCGGTGCCGTAAGGGAAACCTGGGCGTTGCCAGGGCCATTCGGGCGTGCCATGGCGCCAGACGGGCAAGCAGGCGCGATAGACAGTGGAACCCGCCTTGCCTACACTTTCCTGCAAGTGTGGTTATCAGAAAGGTGCGTTATGGCCGGGTCCCGGATTCTCGTCTTGGCAGGGGCGCTACTGCTCATGTTGGGTTTTGATGTGGCGGCCCAGACCCCCTGTCAGGGGCGAGACGTGCGAACGCACCTTCCCGCAACTCAGACCAAGGGGCAGCCGGTCGCAAATGCCGCCGATCTTGGCGCAGCCCTGCAAAATGCCCAGGGCGGGGAAATCTTTCTTCTGGCGCCGGGGAATTATGGAACCCTTAGGATGAACACGGCATACCGGTCACCCGTGGTGATCCGGTCCGCCGATCCTGCCGCGCCGGCCTGTTTTACCCGTCTGGTTCTGGAAGGAGCCAGGAATGTGCATCTGGATGGTGTCTATTTCGATTACACCTACAATGGGGGCGACCCGCATTTCATTGCCTATTTCGTCATCCTGAACAGTACGGACATTGTGATATCGAATTCCGTGTTCGACGGTGGGACTGCAAGGGGAACAGGGTCCGAGGCGGACGGGTACAGTATCGGGATCGGCCTGAAAATCGAGCGGGGCGGGAACCTGACCCTTTCAGGCAACGAGTTTCGCAGATGGTGGACAGCAGTTCTGTCCGTGCAATCGCGGCAGTTTGTCTTTACGGGCAACAACATTCACACGATCCGGTCCGATGGGGTTGATGTGGATGCCGCAGATGGCCTGACAATCGAGCGGAACCGGTTTCACGATTTTGGCGGTGCGGCTGGATCCCAGGATCACCGCGACATGATCCAGATTATGCGGGTATCGCCCCGGGGGTCTTCGGACATAGTTATCCGTGACAATATATTCGACATGGCCGGTGGCGATTTCACCCAGACCATCTGGGCTGGCGGAGACGGCAAGGACCTCGGCAACCCAGTCATGCGACACCGCAATGTGCTGGTTGAAAACAACATGATCTACAATGGTCATATTCACGGCATTTCGATCCATGGCTCGGACAATATCTCGATCAGAAAGAACTCGGTGATCCATGTGCCCGGCGGTCATTCGGTTCCGGTCATCAACATTTCTCCGGATTCGACCTCGGTGGTCATTGAGCAGAATGCGGTGGCCAATATCATCGGGCACGAGAACCAGCGCGATTGGGTTGTGCTCAACAATGCGTTGATTCAGGATCAGACCCCCTCTCAGGGTGGGCATTATGACAGCCAGTTCATCTATTACGCGCAAGGCAGGAAAGACGGATACAACGAATACGGCGTGCGCCCCGGCAGCCAGATTGATCGCCTGAATGCGGGGTCCAGCTTGTCGCAATCCTACCCCTCGCGATGAGGACATTGCGGGCAATGTTGTGGAAAAGTGATTGGCTTCGAGCGCACGGCCAGAATACTGACAATATGTTAGTGCAATCTGTAATGTGTTATCCGTTTAAAGGCAGGAATTTTAGATGACAGCCGTTTTGTCAGCGAAAGCCAGCGCCCCGGCAACAAAGCCGATCGTTCTCGCCTTGCTCATTTTCTCCTTTGCGATGCCGTTTTATTTCCACCTGGGGGGGCTCAAGCTCAGCGGGTATCGGGTGATCCTGCTGTTGTTCATGTTTCCTGCGATTATCGGATGGCTGAGCGGCAAGGCTGGAAAGATCAGGCCGATTGATATTTTGGTGATTGCATTCAGCTTCTGGTCGGCTCTGTCCTTTTCAGTCAATCATGGTTTGGCATCGATGTGGCAGTTCATCGGAATGTTCATGATCGAAACTCTGGTGCCTTATTTCATTGCCCGCACCTATATCCGCAATCTGGAATCGTTTCGGTATTTTGTGAAATGCCTGTTCCTGCTCATCCTTATTCTTCTGCCTTTTGCTCTGTTCGAATCCTTTACGGGCAAGACCCCGCTGTTGAACCTGTTCGGCAAGGTTTTAAGCGTCTATCAGAAGTGGATTTTCGAACCTCGGCTTGGATTGCTGCGGGCGCAGACAACGATGCCGCATCCTATCCTGTTCGGCGTGTTCTGTGCGCCGGCCTTCGCGCTGACCTGGTATGTGCTGGGATGGCATAAATCGTTCTTCAAGAAGGTTGGCCTGACCTCGGTAGTAGGGGGGGCGGTGTTCTTTTCCCTTTCATCGGGTGCGTTTCTGAATGTCGTCATTCAGTTGGCGCTGATGGGATGGAATTGGGTCTTTCAGTTCCTCAGGAAAAAATGGAAAGTTCTGCTGAGCATATTTTGCGTCCTGTATTTCATTGCCGAAATCGGTTCGAACCGGAGTATGTTCCAGATCTTTGCTACTCATTTCACGCTGACACCTGGCACGGCATGGGCGCGAATCCACACATTCAACTTTGCGTCTGACGATATTTTACGGAACCCGATATTCGGGATCGGCCTGCATGACTGGACCCGCCCCCACTGGATGGTGCTGCTGAGCAGCGTCGACAATTTCTGGCTCGTGGTCACGTTGCGGCACGGCTTTCCAGCCTTGTTTCTGCTGGTGGGGGCCGTCATCGTCACGTTCTTTCAACTGGGCAGCAGAAATTTGACCGGGGCAACGGCAGATGCGCGCCTTGGATACCTGATTTCGCTGCTGGGCCTTTGCGTGTCGGCCGTCACCGTCCACCTTTGGGATGCCACGTTCTGTTTTTTGATGTTTCTGCTGGGGGCAGGGGTTTGGTTTCTGGATGCAGATGACGGGTCCGGTCAGGATGGGGACCAGGCCCAGGCCGAGGAAGGAGGGCGAAAGATGCGGTATACCCGGTTTCCCAGGGCCCTGCCCGGAGAACTGTCTATCGGGCGCGTTGCACGCACCCGCTAGCCGGTCGTCGTCCAGCGCCGTCTGGCCATTCCCAATGCACGCCGAAGGCGGCGTAAGGGCGCGACCCTGCCAGACAGGACCGCTTGTATCTGGTGATCAGTCATATCCTCGCGCAAGGATGTTCGGGGGCGCAGGAAAGCGTTCTTTTGCCAGGTTCCGCCATCGCTTGACCAGGCGGCCGTGTATCCGGCCATGCGCAGGGCGCGCAGTACACGAGCATCATACCGTCCAAAGGGTATGCCTGCCTCGGTTACCGGGAGTGCGCATATCATTTCCAACTGCGCGCGGGATTCGCTGAGTTCTCGGACCAGTGCGGCGTCATCCAGTGTCGGCCAGGCAAGATGGTCAATCCCATGGCTGCCGATTGTCATATCCGCATCCTGCAAGCGATGCAGATGGTCTGCATTCAGTGATCCGGCCTGTCCGATCCGCCCGGTCAGGACAAAGAACCGTGCCCGAAGCCCCCGGGCCGACAGCGCTGGCAGGGCGATGTCATGATCCGAAAGATTGCTGTCATCGAAGGTGATGGTGAACCGGTTCGGATCAGGGTCTGCGGCGATCCGGTCCAGAACCCGTTCGAATTGCTCAACCGAAAGCCAATAGGGGGCCTCGCCCGGTTCCAGAGGGCGTTTTGGTGTTCCGATGCCGTGAAAGTTGATACCGATGGGCTTTGTCATGAGCGCAGTTTCTTCAGGCGGGCGTGAATGGTTTCGGCGATACTGATCAGGGTAGAGCTTGCGCCGGCAGGGCGGAACTCGTACGGGCCCGCTGCGCGCAACTCTGTGCCGCCCGTGCGCAGCTTGTAACGTGTGACGGAAGGGTTGGCTTCAGGATCTATCCCGCCCAGGTCGAAATACTTCAGGCCCAGGTCGCGACAGCGCAGCATGGAATGCCACATCAGATAATGCCCGGCATTCAGGCGCCGCCCGGTGTCCAGAGTGGCCCCGAACAGATAGACGGCATTGGACCCAGCCCGTCCCAGCGTCATCGCGGCAATGTCGGTCCCGTCCTTGCGGGCAAACAGAACCTCATGGGCAAAATCAGCCCCCTCAAGGGCATAGTAGAATTCTGGCGGGATATCCGGCCGAAAGCCTTTGGCTGCCTGAACCTCGGTATACATTGGATGAAACCGGTCGGCTGCCTGTGCAATCGGCACGATATCCAGATCAAGACCGGCTTTCAGCGCATTGCGCAGGGGGTTGCGCCATTTTCCGTGCAGGGCACGCATCAGTGTGTCTTCGTCCTGGGTACAATCCACGACCACGGTTCGATAGGTCGGGGATCGATCGGTGGGCAAAAACGCTTCGCTACGGGCCAGCTGATCCAGCAATGCAACATCATGCCAGGGTGTGGCCGGAAACCGCAGGCGCAGGATATGCCCGCTCTCCTGAGCATACGTACGCAGTGCGGCCAGCACGGCACGCAGTGTTGCAGCGTCGGGATCAGGCCGATCGACATGCTGTACCAGTGGTCCGGCGGCAAGCCATGCAATGCCGCGCCGCAGGCCGGGAACATGTTTGATGCGCAGACATGCGGCGGCAACAGGCTGCCCGTCCGGGGTGGTGAGCATCAGGAACTGTACGTCTGCCCCGATCCGGCGGGCCGCCGCGCGGGCATAGGTCAGGCTGTGTTCAAGGGTCAGGTCGCGGAACGACGCGCTGAGGGCGGGCCACTTTTCTTCAGGCAGAACCCGTGCGGAGAGCTGATATGCGATCATATCCGCCTCATATTCTTGTTTTGATCCAGCTGGACCACAGCGATTTGTTTTTCAGCGGGATCACGGCCCTCAGCCGGGGTGCAACCCGCCCGAACCAGAGCCTGTAATAGACCAGGTGCAACACACGCGCCCAACCAAGGCAGAGCTTCAGCAAGACAGGGGATATTCCTGATCGCCTTGAGACGATCAGGCGATGAGTGGGCACCGATTCACCGCCATAGACCAGCTTGTAACCATATGCGCCAACCCCGGCTTCGATCCGCGTCACGCCTGCGGCGATCAGCTGTTCGATCATCTGAACCAGACCGATTTTCCCAAGGCTGAGGCGTTCCAGTTCCGGGTCGGTCGATCTGGCGGGCAACCGCCAATGGCAGGTCTGCCCCTTGACCAGGCAGAATTGGGTGGCAAGGGGGCCGTCCTGGCCCTGCTGTTCGACAAACCAGGTTTCCTGCCCCTGCTGGGTGGCGTCTGCCAGATCGCAGTAGAAGGCGGCGCTGCCAGGCCAATCCACGAAATGGCCTCCTTTTCCAACCTCCTGCCATTGCCGGTTGTGGAAGTCGACGAAATCCCCGAATTGATGCGCATCAGGATGGACCATCCGTGTTGTCAGGCCGTGGTCATTCTGTAGGTGTTTCAGATCCCGCCGATACTGACCCCGCCGTTTCTTGGACAGGTTGGCAAGATAGCCCTCAAACGTATCGGGCAGTTCAAAAACCGTATGGGTGCCAGCCGGCGTGTCGATCAGCGCCAGCCCCGGTGCCACCCCATTGCGGACGGCTGCCAGCATGGTGCCGTGTTCCGAGGCGGGGGTGAAACTGACCAGATGCGCCCGGCCATCGTCGAGAAGGCCGTTCAGGGCCTCGGCGCAGCTGTTCTTTAGCGCGGTTTCCGTGGCGGCCAGTTGGAAAATCACCGTGTTGGGATCGGTTGCGGCCAATTTGGCGATACGGATCCTCACAGGCCCCAGCCAAACCGGATAGATCATGAACGGCAGCAAAGCGACCAGCTGCCCCTGGGCGTCATATGCCACAAGGGTCCGGAGCGTTTTACCGCGCCCGAAATGAGCCCACCAGGTCAGGACCCAGACCGGAGCGGCATAGATGTCCGCGCCGGTCTGTCGGGCCAGTGCGGCCCACGCATCGGTCATGTGTTCAAGGCCCTTGACCCCATCAACCCATTTGAATGTCAGCCGGACGTCTGTGTCGGTCACTCTGTCGGCTCCTGGCTGGTCAGGTGATAGCGCAGCGAGGCCCGGGCCAGACGCCGCCGCGCGGCAGCTTCTTCCCGCTGATTTGCGACCGACATGACAAAGCGCAATACGGATGACCCCACAAATACCATCCGGCCGCGGAACAGACCCCAAAGGCCATAATGTTTGCGCAGATAGATCATCTTGCTTTTCTGCATCTGTACGTACATCCGCGAGCGGATCTGGGCGGTGCTTTTGCCGCCTCCCTCAAGGTGCAGGATGCGCGCTGTGGGGGTGAACACGCATTTCCAGCCTGCATCGCGGATGCGACGGCACCAGTCGGCCTCTTCCGAGTAGACGAAGAATGCCTCGTCCAGAAGACCCACGGCCTCGAAGACATGACGGGGCACAAGCATGAACATGCCCGAGACGACGTCGACCTCGCGTTGCGAACGCCGATCCCAGTCTCCGTACTCGGCGCGGGCCAGAAGCGGATTGCGCCGAGACAGGCGGTGCAACCCAAACTCGATCAGCGCCAGGTTTCCCGGACCCGGGTCGGCAAAACAGGTGCGCTGAATGGTGGTTTCATCTTCCAGGACCTGACATCCAGCGCAGCCGACATCCGGGTGCTGATCCAGCCAGTCCAGCATGGTATCGATCGCATCATCCAGAATGATGGTATCGGGATTGAGCAACAGCAGATTGTCACCCCGTGCGATTTCCAGACCCTGATTGTTGGCGGCGGCAAATCCCCGGTTCGCGTCATTGGCGATCAAGCGAACATCAGGGAATTCGTCACGGACAAGATCGACGGATCCGTCGCTTGATGCATTATCGACGACGATGACCTCATGCGGCTTCCGGGTCTGCCGGGAAATGGATATCAGGCAGTCCCGAAGAATGTCCCGGGTATTCCAGTTCACGATGACAATGGAAACAGCGCATTCGCTCTGCGTGCCGTGTGACGGTGAAGTCATGAAACCCTGTTCTCGTTACTCACTTACATTTTCAAATTGTTTAGCCATTGTTCTGATCTATGAATACACTCAACGTCATTAAGCGACGGCTGTTGTTAAATAGTAGCTGTGAAATTCAGAGCGAATAAACCGGTATATTGAGGTATTAGTTTGGCTGTGCAGGAACTTGAAGGGCAAGATAGTGTTGCGATTGAATGCACTGAAACCCTGACCGCAGACCGGAATGCCGAATGGATGACGTTTCTGAATGCGGCCCGGCATCAGCATCCGCGGCAATCTCCGTTGTTTACGAATTCGGAACAAAGATTGAATCGCAAGGTGATTTATGCCTCGGCGCGCCGGGATGGGGCGCTTGTGGGTGTCGCTCTGATCTCACTTGAACCGCACCCGTATCTGCCCGGCGCCTGGGCCCGGGCCCACTGCCTGAGCGGCCCGGTTTGCGACGATGCCGCCGACATGGTGGCGTTTCTGGATGGCCTGTGCCGACAGCCGGGGTTTTCAAGGGTCGGCAGCCTGACTGTCACCCCGTTCTGGACCGAAGAAGAGGCCGACACACTGGATGCCGCTCTGTCTTGTGCGGGTTGGCGCGTGGCTGAAGAAGATCAGTTTCGTGAAACCGGATGGGTCGACATATCGGTCACGAGCGAAGAGATCATGGCGGCGTTTTCCAAAAGCGCCCGTCGCGAGGTCAGGCGCGCCGAACGGCAGGGCGTGACGTTCCGAAGCGCGCGAACCCCGGAAGAGTTTCGCATTTTTCTCGAGAGCATGAACCGGTTGCGCGTTTCGCGCAGGCTGCCCGAGCTGAGCCTTCCCGCCTATGAAGCGATGTTTGAAGATGTATTGCGGCCCGATGAGATTGGCACCGTGATCATGGCCTGGCAGCAAGAGGCCTTTCTTGCCGGGCTTTTGGTGTATCGCAGCAGGGACATTGTGCACGGCCGGCATTTCACCACCGAGCCGGATCATCTGCGGGCGGCGGGCAATCTGCGTATCGCCCCGGCCTTGTGGTTGGAGGCCATGAGATGGGCCAAGGGCAAGGGCTGTAGCACCTTGGATGTCGAGGGCTATCACGTACCGGTTTCGGGCGAGAAGAAGTTCAACATTCACAAGTACAAGTCAGAGTTCAATCCGCGCGTCGTGCAGCGGATTTCAGCACGTGAAAAGGTGTTGAACCGGTCTGTGTACCTGACGGGAAATGCGCGTGATCTGATCCGGGGGCAGTTGAAAAAGCTCAAGAGGGCAGCGGCGGGTTAGGTCCCTGAACGATTGGTAAGGCGAAGTATGAATCTGGCCAAGAAAGGCAAATTGCAACTGATCCGGGGGGCCGCGCGACGTGGGCCGGTTGTTCTTGTCCGGCAGCTTTGGCTGGCCCTGATGGACAGCTTTGTGCGCAAACGCCATCTGGTATTCCGGCTGGGCGCGACCAGTTGTGCTGCCCAATCACAAGCCGGGCAGGACGTGCAACAGGTGCGGGAAATCCGATCACGCGAAGACCTTACCAGTGACGAACTGGCCAGCCTGACGGACCCTGAGGCGGCGCATGACTGGGGAATGCTGGAATGGCTGGACGCCGGGTGGCAGCTTTGGGTGCTGACGGAAGAGGGGCGCATCCAGGCGGTGGCCTGGGTTAGGGATGCCGCGCATAGCCGCGATTTCTTTGTGCCCCTCACCGATACGGAAGAGCTGTTCTGGCATGTTTATGTCCTGCCAGAATACCGCGGCAGAAATTTGCAGGGCCGGCTTTGGGACACGATTGTTGCCAACAAAATATCCGCGGGAATCGACGGGTTTTATACCAATTGCCGGGATTACAATTTACCTTCCAGGCTCAATATCCTGAAAACGGGGTTTTCACCGGTTGGGCACTGCAATGAATACCGCCTGACACATCATCGGACTTGGCGGCAGTACTGAAATGCGGGGGTGGCATGAGCAGCGACACACATGAGACCGCGCTTTATTGCGGCGACCCGCCCATGCAGTTTGCCAATCTGTTTCGCCGGGACCCGGCAGGCGGATATACGGCCCTGTTTCGGAAACGCCCGGTTTTCTGGAGTTTCAATACCCGCGTGGCGATCCGGGCGGCCTGTGATCTTTTGGCCTTGCAGCCCGGGGACGAGGTTTTGGTGCCAGCCTATAATTGCGGCTCAGAGGTTGATCCGCTGATCGACGCGGGTCTTTCGGTCCGGCTGTATCCTGTCTCGGACAATTTACTGGCTGATCCGGATCGCATTGCACCGCTTATCACGGAGCGCACGCGGGCGATTTACGTGACGCATTACTTCGGCGTGATCCAACCCTCACTGACCGGGCTACGGGCGCTGTGTGACCGGCACGGGTTGCGGTTGATCGAAGATTGTGCGCTGAGCCTGCTGAGTGGTCAGACCCCCGCCGAAGGCCGGGTGGGTGACGTTTCGGTCTTCTGTTTTTACAAGTTTGTTCCGGTTTTGGGCGGCGGCGCCTTGGTGATCAACGCGCCGGATCTGCATGCTGAGCATCCGTTTACACGCCCGCCCCCCCGCAAGATGGTCACCAAGATGCTGCTGCGGGCCGGGCTGGGCAATGTGCTTGGTACAGCGCGCCTGAAAGGGCTGGTGCAGGCGTTGCGGGGCGGCGAACAAATCCCCGTGGACATGTGCCCTGAGAGAGAACTGGAAGATATTCCAAGCCATTACTACTTTGATCCGGCTCTGCGCAGCACCCGTATGAGCGCGTTTGCGGCCCGCCCCTTGCGGGCGTTTTCCGTATCCGAGGCCATCGCAACGCGCCGGGAAAACTGGGAAAGGTACCGTGAACTTCTGACTGATGCCGCGGGTGTGCGCATGCTTGTGCCCGAGCTGACGGTCGACACCTGCCCGCTGAACATGCCGGTGTTGGTGGAGGAGCGCGACCGTGTCGTGCAGGCTTTGCAACACGGCGGGATCGGGGCAACACCTTGGTGGGCGGGATTCAACCGTAATCTCGACTGGACCGGACAGGCCGAAGCGATGGCGCTTAAGAATGACGCCGTGTCACTGCCGCTGCACCAGTATCTTTCCGAGGCGCATGTCGATTACATCGTCTCGGAACTGAAGCGGGCATTGCAGGGGTGAGTGTGACTCAGGACACCCTGGCGACAATCCTGTTGCGCAGTTTCGATGCGAGTTCGAGCGTCAGGCTTTCAAATCCTTTTGGGCGCCCCGACAGCTGCCAAAGCAACAGGTGGGTCGCGATATAGGTGAACACGCCGACGATGACCTTGACGGCAAAGCGGATGCGCAGCAGGGGCAGGTCTTCGGCTGAATCGTAAGCCCAGCCGATTGCGTCGCCACTGCCATAGGCGCTGCTGACGATGAGAACCGCGGTGACCATTGCGATGGCCGCGGCGAAGGTGCGCCAGGCCATGAGAATGGGTGTAAGAAGCCCCCCGGTTCCAAAATCCTTGGCCATGACCAGCGCCAGCCCAATCGCGAACAGGCTGGCAGCGCCGGATCCGAGGATCGCGCCCACAAATCCATAGTTGGATCCCAGCAGCACCAGTATGGTTGTTACGACCAGCAGGATACTGTTGCGCAGGAACAGCCGTTTCGTGTCGCCCTGCACATAGCTTGCCGAACGGACATTGGCCTGTAGCGTTTCAATGGCCTTGAGCGGGGCGAGCACCCAGATGACCTGAGAGGCTGCCAGCCATTCATATCCGGCCACTACGACGATCAGGTGATTTGCAACCAGCGCCATTCCGACACTGACGGGAATGATGATGCCCAGCAGAATGGCATTGGCCTGTTCAAAGGCTTCGCGGTCGTTGCCCTGAGTTCTGGAGATGCTGGCAAGCCCGGGATAGATCACCCGCTCAAGTGGCCCGATGACCTGGCTGGTGAACAGTGACACAAGGCGAAAGCCGATTCTGAAAATACCCGCATCCGCCAGCCCCAACGTGGCTCCGATAATGATTTGCGGCATGTTGGTCGTCAGGAATTGCGTGATCTGTGCGCCCAGTGACCATGATGATACGTCGATACAGTCATGCCAGCATCTGAGCGTCAGCCGGGGCCGCATCGGTGCGACGGAAAAGGACCAGATGACGCGTGCGACCTGAGTCAGGAAATTGGCTGCCACAATGGCCCAGAAATCTCGCCAGAACCAGGCAAGGCATACTGCGAACAACGTATATGTGATGCGGCTGATGGCTTCTTCACCAGCCACGAATCCAAACCTGAGATCCCTTTCCAGCAAGGGAAACCGTGTGCTTTTGAGTGAACTGACGATGGCGATCAGACATAAGGCGGGTATCAGCTCGGTCAGGGCAGGCAAGCCCAGAAACCCCATCAGGGGTGCACTGATCCAGATCAGACCAGCGGCGGAAGTACCCAGCAGCAGCTGCATCGTGAAAACTGTATTGAGGTGCGCTTCGGTTACCTCGGGTTGCCGGATCAGGGTCATGGAAATCGCCCGCTGCGCGATTTCAAGCAAGGCCACTGCGATGACGAAATAGGCGATTACACCGAAATCCGTCGGGGTCAGCAGGCGGGCAGTGACGATAAGTGTCAGCAGGCCAAGAATCTGGCTGAAAACACCCGACGCAAACAGTGCTGCGGCCCCGACGACAAGGGGTGAGCCGCGCGGGACTGCGGCACCGGTCGGTTCGGATTTAGGCGAAGGCTTCAACAGCTTTGTCTTTCCACATTCAAAACAAACAACAGAATACCGGGTTAGTGTTTCCTTTTTATCTCCTCTATCAAGTATTCCAATCGGATAGAGAAGTGCCGTTCTGGCAATTGGGCGGGGTCGCTGTTACTCAAGGAAAACCGCACTTTTTTATGTCGAAATCACATGATTTTCTTTCAATGTCAGAAGGTTGTTTCATACTCGGTGATACCCGCGGGTCTAGTGTCTGAAAGTTATCTGCTGTTTCAAGGAGAATTTCTGGCCCAGTGTCTCAGATCAGGCTCCTCATGGGCAAGCGCGTCAAGTATGTGATGCCTGATATGTGTCCGGTGGCGGCCAGTGCCCGGAAGCCGGGGTTCAAAACGGTGTAATGGTATGAAGATTGCGATTTTTGGTCTGGGTTATGTGGGGTTCACGGCAGCATGCTGTCTGACCCGTGAGGGGCATGAGGTGATCGGCGTCGATGTGAATGCCGACAAGGTCTCGGAAATCAATGCCGGGCAGCCTCCGATCAAGGAACCCAAGGTGGCCGAGCTGCTGACCGAGGCACTTGCAAAGAACCTGATCCGCGCAACGGTTGAAATCCCCGACCTGTCGGATGTGGATCTGGCCATCGTTTGCGTCGGCACGCCCAGTTCCACTGACGGCTCGCACAACATGAATTTTGTGGCCGAGGTGACGCGGCAGATTGCCAAGGCCATTTCGCCCGACCGCGCGCGACCGCTGACCGTGGCGTACCGATCCACCTTCCGGCCGGGCACGGTGCGGCAGCTGATCGAGCCGATCTTTCAAAGCTATCTGGGCGATCGGACGGGTCAGGCAGTCGAGATCGTCTATAACCCCGAATTCCTGCGCGAGGCTTCGGCGGTGGATGATTTCTTCAACCCGCCCAAGATCGTTGTCGGCACGGCAGACGGAGATCGCTCGGCGGTGATGGACGAAATGCACGAAGGGCTGGATGCGCCGGTGTTCTACACCGCCTTTGAAGAGGCCGAGATCACCAAATTCGTCGACAACACATGGCACGCGACCAAGGTGGCCTTTGCCAATGAGGTAGGCCGCATCTGTCACAGCATGGGCGTGTCGGCCAAAACCATGCACGAGATTTTCGTCTCGGACACCAAGCTGAACATCTCGGCCTATTACACCCGTCCGGGGGGCGCGTTCGGGGGCTCGTGCCTGCCCAAGGATGTGCGTGCGTTGCAGCATATTGCCGGTGAGGTGGGGGCGCATACCCATCTGATCGACAGCCTGTTGCAGACCAATCAGGCGCATAAAACCTATCAGGCGCAGGATATCATGGCGCGGCTGCCCGAAGGGGGCCGGGTGCTGATGGCCGGGCTGGCCTTCAAGGCCGGAACCGATGATCTGCGGGAAAGCCCCAATGTCGATATCGCCCGGCGGCTGTTGCAGGCGGGCTATCAGCTGTCGGTCTATGATCCTGCGATCAAACCGGCCGATCTGCGGGGGCAGAACCTTGGTTATGCCTTTACCCACCTGCCCAACGTGGGCAGCCTGCTGGTGGACCGCGCCACGGCCGAGGCCGGGCCCTGGGATCTGGTGGTCGGTTCAAACCGGATCGTGAATGATCTGAACCTGGGTGATGCAGAGGTGGTAAGAACCTATGAATATGACTAGCCCTGTGCCCGCCGTTCAGCCGATTTCGTTCGAAGAGCTGCGCCAGAGCCAGCCCCTGAAGGGCCTCAAGGTTCTGATCGTGGTGGAAAACCTGCCCGTCCCCTTTGACCGCCGCGTCTGGATGGAGGCGCGCACGCTGGCCGCGGCCGGCGCGCTGGTCTCGGTCATCTGCCCCACCGGCAAGGGCCATGAGGAACGCGTGTGGGAAGACGAGGGCATCAAGGTCTATCGCCACCCGCTGCCGCTGGATGCCAGCGGGGCGCTGGGGTATCTGCTGGAATATGGCGCGGCGCTGTTCTGGGAAAGCTGGCTGTCGCTGAAGATCAAATTCACCCGCGGCTTTCACGTCATCCATGGCTGCAACCCGCCCGATCTGATCTTTCTGGTGGCGCTGCCCTTCAAGCTGTTTGGCGTGCGCTATCTGTTCGATCACCACGACATCAACCCCGAGCTTTACGAGGCCAAGTTCGACAAGCGCGGCTTTTTCTGGAAGCTGATGAAGACGTTCGAGCGGCTGACCTTCGCCTCGGCCCGGGTGTCGATTGCCACCAATGAAAGCTATCGCAAGATCGCCATCGAACGCGGCGGCATGGCGCCCGAGGATGTGTTTATCGTCCGGTCCGGCCCTGATCTGAGTCGGCTGCAGCACCTGCCGCCGAACCCGGCCTGGCGCAACGGGCGGAAATACATGGTGGGTTATGTCGGCGTCATGGGTGATCAGGAAGGGATCGACCTGCTGCTGGAATCCGTGGCGCATCTGGTCAAGGTTCAGGGCCGCGACGATATCCAGTTCTGCCTTGTGGGCGGGGGTCCCAGCCTGGACAAGCTGCGCGAACAATCTGCTGAAATGGGCCTGTCGGACTATGTCACCTTCACCGGCCGTGCCCCGGATCGGGATCTGTTCGAGATCCTGTCAACCGCCGATGTCTGCGTGAACCCGGACCGGGTGAACGAGATGAACGACAAATCCACCATGAACAAGATCCTCGAATACATGGCCTTCGAAAAACCCATCGTTCAGTTCGACGTGACCGAAGGGCGGTTCTCGGCGCAGGAGGCCTCGCTTTACGCCAAGGCCAACGATCCGGTGGATATGGCCGACAAGATCACCGACTTGCTGGCCGATGACGAACGTCGTGCCGCCATGGGCCGCTATGGCCGCGCCCGGGTCGAGGCGGAAATGGCCTGGCCCCATCAGGTGCCTGCACTGATCGCGGCTTATAAGCGGATCTGGAAGGGCTGAGGTTCGTTATTCGGCAGCTTGCTTGGTTTCGATGGGTTTTGGCACTTTGGTCCGGCGGCGCAAGCGCATGGCCGGAGCTTCAATGAAATGCCATGACAGCACAGCGCAAATCAGCGTGAAAGGAAGCGATATCGCCATGTTGACAACAGGTGTCGTGACCCCCGCCTGCGCCACCAGCTGCTGGATCGGAAAGGCGTAGATGTAGACGCCATAGGAATAGTCGCCCAGTTTGTTATAGCGCAAAAGCAGCGGGGTTTCGGCGTAGCCTGCAAAGAACGTTGCATAAGACAAGCTGACGGCGAAGACCGGCAGAAACAGCGGCGTGAACCAGGCCATAACGGCCAGCGCTGCAGAGGCGGTCAGCAGGGTCCAGGACAGCGGGATGTA
The DNA here is from genome assembly GCF_013034175.1 of Ruegeria sp. HKCCA5463. Lineage (NCBI taxonomy): Bacteria > Pseudomonadati > Pseudomonadota > Alphaproteobacteria > Rhodobacterales > Roseobacteraceae > Ruegeria > Ruegeria sp. HKCCA5463. The sequence continues at coordinate 62,508 of NZ_WQFL01000013.1, forward strand.
CTGGCGCCAGATATAGAACACCATCCCTGTCAGGAACGGCAGTCCAAGCCGTGTGAGCTGCTCGATGCGCGGGTTCAGCTCGACAACCATCGCCACCGCATAGACAACCAGGAACAGCAGCGCCATTGTGGCGAATATCTTCTTCCGGCCCAGCAGGCCAAGAACCCCGCAGATCAGGACGCCGGTATAGCAGGTGACCTCGTAAGACAGCGACCAGAGTGAACCGTTGACTGCGGGTCCGTAGGGGTTGGATTCAAAAACACCAGGCAGCACGTACTGGATTCTGAACAGCAGCATGTTGCGAACGAAGAACTCCCCCGCCTGCGACCAGAAAACGGCAGGTGGCGCCTGTGTCAGCAGAAAACCGGCAACCAGAAGGGTAATCACGGTAACCATCGCAAGGGCGGGAAACAGGCGCAGCGCGCGTGCGGTCAAAAACGAGGTCGCGGATCGTTTCCGATCGAAGCTGCGCGTGATGAAAAAGCCCGAGATCGCAAAGAATATCCAGACGCAGACCATGCCAAGCGACAATCCGTGCAGCGTGGATTCGAATGGCTGGCCGACCGCGCCGCCCCAGCTCAGCGGATAGGCATGTGATACCAGCACCCCACCAGCAGCCAGGATGCGGATCAGGTTGAAATTGTTGTCGCGCCCGTCTGACCGGTCCGCGATAAGCGGCGCAGGCTTCCCCGAGGTTGCACGCGCATCATGTTCTTTCATCTGCGGGTCCCTGGGCTGATGGCATATTCATACTACACGCAATTATTTAGAGGCTGATCTTTGATACAAGGCCCACGGCGCAGTTGACGCAAGTATATTGAAACCTTGAATTTCGGGTGGAAACGATTCCTTCGAACAAACGACGATTGTATCGGCTTTGGCCTTTGATAGCACGGCCGCAGCGGATGGTAATGTATGATTGGTTTCCAGTGCAATCTGTTGAACTGCGCCTTGCACGCCGGCTAACGAACCAACTATGCGCAGCGGTTGCTGTGTGGGGTTGGCAAAGGTCGGAACTGCCGTACCGTTGAAGATCATAAGAAAGGACAAGGGTCTGCAACTGGGCTTGAAAACCCACGAGTCCTTGGCATCTTCCACATAAGCCCCGGCGCCCAGGCTGCGCGTGTCGTGGAGATTCAACGCCTCAAGATAAGAGGCGTAAATTTTGCCATCCTGATACCACCCGACGGTCAACATTAGATTGCGCAACAGAAACAGTCCGGCGATCACCGCAACAGCTGTTTGTTGTGATCGAAGCCTGGCACTGGGATTCAGCGACAAGCTGGCGGCCAGAAGGGCCAGCATCAGAAGCGGGATCCGTTCACTCAGATGTCCGACGCCGAACAAGTTCGGAGGGATTATCAAGATCAGCAAACCGCACAGCGCCACGGCAAGCTTCATACGCCGGTCGATCCGCCATATCCCGGTGATAAGGCCACCGATCAGCACACCCCATAACAGGAGGCCAAAACCCCAGTCGAATGTGCGCCATGTGGATTCAGCCACGCGCAGGAACCCGTCGACGCGCAGATAGGCCTCGGTGCTCAGACGCGCCCATAATGTTCCTTGCTCGGCATGAGCCAGTAGGTTCGAGACAGGCGTGGCGACGCCTCCACTTGCGGTTTTCGTTTGCAGGAAGATCACGGCCGGTGCGACGGCGATCAATGCAAGCCTTGCGGCTTTGCGCATCAAAACCGACAGCCCCGGATAGCCTGATCTGAGCGCAAGCGACAGTTCGACCATGCCCAGCAGCAGCCCCCACAGCGCAAAGGCCAGACCGTGAATAAAGAAAAGAAGCAGCCCCAGACAGGCTGTAATGGTCAGTTGCCGGAGGGGCCGGTCCTGTGCCGCAATCCAATAGCCGGTTGCGCCCAGCAGAACCCCCAATCCAAGCAGAAAATTCGAAAACCCCCAGATCAGGATGTGGTTATACGCGACCAGACCGGCCAGAAACACGGTCAGCACCGAGAGATGCCCATGCAGAACACGTGACAAATACAGGATACCCGCAAACGGGGCCGCAATGATCAGACCGGCGATCAGCTTAGCACCCAAAAGCGGGGGCAGCACTTTCATGACACCTGTACCCAGAACATCCAGCCCGAGATTGGGCAGCAATTGCCAGGCGGCCTCATAGTTCTGTTGCAGTATGGCCGAGTCCGGAAGATTGGCCAGAATGTAATAGCGGGCGATATGGGCGTAGAAATCCGTCAATGGCAGAACGGGTGTCACGCATAGAGGAATGAGGCTGGCAAGCAGAGTCAGTGCCAGAACTGGTCGCAGAGAACGGCTTTGGGATGTCGTAATCATTTCTGCCGCAGGCACTTTTCCAACCATACACTAAAAACTAAAAAACTGTTTCATCAGGTATCAATAACACATCATTATGCAATCTATTTTTCTTGCCGCAGTCCCTCGAAACCCGTCCACGACGATCTGGCGTCAAAGGCTTGGAAGCCCAAACACTGACCTCCCTTCTTAAAATGGTACAAAACGCGGCAGACGGTTCAGGCTTGGTTCCATGAACCTCTGCAACCTTGCATCCGCATCCGCTTCGGTTTCACCGGGCAGGATGGGGGTCACAAACCGGACCAGAGCGCCATCGGTGCGCCCCATGGTGAAGCCGTCCTGAATGACGCTCATCTTGGCGCGGAAATCATTGACCATACGCTTGCCGCGCTGCTCGAACCAGTAATAGACCAGCTGTTTTGACAGCTCTTTCTGGATCACGGCGCGGTTGACCGTAAAGCTGCCATAAGGCGTGTTGCCCGGGTTGATCTCATAAGGTTCAAGGCTGAAGATTTCCCAGCCGCCCACCGGCAGGCACACTTCGGGCGAATGGATGCCGTCGCCGTCGGTCTGCTTGTCGTAAAAGGCCACGAACATGTTCACGAAGTCGCCCGATCCGGTATTGATATAGGTGGCATTGAGGTAATCGCTGGCCCCCAGAACCTGTTCAACCTGTGGATCCAACGTGGTGGGCGACCCGGACCAGGGGCCAAGCTGCCGTGGATAGAGAACAAACGGGTCACGTTCCACAGGCCGCACTTCGGAAGCGGGCCGCAGGGTCCAGGCGGTTGAAACCGCAAGCGTCAGAAGGGCCGCAACCGCCAGCGCCACCGATGCGCGAATGCCAAAGATACGCAAGGCAACAGAACCCAGCCCCTGGGTATCCAGATCAATGGTCTCGGCAAAGGGTTGCGGATTCGGCGCCAGGCGCTGCAAGCCGATGGCCATCAGGAACAGAATGGCGACGCAGAGCAGGAAGATGATCCAGCCTTCAAAGAAATGCATGAAGCCTTCAGCCTGCTCTATGCCGTGCTGATTGACCAGCACGCCGATCACGCCAATGCGGATCGAGTTCATCAGCACGGTCAGAGGGGCGGCCGAAACCAGCAAAACCACCTTGTGCCAGATCGGGCCACGGTAAAGCAGGGCAAAGAGATACGAGAAGCTCAGGATCGGGAACAGATAGCGCAGCCCGGAACAGGCCTCGGCCACCTGCAGTTTGTAGACCCCCAGATCGATGATGTTGCCTTCGATGAAAACCGAAACACCGGCCATCTGCACGAACCAGACGCCCAGCTCGGACGAAATCCATTGCAGGAAGATCGTGAGCTTCCAATAGACGAACTGCGGCAGTGGCAGCATAAACACCAGATGCAGCACGGGAAGCTGGTGGTATTTGCCCCGCTGCCAGCCGAACACGGTCAGCATGACGCCGCCCACCCAGATGATCATGGCATAGGTGACGATATCGGGAATACGGGCCAGGTTGCCCAGAATGGCAATGAGCAGGGCCGCGGCAATCACAAGCACGCCCGGCCAGCGATCATGCACAACCGGGTTGGGGGGCGGCATATCCCGCAATTCACGCAGGAACAGATACAGCGAGATGATCGGGATCAGCGGGCCATGGCTGTATTCGGGGGTGCTCCAGGCGGCGCCCAGAGACACGATCCCGATCCAGAAGACGGGTACCGATCCAAGCAGCAGCAGGACAAACCAGAACAGCCCGACGGTGTTCATGACCGGCAAGCCTCTTCTGGCCGCTTCAAGGATACTACTGCGGCTGTTTTTCGAATCGAGGTGATGCATCACGGTCCATCATGCACAATAAGGTGCGGCCTGAAATTATGACGGCTCAAGCTCCCGCTATTTTGATCCGTTTTCGGGACATTGGGCGCGGGATGTCCTGATTGTCGATATCATGAACCGCGTGAATGAACGTCAGGGTTTGAGAGAAAAGCGCCGGCCCAAAGTCAGAAAGACCGAGTTTGAAGTTGCCTTAAAGCCGTTCTGATCGTCCATTTCATATTGGTACCCCACGTTTACAGCCCAGTCTTTCGTGACCGCCCGTGTATAGGACGCACTGAACGTACCGCGCTGGCGCGGGTTGGGTTGACCGGTTCCCTCGTCTTCCTGGTCGATGTAATCGATACTGAAAGACAGCCCCGATACCGGGTTGATGAAATAGTCATATGTCAGAAACACCAGTGTTTCGCGTGTTTCTATGCTCTGCGTACTGGTGCCGACCCGGCGTTGCACCGTTGCCCCGATCCGGGAACTGGCCAGCTGATAGCTGTAGTCGAGCTGCCCGATCGGTGTGACTTCGTCGAATGGTCCTCTGGTCAGGCCCACGTTGAAGCTCAACACGCCGTTGGCGCGCTGAAAACTGCGGCCGGCCGTTGCGTTTATCCGTGACCCATTGACCCCGAATGTCTGGTCAATCTGAAAATCCGCCGAGCCGTCTGGCAGGGTTTTGCTCCATGCGAAATCCCAGACGAAATCCTCGGTTACGGTGTTTGTATTGGTTGTGCGCTGCGTGTCATCCACCTGACTGTAACCGATATTCGCACTGACGGTAGTGACAGGGGATACGTCATAGGTCCCGCCAACTGTCACAACCGTCGTTTGCTCATCGGTTCGCACGTTGTCCTCTGCCGAGAAATCAGTGTAGCCGAGACGCAAGTTGGCCTGAAAAACCGGTGACACCCGCAATGTCGTGATCGCCGTGTAATTGCTTGACTTGTTGTCGAACAGGTTCGGATCGATTGTGTTTGTATAAGTGCGTTCGCTATAGCTGTAGATGAATTGGAACCCGATTGGATCATTCAGGCCGGTTTGCCAATTCAGGTTGCCCAAGGAGTTGACCTGATCCCCGATGGTTCCGATCACATCGGCGGCATCAATTCTGCCATCCAGATTGGTGTCGGTCAGTGAACGATTAAAAGCCAGATCCTGTTCGCGGTAATCCAATAGCAGGTCAAGCTGGCTGTTCTGGCGCGACCGCTGATACGACAGGCGGGCAGACGGGTCCGCAAAGCTGGAATCCGTCCCGATAATCGGCTCATTGGCGATCCGGTACAGTCCGGAAAGGTCAAGAGCCAATCTCGAATCCGAGGTCTGCTTCAGAATACCCAATGCCAGCGTATTCTCCCACCAGGTCGTGGACCCAAGCGAAGGATCGGTCAGGCGAAGATTGCTGTCATGTCTGAGCGACGAGAGATAATCCAGGGTCACACTCAGGCCGGTCCCGGTCCCAATCTGCTGACCGGTCGGCAGGCCGACCCTTCGGGCCGGGTTTCGTTGTGCCCGTTGTGCGATCAGTTGCTGGCTGGGTGTCTGCTGCACAACCGTCGGTGCGACGGTTGTCTGCTGCACGGATGTTTGCTGTGTCGAGGTTTGTGTTTGCTGCGCAGTCGTTTGCTGTGTCGAGGCCTGCTGCCCGACAGCTGGTGTAAACGAACTTATGACAGCGATCCCGCCCCCCAGAATGGTGGACAGCCTGCTCCTGGATTTCCCCACCTGTATCAGCCCCTATTCGAACAAGCGGCGTGCTGGTACGACAACAACGTCTCCGGGTCTAAGCACTGTATTGCCTTGGATGCCACCGCCCGAGCCTTTGTAGTTATAGGTGTATTTTCTCATCACGCCTGTTTTACTGTCAGCCCGGCGCAATTCGATGCGCTTGCGAGCCGCGAAATTGGTCAGGCCACCGGCCTGAGCCAAAACCTGGAGAATTGTTGTGCCTTCGGTTGCCAGATGCTTGCCGGGCACATTGACCTCACCCATGATGAAAACATCGATGGTTGGTCCGGATGCGGCCTGTCCGCCCAGAAGCGGCGGCGGAGCCAGCGACGCCACTGAAATAAAGACTGTCGGCGGCGTATTGAAATTCGAGGCCAACGCCGATGAGAGCGACGCGCTTAATCCGCTGGTCGACTGACCGGCCGCACGGATCGAGCCGGCAAGCGGAAAGTTGATGGACCCGTCCGGCAGAACCAGAATGGTCCGATTCAGGGTGGGGTCTTCGAGAACTTCAACCTGCAGCGCATCACCCGGTTGGATTTGATAGGATTGCGCCCATGATGCGGTGGCCACGATCATGGTAATGACAAGTGCGGTCAAGGACCCGATGACTGTACGCATATTCAAATCTCTCACTTTTTCCTACTTATGCCTTCCCACAAGCTGCAAAACAATCAGCAGGGAGTCTGATACATACAAGATGCGGCAGAAATGCAGCGGCGGCGCGCGTGCACTCTGTGCGCTTACTGACCTGCGTTGCTCATCGTGACCAGCCGTTCGATCTCGGCCTCTATGGATGAGGCAATCTCAGCCGAGGCTGCCCCGGTCGCTTCAGCTGCACGAAAACTGCGCAAAGCTTCTTCGTGCCGGTCCAGAGCGGCGTATGTTTTGCCCAGATGGTACAAGACCAGAGGATGCCCAGAGAAAACCTGTGCCGCAGATTCCAGGTACTGGACGGCCTCTTCATAATTGCCGACCTGATACGCCACCCAGCCATAGGTATCTTGAAAGGCGGGCTCTTGCGTGCCCCGCAGACGCTGCGCCAAAACATGCGCTCGTTGCAGGCTTTCGGCATCGTTGCGCTGGGTTGTCAGCAGGCTGGCAAGGTTGTTGGCAACCAAAATCGACTGGCCACTGAGGGGGTAGAGCTTTTCGTAAACGGCAATGGCCTGCTCCATATCGCCGGCCTGTTCGTGAAGCGCTGCCTGCACAAATAGCAGATCGGGATTTTCGGGCAGGGCAATCAGTGCCTCGGCCAGGACATCCTGGGCTTTTTCGATATTGCCACGCTCGGCTTCCAGCATGTGAAGCGCGACCCATGCCCGTGTTATGTCAGGGCGCTCATCGATGATCGCGCGATAAATCTGTTCGGCCTTGTCAAGTTCCCCTTCTTCCGCCAGCGCACGTGCCTTTACAAAGCGCAATGGCAGGGAATCCGGGGTTTCCGTAAGTTTCTGATCGATCCGGGCAAAGGCTTCTTCGTGTTTGTCCTGAGCCAGCATCAGTCGGATAACCGCGATATCAGCGGGCAAGCCGAATTGGGGATCTGCGGCCAATTCGTTGAGAAATTCCATCAGGTCGTCAGAGCGGTTCTGGGAGGCCAGCATGTATGCCCTGAGCTCGTTCGAAAGGCGTTGCGCGTTGGGGTCTGTCAGCGCTTCGAGCGACTTCAGAACAGCTTCAAGGCGGTCCCAATCCTGCTGACGCATATAGGTTTGGGCAAGCAGAGACAGCAGGTCCGGATTTTGCGGGCTTTTGCGCAAGGCATCCAGCAACACGCTCTGGGCAATTTCCAAGTCATTTTTTGACAGCAGATATTGACCATAGCGCGCAGCCTCGGTTCCTGCGTTCTGGGACATCTCCGCAGCCAGGGCAAGCATTTCGCCCATCAGTTCGCGATCGCCGTTGCGCTCGTGAGCATTGGCCATAAGGGTCATCAATTGCGGATCGCGGGGGGTCTGGCTCAGGGCTTCGCGCAGCAGGATAATCGCATCACCAGTCTGATTATCCTCAATCAACCAGGCAGCCTTGAACTTGAGCGCCCCCACCTGTTTCGGATCTTCTTCAAGAATCTTTTCGACCAAAGCACGAGCTTCTTCAGATTCCCCCTCGCTGAACAGCATCCGGGCAAATTCTACTTCGTTTTCCCGGGTTTGTGCGGTTCGCTCTGCATCTGCCAGAAGATTGCGCATTTCAGAAAGCGCGGTTTGCGTGTCCCCGCTGTGAAATTTCAAAGTGGCCCGCCATGCGCGGAGCTTTGCGGCGTTTGTACTATCCTGCGCGATGATTGCATCAATTTCGTTGATAGCGGCTTGGGGACCGCGATGGTCGTTCAGGAATGCAATAAGGCGTTGAGTTGGCATGTGATCTTCGGCCTGAGGGTCGATCTTCCCGCGCAGAATATCCTCAGCCGCATCCAGCTCGTTCCAGTCGATGTAATGCTGAACCAGCATCGCCTCGACGCCCTCATCCTCGGGGTAAAGCTGAAGCATGCCTTTGAGCTGCAACGCTATCTCTTCGTGTTTGTTCTGAGCCTGTAGGGCACGCAGTCGGATCGCGTACAAATTGTCCTGCTTCGGCACTACGGCCAGTGCGGCATCAATCTCGTTGACCGCATCATCCCAGAGTTCGTTGCGGACAAGCCAGTCGATCACGATTTTCCGCGCGCTCATCAGATCGGGTTTTTGGTCGATCATTTCGCGTGCGGTCCGAATGATGGAATCCGTTCTGGCCACATCCCCGTTACGGATCGAGTCGGTATAGGCCAGGCTGTTATTGATGGACTCGACCTCTATATTGTCGGGTTCCAGTTCGGCGGCTATCGCACCATGGCGTCTGACAGCGTCCCAGTTGCCCAAGTCAAACGCCATCTCGGCCAGTGCGAAGTGGCTTTCGAAATTGTCCGGGTATTGTTCGACCAACAACAGGTACTGGCCGAATGCGACAGGGATGTTCTCTCGATCACGCTCAAGCCGGGCATAGGTCAGGCGCGCCTCTTTGTGCTGGCCGTTCAGTTTGAAGACGTTGCGGAATTCGACCAGAGCGCGCTCGACGTCACCCTCTTCCAGCAAGGCCAGCCCGGCCTGATAATGTTTCTCGGCCCGCTCTTCAGCGGTGTCACAGGCACTCAGGAACAGGAACGCAGCACACAGAAGCGATGCAAGACGTGGGAGATGGGAAAAGACGGACTGGTTCATGGGTAGGTTTCCACACGATCTGGGCGCAACAAGGATACAGCCATCCCAAAAAGGCTACAAAATGACCGTTTCAGCAACCGGTCCCGCGCAGAACCGCAAAAATTGTCCGAAACAGGATATGCATGTCCGTCTTGAGCGACATATCCTTCCAGTATTCCACATCATGCTGCGCGCGCTCGGCGAATGTCGAGTTGTTCCGGTTGGAGACCTGCCATGAGCCGGTAATACCAGGGCGCATTCTGTAGTACATGTTGTTTGGATAAAGCTCTTTCTGGCAAACCATCATGGGGCGGGGGCCAACCACGGACATTTCGCCAACGAAAACATTCCAGAATTGCGGCAACTCATCCATCGAGGATTTGCGCAGGAATGTCCCGAACTTGATGATGCGCGGATCATTCCGCAGTTTCTGGTCGCGATTCCATTCCTCACGGGCTTCAGGGTTTTCTTTCAGATGTTCTTGCAGCACATTTTCGGCGTCATGCACCATTGTGCGTAGCTTGATCATCTTGAACGCCTTGCCGTTCTTGCCCAGCCGTTCCTGCCGATAAAACGGAGTCACGCCCTGGAATGCCAAAAATGCGGCCAGCATAAGAACAAAAGGCACAACGAAAGGTGCTGCGAGCAAAGCGAACGCAATGTCAAAAAGACGCTTGCCCACACTTCTGTACACCCCTCGACACGGCAACGGAGTGGGTACAACAGAAATACCGGAGTAGCCCGCGCCAGCGTTGGCCACTTCTTTCGAATGACTTGTCACTATTTAAACCCCCAACACACACAATTACTCACGAACCACTCACCAAACTTACGAACCGAACACGCTCGACCTCAACCACATATATTTAAAATCTTATATTTTTATACCACTTCGACCCTGCACTTACTCACTTGCGAGGCCGCTTTCCCGTATCTAACTGTTAACAAATTCCACCTGCCTTGCAAAACATTAATGCTGGCGAACGTGTTCTCTGGTCGCTGAATACAGGTGCTTTTTTACAGTATCGTGAAGATGCGATCAGCTGATTGGCCGCAAATTCATGAACTTTCGTTTCCCCGCGGGACACAATGAGCGAAAATTTCACCCTTTAGGTTTGATTTCCGCCCTTAGAATCTTTTTTAATGTGTGATCACATCAGGTTCTGGTCGCCTCTTTTTTGGTCAACCTAATAAGGACACAACGGAAACAATCGCACCGATCACTTCAGATTGAGAAAGCGGGAAGGTCAATTCACCGCGTGTGCAGTTTAGTGATGCCTGCTATCTTGATTTTGTGACAAACTAGTACCCAAGTACTTTTTGTTTATGTGATGTGTTCGTTGTGTAAGGGATTTCTGGTGGTTCAGAGTATGAGTTTGGATAATCTCCGGGGGGCCAGTACGAGGTTTGACAAGGCAGAAGGCAACCGAGGTGCAATGGCGTCCAGCGACGGGTTTTATCTAGATTATTTCGGGCTTGACCGACGGCCCTTCACGCTGCTTCCGGATCCCGGATTCATGTACTGGTCGCCGCTGCACAAGCGCGGTTACTCGGTCCTGCAATTCGGCATCATGAGCTGTGCGCCCATCACCGTGCTGACCGGGGAAATCGGGGCCGGGAAAACCACCCTGATACAGCATCTCCTCAGCGAGATGGAGCAGTCGATCACGGTTGGGCTGATTTCGAATGCGCAGGGCGGTCGCGGAGAGCTGCTGCAATGGGTCCTGCACGCGCTGGGTCTGCCGATCGAGGCGGATGCAAGCTATGTACAGATATTCCGGGCACTGCAGGATTTCCTGGTCGCGGAATATGCCGAGGGCCGGCGGGTGGTTCTGATCTTTGACGAAGCGCAGAACCTGACCGTCGAAGGGTTGGAAGAAATCCGGATGCTGACCAATATCAACTCGAATACGGATGAGCTGATCCAGCTTGTTCTGGTTGGTCAGCCTGAATTGCGCGACATGGTTCTTGATCCCAAGATGCGCCAGCTGACACAGCGCGTTGCCGCAAGTTTTCATCTTGAACGGATGGATGAGTCTTCGGTCAAAGCCTATATCAGACATAGGATGAAAACGGCTGGCGGTTCAGGCGATGAGTTCACCGAAGAGGCCTGCAAGCAGATTTTCACACAAACGCGCGGTGTTCCGCGACTTGTAAATCAGTTCTGCGACTTTGCCCTGCTTTATGCCTGGACGAATGAGGCCGAGAAAGTGGATGAAGAGGTTGTGGAGCAAGTGGTCAAAGATGGCGTGTTCTTTGGCGGAAACTCACTCGAGAAGGAGCTGACAGTCTGATATGGGCCCGGTTCGCTATTACTTTTCCATTTTCCTGAGGCGGTTTCCGTATTTTCTGATCGTCGCGCTCATTGTCTCTGTGGCATCGATCATCATAGCACGGGCGCTGCCCCCGACCTACCTGTCTCAGATGCGCCTGATCGTGGAATCGCCCCAGATTCCAGGCAGCCTGGCCGCGAGTACTGTGACCACACCTGCAGCAGAGCAACTGCAGATCATCGAACAGCGCCTGCTGACCCGGCCGGTCCTTCTTGATATCGCCCATGAATTTGAGGTTCTGCCCGATCAGGACGAGGCAACCCCCGATCAGATCGTCAACGCCATGCGCAAGAGCACCTCGATCTGGATCACCGGGGGTCTCAATCAGGCCAATCTGATGACAATCACCTTCGAGGCGCGCAGTGGCCAGATTGCGGCAGGTGTGTTGAACAGATACCTGACGGAAATCCAGAAGCTGGATGTCACCTATCGCAAGGAACGGGCCACAGATACCCTGGCTTTCTTCGAGCTCGAAGTAGAACGGCTGAGCGACGAGTTGAGCCGGCGCAGTGCCCGTATCCTTGAGTTCAAGAATGAAAACTCCAGCGCCTTGCCCGACAGCCTGCAATTTCGGCTGGCGCAGCAGGGGGCATTGCAGACCAATCTTGAACAAACAGACCAACAGATCTTTTCGCTCAAAGCGCAGCGCGAAAAGCTGGTGAATATCTTCAGTTCAACCGGTCAGGTTGTCGGGGTCTCCCAGCAGAACCTGTCCCCTGCGCAACAACAGCTGAGCCAGTTGCGGAATCAACTGGATAATCAGCGTGTGATTTATTCCGAAAACAACCCTCAGATTAAGCTGTTGCAAGCCCGGATCGAAAAGCTCGAGGAAGTGGTTGCCGCCGAACAGGCAACAAACCCAGCCCCGGTTGATGTACAAACAGGCAACTCGGCTCTTGATCTGCAACTGGCCCAGGTCGACTCGCAGATTTCGGCGTTAGAGGATCAGAAACGGGTTATGGAAGACCGTCTTAACGCTCTGACGTTGACCATCGATCAGACGCCGGCCAATGCCATCACACTGTCTGAACTGCAGCGCGAACATGACAACATCCAAACCCAGTACAATGCCGCAGTCAGCCGTCTGGCCGCAGCCTCGACCGGGGAACGGATTGAGGTCACGTCCCAAGGGCAACGTATTTCCGTCATTGAGCATCCCTCTACGCCAAGCGAGCCTTCGAAACCCAACCGCCTGATGATTGCCGGAGGGGGATCGGCCTTTGGTATCCTGCTGGGGCTGGGGCTGGTGGTTTTGCTGGAGGTCCTGAATCGGTCCGTGCGTCGGCCCGAAGACCTGATCAACAAGCTTGAGGTCTGGCCGATCGCCACTATTCCCTATGCTCCATCACGCGGTGAAGTGTTGATGCAGCGCGCGGTATGGGGTGGGATCATACTGGCTATTCTAATCGGAGTGCCAGCCGGGGTCTGGGCGGTGCATACCTATTACCTACCCCTCGATCTTATTACCGAGAGAGTGATGGATAAACTGGAGACATACTGGTGAGTATTGTTTCGATTGATTTGGTGAATGTGTGATGGACCGTCTTCAGAAAGCGATTCAAAAGGCGCGCGAGGAACGGCAGAGCCGCGAACGCCCGCCGCCGGTCATGGAACAACCGCCCCGTCACGCCCCGTCAGAAGACGCTTGTGACGCCCGGTGGCAAAGCGTACCCGAGATACAGATCGACCCAAAGCTCGCAGTGCGCAACCGGCTTGCATCGCTTGCTGGCGGCGGAGACGCCACCCCCTATGACATGTTGCGGACCAAGATGCTGCAACAGATCTTGTCCAACAAATGGCGCAGGGTGGCATTGACCTCCCCGTACAGCGGGTGCGGCAAAAGCACGACGACGGCCAACCTGGCGTTCAGCCTGGGGCGGCAGGAAGATCTGCGGACGATCGTGATCGATTTCGACATGCGGCGCAGGGGGCTGGCCGAGATTCTGAAGCAAACCGGCAACCACAGTATGGCCGACGTCATTCAGGGGTCGGTGCCGTTTCACGAACATGCGCTGCGGTATGGCAAGAACGTGATCTTCGGGCTGAATTACACGCCCACGCGCAATCCGGCGGAGATCTTGCAAAGCCGACGGGCAATCGAATTTCTCGAACAGCTTGAGGCGGATTACAAACCCGACGTCATTCTGTTCGACACGCCCCCCCTGATGATGAGCGATGACAGCCACGGGTTTCTCAGGAATGTCGATTGTGCCCTGCTTCTGGCGGCCGCCGAAGAGACCAGCATCGACCATATCGACGTTTCCGAACAGCAACTGGCGGAACTGACCAGCGTCATGGGGATCGTGTTGAACAAATGCCGATACATCAGCGGAACGTTTGGCAATGAGTACGGATCCTACTGATACGGCCCCGGCCGATGCAGTGATCATTCCCCATTACAACGATTTGCCCCGGCTGGAACGATGTCTTCTTGCCCTGAGAGAGAATGATCTGACGGCAACTGAAATCGTTGTCGTTGACAACAACTCTCCGGTGTCGCTGGATACGATGCGCCAGGCCTTTCCCGAGGTGCATTTCGTGGTGGAAACCCAAAAGGGCGCGGCCCATGCCCGCAATCGCGGAGTTGCAGAAACCAGAGCGCCCCGACTGTTTTTCATTGACGCCGATTGCGTACCCGCGCCGGACTGGTTGAGCGTCGGGCGTCAGGTCGCGGATCAGGCCGATCTGATTGGTGGCCGGGTAGATGTCTTTGACGAAACCCCACCCCCGCGCAGCGGCGCAGAAGCGTTCGAGGCTGTTTTTGCATTCAACTTCCGCAGGTATATCGAGGTTCAGGGATTTTCCGGCGCCGGCAACCTGCTGACCCGACGCGATGTGTTCGATGCAATCGGCGGGTTCATCAACGGTGTCTCGGAAGATCGGGAATGGACCATGCGCGCGGTCGCGCGCGGTTATAGCCTGATCTACCGGGACAACTTTCGTGTCAGCCATCCGTCCCGGCAGAATTGGCCCGCGCTCAAGGCCAAGTGGCGGCGCACGACACAAGAGGCATATCTGCTGCATGGCACCAACGCCGCCGCGCGCATGCGGTGGGCGATCCGTGGGTTGGCCATGCCAGCCAGTGCAATTGTGCACACCCCGAAAATCCTCAGAAGCGACAAGCTGTCCTCGGCGGGCGAAACCAGTCGGGCGGTCATCACATTGTTCCGGCTCAGATGTCAGCGGATGATCTGGATGTTGCGCCAGGCGGCAGGTGGCAACATCTGATCAAAAGAAAAGGGACCGCGAAACGGCCCCTTGTCCTGTTTGTCAGGTTTGTGTGTCGCTTAGGCGGCCTTGCGGCGACGCGTCAGAGCCAGACCACCAAGCGCGGTCAGAAGCAGCAGACCACCGGCGGGCAGCGGAACTGGTGCGACGTCGAAATCAAACGTAACCGGCACCGGCTTGCCACTGGCATCGGTTGCCCCTGTAGAGTTGGCCCAGCTAAACACCAAATTCTGGCTCAAGGTGTTCGGACTGACGCTGCTGAACAGCGTGCTGAGTGTCGTCTGAACACCACCCAGAACCGACGTCGATGCCAGCACGTTGGCCGGATTCAAGGCGTCGACCCAGCTCACTGTCAGACCTGTGAACGTGCTCAGCAGATTGATGGTGATCGAAGCGTTCGCAACACCAAAAAGAGGATCAATGGGCGACTGGAAGTTGATCATGTAAGCCCCGGGTCCACCCATCGTGGAAACCGTACCGGAGAAGAGCGTGTCGGAGGTGATGTCATATCCACCCCCCGGCAGAGGACCACCACCCGCTGACACCGAGGTCAGAGCGCTGGCCGATCCGGCCATCATCACAGCAGTAGCAAGCCCCGCCGCCATCATTTTAAAAGTTCTAAACATACAAAGTCCCACCTTTGATTTTTATACACACAACCCGCTCGAAATCTCGGCAGGGCACCTACTGCAATCATTAATAATTCATTTCTATTTGATTGCGAAGGATTTTTCGCTGGATTGTGGCTTTTTCTGGGCGAAAGACCACTTTCGGGGGCACAATAAATGGCTGAAATTCAGTTTGTTTCTCAATCGTGAACCGGAGTCACCCGAATAAGGCGAATCTACGTCTTGAAGACATCGCTGATATTCAAGGAGTCCAAGATGTTCTGATAGCCCCACTTAGGTCATACTGACAAATGGCGAAATGCGAGCCCTGATAATATCACGCAGGCCCTTTGGCATTTCGCTTGCAGGACCTGCCGGCTATGAGCGTGCCGCAACAAGCCTGCCGTTACGAAATTCCTTGCGCAGATGCTGGGTGTCAATGCCTTCGCATCATCCGCGGCAACATCGACAGGCCTCGAACAGAGTCGCAGCGACCTCCAGATGCACCAACGCATCTACTTGCGAGCGAAAGGAAAAAGTGGTGTTTCGATGGTGCGGCTCATTGACGGATTTATAACATCCCACGGTAGATCGAATTTGTAACACAACCACCTTATCCTGTCATACTCTCCAATAGGACGCCGGGGATGATTTTAGAAATCCGTATTTTCTAAAATTGTCCTCGGAACAGTTTTGCTCTAGGAGGCCGAAAAAAGGGTCTCGCGCCTTTTTTAGCCAGCAGGCGTAAGTGCCGATGGACCGGCGCAAGGCAATCACGCGCCGCATGGGTTGCCCGAATAGCGTTCGTCACATGCCCCGCTAAAGTTCATAATGGAAATTTCTGCGCGTTTCAGCGCGCTCGATTTCACGCCTGGTTTTTGGACAGCGCGCCACGTGCGGCGCATACGTCTCCCTTATCAACTGTAACAAAGTGTCCGAGAATCCGGGAAAGTGCTGCGCCGTCCTAGGATCAGGACCCATTGATTTCAGCCGCTGTCTATGATTCATCACGTCCAAAACAAGCGGTGAACATGTCTGGCCGCACAACGAGAAGATGGCGCGCCTGATAGGCCGCACCAAGGGTGGCATGAACACGAAACTGCACGCCATCTGCAACAGCCAAGGGCGTCCGCTGAACCCACATCATCACCGCCGGACAGGTCAGTGATTATGTCGGTGTGCTTGCCTTGCTTGGTACCGGACATAGAAGACGACTGCGAACAGGATCACGCCACTCGGATATTGTGCACCTTTGAATGAGGTCATGAACTGGCTTTCGACTTGAAAAAACAGAAGATCAGTCACCCGCTGGCGGCGCGAGCGTCAATGGTCAAAAGTTTGCAACACAACCTCCTTCAACGCATCTGGCAAACCCCGGCACAAATGAGTAGAAGCGATCTTGTTTTTTAAGTTATGGAAGCCGCTGCATGGAACATCTTTCGTCCCACCACAGCCAAGTGGTCAATGTCCAGCGCCCAAAGTACTTTGTGGACATTTCCGGCACCCTTGAACATTCGAAACGAAGCGATTTTCTGACAGGCATTCAACGAGTGGTGGTGACGGTGGCAGCGCAGCTTGCAACCAAGCTTCCTCCGGAGCAGTTGTATCTGTCCTGGTGCGACAAAGAGACGAAAACGTACCACTGTCTCCGTTATGATGCGCTGTCGAAGGATACCGGCATCCTGACGGCCCCGATCCTGCGCAGGCACTTCTTTCCGGAATTGGCGGTCCAGGACCTCGACTCCCTGCTGGGAAAATACAGCAAGCGCCCTCTCAAGCGGCGGTATCACATCGCGCGTCTCGACCTGCTTGCACGCAGGGGGGACGAACGGAGTTTTAAAAAGCGCGGCACAACCCTCAAGGAATGGGCAGAATTGCGCGCCAAAATGAAACAGGCGGCGGATCTGCGCAAATCGGGCCAGCCTTTCGCCGATATCTACGCCCCCGGCGATCATGTGCTGCAACTGGATCTGGCCGTGCAGGACTGGCAAATGCGAATCCTGGCCGAACTGGGGCAGCTTGAGGTGATGAAACATCTGCTGATCTACGATCTGATCCCGCTCGACGTCCCTCAAGTGGTCAGCGGGGACGCGGCGCGCAACTTCCTGTCCTGGCTGGACGAGGCGGTGAACCATGTCGACGCTTTCCTAGTCATCTCCGAGTTTTCGCATACGAAGTTGAAAGAATATCTGGAGAAGACCGGACGCCCCGGGCGCATCACGACCCTGCCCCTGGCGCAAGACCGCCTGCCTTTGCCCAACACATCGAAAGACGAAGACGACGATCCTGTCTCTCGCCAGATGGCGGAATTGTATCCTCTGGCCAGCCGGCTTCACGGAAAGGGGCACGAGGAAACCGAGCTGTTCTGCCGACCCTTTGTGATCTGCGTCGGCACCATCGAGGCGCGCAAGAACATCTGGCGCATCGCCATGGCCTGGAAGCAATTGGTCGAGGAAGGAGAGCGCGACGGCAAACGGGAAATACCCACTCTCGTGTTCGTCGGAAACACCTCGCACATGCCGAAGGATTTCAAGCAATTCATGGAAGGCACCGGGGGGTGCCACGGCTACATCCGCATTGTTTCCGGACCGTCGGACGATTTTCTCGAATTGCTGTATCAGCACTGCCTGTTCAGCGTTCAGGTCAGCCTTGCCGAAGGCTGGGGGCTGCCTGTGGGCGAATCCCTGGCCTATGGCCGCACTGCGCTGGTGGGGCGTGCCTCTTCCTTGCCAGAGGTCGGCGGGGATCTCGTGGAATATTGCGACACCGAAGACATAGACAGTATCGCCGATGCAGCCAGACGCCTGCTGGACGCCGATCATAGGGCAGCGCTCGAAGCGCGGATTTCTGAGGCAACGTTGCGCAGTTGGAGCGATGTTGCGGATGACTTGCTGCGGTTTGTCGAAGCGGACAAGGTGCAGGTAGCCCGCCTGCCTCAACAGCAACCCTCTCAACAGTAATCCTCAAAAAGGCAGATCGACATGTTTAAATCACGGAAGAAAAAACGCGCAGCCATTGAGGCTGCTTTCAACAAGACCATCGACGCGGCAGCCTCGCAGGCGGCGACACAAGCTGCAAGCGAAGCCATACAGCCGGACAGGGTGAATGCCGTGCTTCACGATCTGGTGGCCATGGTCAAGCCCGACGGCCAGCCCAACATCAACGCCTTGTGGCACGAACTCAAAGAGCTCAACGCGATCAAGTGGTCGGTCAAGCAGCAGGGTTACGCGATCGGACGGCAGGTTTTCGAGCATACCAAGACACTGCCCGTTCCCGACAAGCCAGAGGCATTCACGCTGGACTGCAAGCCTTCCACACAGGCGGATGTTCAATCACCCTGGTTCCTCTATTGGATGGACCAGTTGCAATCCGCCCCGCTGCCGCATCGCAAACTTTGGGAATTCGCCTGGATTCTCCAGAATCTGCACGGCCACGGGAAACTGACTGCGGGACAGCGCGCATTAGGGTTCGGATGTGGCACAGAGCCATTTCCATCCTACTTTGCCAACCTGGGGATCGACGTTGTTGCGACCGATCTCGCCCCCGAGGAAGTCCATGGTCGCGGCTGGGCCGAAACCGGCCAGCACACCGCGAGCCTGGATGCCATCTATGAGGCAAAACTGGCCCCGCGCGAGGCCTTCGACCGTCACGTATCGCTTGATTACGTCGACATGAACGACATCCCGGCAAAATACGACGGGCAGTTCGATTTCTGCTGGTCCATTTGCGCGCTGGAACACCTCGGTTCGATCAAGAACGGCCTCGACTTCATCGAAGCATCGCTCAACACGCTCAAACCGGGCGGGATCGCGCTGCACACGACGGAATTCAACTATACCGAAATCGATCTCACCACGGATAACTGGCAGACCGTCCTGTTCCTCCGCCGTGACTTCGAAGCGCTGGCAAAACGGCTGAACGAAGCCGGGCACACGGTTGCTCCTTTGAACTTCGACGTAGGTCACGATCCGCTGGATTGCTTTGTGGACCTGCCGCCTTTCGAGTTCGATAAATTCATGAACTACCAGCCCGACGATTCCAGTTACCGCGAAGGTCACCTGAAAACGAGCGTTGATGGTTTCCCGTCAACCTGCTTCGGCTTTGCCGTACAGAAGAAGGCATAGCCCTGAACTTGTGGCCCGCAGGCATCGCATGAGTGTCTGCGGGCAGTACCAGGGTCAGGATGCATTGATTGCGTAATCCTGACCCCAACTCTGCACCCCATAAAAGCCCGGCCGCCATGACGATGTCTGCGCATGCCATCCATCTGTCAGCCGCAGGGCTTGGGGTCGTCTACCCGGCACAACTGCCGTTCACTATTCCGCGCCCCCGTTCAGGGCGCCCTTGATGCGCACGGCTTTTGGCAACGCCTGATAAGCCTCGCTGCACATCCATGTGTAGAAAACCAAATGTGGGACTGCGTCGTCCTGCATGACCCAGTTGCGGAACATGCCACGTGGCGCACCACTGGTGTGAAACAGAATACGCCGAAAGATCTTCTTCGGTGTGCCTGTTCGGTCAAAAACCAGCATTTCCCACCAAGGGCGCGGACGCCGTTTCATCAGGTCGGACACGACCTCATAGCGCTGCTCAACAGCGCGGCAATGCGCCGAAAGGTCGTTCAGCACCTGACGGTGCCGTTCCACTTCTGCCAAGGCCTGACGCGTGCTGTTCGGCGTGTATTGGTCGATGGCAACATTCAGGGGCGGGAAGAAGCGTTCCGCAAGCTCTGATTTTTCCTCCGCGACATAGTAGCGGTTCAATCCGTCGAAATAGGCGAATTGGTATCCCGCCTCCAAAAGCAGAGGATCCCATGCATGGTGGTTCTGCTCCGTGCTCAACGGCACAACGGCCTCTGCCACAACGATCCAGGGGCGGTGGCGAGTCCAGTCCGCACTCCGGATCACGGCCTCTTCAGCGCCTTCGACATCGATCTTCAGGAAGTGCACCTCTTGCCCTGCGGGAACATGTGCATGCCAGATATCCGCCAGTCGCCGGGTCTGAACCTCCAGCGCTTCGACATCCCAACCCTTGTCGGCATGGGTCTCGGCAATGTCTTTGACAAGCGTCGTCAGCCCCGTATCGCGGAGCAGGTTGAGCGTCAGCGTGCCTTCTGTATCACTCACGGCGATATCGAGATTTATGTCGCGGGGGCGCAGTTCCTGCAGGCGCGCAAAAGCATCGGGGTTGGGTTCCAGGTTGATACCGTTCCAACCAGCATCATAGAAGATCTTCGTTATGGACTCTTCGACGGGGTCAAAGGCACCAATGTCGATGTAGAATCCCGCCTCCACTCCTTGCAGGGTACGATGCAAAAGGATGTCTTCCGCGCCGTGCGAATGGGACGATATGATCTCTGTCATGTCACTGAGTCCGCCTGTCTGTTGCTAGTGTTTTGAGGACGTTTTCCGTTTCGAATCCTTTACATGGTTTGGATACTTTCGAACAGGGACAGAAAACTTGTTCTGCCATGCTGCACGGTGGGCTGGCTTGGCGCGACGCAGATTGTATCGGGTGGCATCTTCTTGCGCATCCGTTCACCGCAAAGCACAGACATGCGACCGCGCGTTCTTGAAGCGGGAAACAGTGGGGTCTGAGCCCCAAGAGAACACTGATCGAGGTCATTTTTAAGGGAGTGATTTCAAGCTGAGTTTTGGACAATACTCATTTTTCTGGTGTTATGCATTCTATATTGCCTATTTTGGTTTTTCATTATTAAACCCGATAAGTATCGCTTATCATGTATACTTGATTTCTGCGCAAAACCGGCCCAGATTAGAGGCCATGACCACCCCTGCCCCCTATCTCCCGGCCACCTCCCCTGCCCTGTCGCAGGCGGATCAGGACGCGTTGACAGACCTTTATGTGCGCGGCACACCCGCCAATACCCTGCGCGCCTATGAGCGCGACCTGCTCTATGTGACCGCCTGGAAAACCGCCCGCTTTGGCACTGCACTGGACTGGCCGGAATCCGAGGCCACCGCGCTGGCCTTCATTCTCGATCATGCCCGTAGCCTGGGGGATGCACCCACCGACGATCCGGCGCGTCAAACAGCTGAGGCGCTCATTGCGCAAGGGGTGCGCAAGTCGCTGGCCTGCCCTGCCCCGTCCACGCTGGATCGGCGCATCGCCTCCTGGCTGGCGTTTCACCGGATGAAGAACCTCGCCAGCCCGTTTGAGGCGCCGCAGGTGAAACAGGCCCGGTCCAAGGCGCGGCGCGCGGCGGCACGCCCCCCGGCTCCAAAATCCGCCCACCCCATCACCCGGGGCGTGCTGGAACAGCTGCTCGCCACCTGCCGCGGCACCCGTCGGGACTGCCGCGACCGCGCCATCCTGATGCTGGGCTGGGCCAGCGGCGGTCGGCGCCGGTCCGAGATCACCGCCCTGCGACGCGAGGATGTGTCCTGCAAAGAGTTCGAAGACAAAGGGCTGATCTGGATCTCATTGCTGGAAACCAAAACAACGGCAAAGGGCGAGACACCCCGGCTGGTCCTGAAGGGACGGGCCGCGCAGGCGCTGATCCACTGGATCGAGGTAGGAGAGATATCGGACGGGCCATTGTTCCGCCCCATCTCCAAGGCGGACCGGGTGCTGAACCGCCGCCTGTCGCCAGATGCGATTGCGCAGATCGTCAAACACCGGCTGAAAATGGCCGGGCTGCCCGAAGATTTCGCCTCGCCTCACGGGTTGCGATCAGGGTTTCTGACACAAGCCGCCTTGGACGGCGCACCGATCCAGGCCGCAATGCGCCTGTCCCTGCACCGCTCCATGGCGCAGGCACAGAAATACTATGACGACGTCGATATCTCTGAGAACCCGGCAACCGATCTGTTGGGGTGAGCCCGCTTCAAGCCCGGATTATCACAATCCCCTGCTGGCACCGTGAGATTCTGCAAGATTTTTTTTATTGCATCACACCCCTGCCAAATGGAACCCTGATCACAGGTAAGTACAGGTGTTCTGTTTATGTTTGAGATTTTGTTGCGCGGTATTTCAGTTGTCTTGCTGCTCTTTCTGCCAGGTGCCTGGATTGCGTTCTCCCGATTGCTTCGAAATGTGGACATCTGGGATCGTTTTGGTGTTTCGTTTGCTCTTTCGATCCCAATGTCTTGCGCCCAATACCTGGCGCTGGCCTATGCAGGTATGGGAACGGGCACGATCCCCTGGGCCATCCTGACAATAAACTTGGGATCCATTTGGTTCATCATGCGATCCTGGCAGTGGGTACCGCTCCAGAACTATCGCCTGATTATTCCATCGACATTGGTGTTGCCGCTTATTGTACTCGTCGTACATGCAAATGCGCCCTACGTTTATCAGTGGTCACATACATTTTTACACGCAGATTTAATCTATGCCCTGATAGAAAATCCAACAGCACCAGAAGAATGGCAATTGGCCGGGCTGGGCACGGGATATCCATGGTTTGGCCATCTGCAAAGGGTCTTGCTTGGGCAGGTTCTCGATCAATCGCCGATAAATGCATATTTGTGGATAAACCCGGCAATGGCATTTGGCTTTGGCGTTTTGTCCATTCTCGTCGTTAGGTCTGTCGGCGGTGGCCCTGTGGCAATGCTGCTCGCCCCGATCCTCGCAGCCTTATCCACAAACCCGATCGGCGTGCTTGGCAGAGCAATTTCTTCGTCTCTCTGGAACGGGGCCGAGCGTTACCATCATTTCATCGGCGACGCGCGCTACGATGCTACAGGCCTGAAATTCCTGTTTCTGAACACAAACCAGCTTGGGTTGATCCTGATGCTGGCAATGCTGCTGACTATCCTGCGCTCGGCAACCAATTCCAGCCCCAAGACGGCTATTCCGCTTTGGATTTTGTTCCTGGTGGGTATCGGGTTGGTTTACCCCCTTTATCTTCCGGCAGCAGCGACATTTCTTGGGGCCGCTGGCATTATGTGGGTTCTGGATCAAACACAGACTATGAAATCGCGCCTGAAAAACGTCTCGCTCTTATACGCTTCCGTCTTGCTGGGAACGGCCTGCACCTATTTCCTGGTGACGGCCCAGACAAGCGATCGCGTGGCAGGAGCCGGGATTGAGCTTCATGTTCCCGGTCAGATCTGGCGCCATGGCGTGGCCGCGGCAACCGGGCTTTTGATTCCTGTTGCTGCATGGGTGTTCGCACTGATGAACCGGGGCATCATGCCGCGTGAACAGCTTACTTTCCTGACTCTCGCGGCATTCGCAGCAGGTTCCATGGCGGTGCTTCTGCATGTTCCCAACTTTCGCAACGAATACAAATATGTGATGGTCGCCTCCCTATGCGGCCTGCCTTTTGTCGCCTTGTGGTCAGAGTATCTTTGGCGGAAATCGAAACGACCCTGGGCGCTAGGCGCACTTCTTCTTCTGATAGTGGCCGGGGGTTTTGCGACCGCCTATCCCAGAACCAAAATGTATGAACCGCCGTTTCAGGTAACCTTTTCCGGTGAAGATCAAAGGCTGACAGATGCAGAGGGCCTGGGGGATGCTTTGGCCGTCATACGTGACCGAACCGAACCGGGCATACCTACATTGGTCGCTGCCACACCCCTGCACATCACGCCGTTCACGCGCCGTCCGGTTTACATCCTATACGATGACGACACCTACTTGACAGGCCTGGGAATGAAGACTGGCTATCTGCTGCAAGATGTCAAAGGATTTGATCCGGCTTTGCTGACGTCCAGGCAAAACCGTCTGGACGCATTTTTCAACAGCGAAGTATCACAGGACCGGGAACAGGCTTACAGTCTGATCCGTAGCGAGCTGGGCGAACCGTTTACGGTTTTGTCGGACAATGTTCATCAGCCTGCATTGCTGTCTTGGATGGACAGCCGCGGCGCTGAGCTTCTGCATGCCGGCCAGCGTTACTCAGTTTGGTATCTTGAATGACAGGCGTGGCACGGAACTGCCTGAGGCGGGCACAACTCCGTCGGCTTGCATGCTCCAGATTTCAAGTCGGCCCGGCGCAAAGCTTGCAAGCCGTTCACGCTGTTTCGCGCGCGAAACATCATGTGCCGCGCGCGTGCAGCCAGGCTTTCAGCTCCGCAAGAAATGTCTCGGACATTCCCTCGCCGGACAGGGTGACCTGTGCACCGTTTCGACTCTGTTTCAACTGAATGCCACCGAATGTCTCTTTCTGGGGGGTCTTGGCAGCAGGTGGGTTTTCCCCATTCGACCCCAAGCCGCTCACTGCACGGGTCAGAGCTGAAATCTCGGCTTCCCCGCTCTGAGGCGCGGCCTTCCGCAGAGCGGTGGTGATCAAGGAAGCTGCTTTTGCCTCCTCTTTCAGAACTTTCGCAATCGACAGCCCCAACCGTTCAGGAATAGCTGACGCAAAGCGCAGATGGTCATCCAGGGCGTGATAGATCGCGATGAACGAGCCGATCTTGGATCGCTTCGCCCGGCTGGCCGAGGCAAACAGCCCACGCAGGGCCGCAGTCTCATCCGGGTAAACGCCCTGCTCTGCCGCGCGCGCCACGATCCGGGCGCGCTCGTAATAGCTCAGCCCGACGCGGATTTCATTTTCCTCGACCATGGCCACATAGGCATCAGATGCGCTCTGCGGCTGCCTGAGGAACGCACGCACGGTCTCAAAGCGGGCCTCGCCCGTCTGCTGCGCCAAAGCCCGCAGCGCTGTCAGACGCCGCCAGCCCGAGATCAACCCGTAACGCCCGCCCTCCAGTTCCACGACCTCGATCGGGGTTTGCTGCCCGCGGGTCTTCAGGCTTTCCTTCAGCGCCTCCATATCCGCATCATCTGCCGCCATGCGATCACGCACCAAATAGGTTTCCTCGATAGCGTCCAATGGCAGATCCTGCACCAAGCGCCCTTCGGCCCGCGCGGCACGCAATTCTCCGGACAGCTCTTCCAGCGCCGCCTGCGCCGCCGTGGCCCCGGCCACCTGCGCAACCGGCGGCGTGGTCCGGGGGGTGTCTGTGGGGAACATCGGGTTCAGCCCGGGGGCAGGGCGGTTGTCTTCCAGATAATCCGGCCGGGCAGGGGTCAGTCGTTTGCGTTTTGCCATTGGTTTCTCCTTTTCCTGCGCGGATCAGACTCTGTTTCGGGACGTGGCAGGCGTGTTTCGCGCGCGAAACATCGCGCTCAGAGCGACAATTCCGGTGTTCCCGCCTCTTCGGCCTGCCGGGCCCGTTCTTCGCCCCGCCAGACGCCGATCAGCAGCTTCTTGAACGAGGCATAGGTGGCATCAAAGGTTTCCCGCCCGCGCACATAGGTCTCGCGGTTGAAATCGCGGTAATCGGCCTCGTAGATACCGTTGACCTGTTCCCCCGCCTGACCGATCAGCGCCGTGTAGCCCTGCCAGTGTGGCGACAGGGTCCGGCCCAGATAGGCCTGCATCAGCCCGGCCAGCTCCGCCTGCTGGCTGCCATCATAGCGGGTGATGATCGTGCGCACCGCATCCCACTGAAACGCCATCTCGGGCCGCCCCAGGGCGCGAGCGGCCATGTTCTCGCCATCCTCGATGGACTGGAAGGTGGAATGCAGCATGTCAAAGAAGCGCCCCGTGGAGTCGAACTCCAGGAACGAGGCCCCCATGGGCACCAGAAGGATATCCGAAGCCGCCAGCCCGTTGATCGTCAGATAGCCAAGGGCAGGGGGGGTATCGATGAAAATGATATCATAATCGTCCAGCACCCCATCCTCGTCCAGCGTATCCGTCAGCGCATCCCACAGCTTCCAGCTGCGGCCCTGCATCCGCCAGACCGGGATCTGGAATTCCGCCCAATAGAGGTTCAGCTGCGCTCCGATCAGATCGATATTCGGCCAGTGAGTGGTTTGGATCAGATCGCGGCTGCGGGTCTTCAGCGCCTCGGACAGGGTATCATCGATCGGATGCGGGGCCTCACCCCGGTCAAGACGCCCCTGATTGTCGCGGCGCAGATGGGTGGCGTAGTGGCGGGCGAGCAAGGGGAACACCGTCTGCCATTCATCGCTGACTTTGCCGCCAAAGATCGACGTCATCGAACCCTGGCTGTCCAGGTCGATGACCAGTACCTTGTAACCGTCCAGAGCCGCCGACATGGCCAGATGCGCGCAGGTCGAGGTTTTGCCAACACCGCCCTTGAAATTGGCCACGGACACGATCTTGGCGGGCAGACCCTCGGGGCGGTAGGGGCGGTATTCTTTTGCCTTGGATCCTTCCGAGGCGAAATGCGCTCGCAGCCGCAGAACCTCATCCAGCGTAAACCACTTGGCACCGCCTTCGGTTTCGGACTGCCCTTGGGGCAAATCCGGATTGCCTTTCAGGACCCGGCGAAAATGAGCGGGCGCGACAGGGATCAGATATTTGGTGATTTCCCAGGTCGAAAACAGGCGCAGCTTTTTCTGACCGTTTTCTTCCAGCCCCCGGTTCGCCAGGTCGCTACGCCCCCGCGCACAGGCATCCGCGATTTGCGAGAACTCATGTGTTCCGGTTGGGTCGCCCAGTTCAGCATAGGCCAGATCCGGGTCGATATTGAAATACGGGGGAAGCCCCTCGGACGTTGCTGCTCGCATTGAAATACTGCCCATGTGCTATGTTTTTGCCAATATACCACAAAAGGAAGCATGCGAAAGCATTATGAGCACAAAACCGGATTTTCTAAGCAAAATTAAAGGGTAGAAAGCCTTCGAGACGTTGCTTTTGGGCGTATAGCAAAAAAATGTTCAGTTAGAATCCTGTTATTTTATTAGTTACGGCTGAATTTGAATTCTACTAAGTATAAGAAAAAAAAGCGGTTTTTGTATTTCTTGTGGATCATACTGAATCTGATCCCACGATAGGGTGACTCTGATCCCACGTTGCAGTGACTCTGAACCCACGTTCCGGCGGCTTTACGCCTCCTGTGGATAACTCTACGGTGAGCGTCAATAAAACCACGAACAAAGATTCGGGCAGGACATATGGGCAGGGCAGTATGAGCGGGTCAGGGGCGTTGTTGCCTGACCGGCACCCAACGGGCGATTTTTTTGTATGCGATATCTTCGATGCGCTGCCCAAGACGGATATGGGTTCGATGGAGCATCCTATGTTTTCGCTCTCGACCCGGCCGGACCGGCGCATCCTCAATTACGAACATAACGGGGTCGAGATCACGGTGACGCCTTCGGTGCGCGGTCTGGCGACGATCCACGACAAGGATATCCTGATCTTTTGCATCAGCCAGCTGATGGCGGCGATCAATGCGGGCCGGACTGTCAGCCGGGTGTTGCATCTGAAGGCGCATGATCTGCTGGTGGCCACCAACCGCGAAACCAGCGGTGACGGTTACAAGCGTCTGCGCGAAGCGTTCGAGCGGCTGGCCGGCACAAGGATCACCACCAACATTGTGACGGGTGAAACGGAAACCACCACGGGGTTCGGCCTGATCGAGAGCTGGGAAATCGTGCGTCACACAAGGGCGGGGCGGATGGCCAGCGTCAGCGTGAAACTGTCGGACTGGCTGTTCCGCGCGGTGCTGGCGAAATCGGTGCTGACCCTCAGCCGCGATTACTTCCGCCTGCGCAAACCGCTCGAGCGGCGGATTTATGAGCTGGCACGCAAACATTGCGGGCGTCAGCCCGAGTGGCGGATCTCGGTCGAGGTGCTGTTGAAAAAGTCCGGCTCGGCCTCACCCCGGCGGGTGTTCCGCAAGATGATCCGTGACATGATCGCAGCCGACCACCTGCCCGATTATGAGATGACCGAAGAGCCGGGCGACCTGATCCGGTTCTCGCGCCGGGGTCAGGTGGTCGAGGGGCCGGACAAGCCGATCCTGCCGCCACAGGCGCTGGAGGAGGCCAGGGCGATGGCGCCTGGCCACGATGTCTATGCGCTGGAAGCGGATTGGCTGGCTTATTGGGCCGCGTCAGGCCGCCCACAGATCAGAAACCCGCAGCGCGCGTTTCTGGGCTATGTGGCCAAAAGGGTCGCCGGACGGGGCTAGGCGCTTAGCTGGAATAGGCGGGGTTTTGTTTCTGCACGCGTGTCTTCACGATTTTGACGGCGCCTATAACAATGAGGGCTGCAATGATGAACAGCCAGCCGAAGAGGATGTAGCTGCCCAGAGCCATCAGGATGGATGCACCGGAAATCAAAGCAAACCCGCCGGCGCACAGGCCAACTAGAATGGCTATCCCGATAATTCCAATCATCTTCTCCAAGTCCTCCGGCTATGGTCTTGGTCTGGTCAAACCCAGGTGGGCGCCGTCATGCCATTGAGCAGATGCCCAAAATGATTCCGCGATGAAATCATGGCAAAACTTTGAACCACCAGAGGTTAAAATTTGGTTATTTTTACCGGAAGGAGCATTGCTCCACTACTCGTGCGACACTGCTTATAATTTATTGAGACATGAATATGTCTGAACAGATAGTTCCTTAAAACTTTTGTGACAGCAATATAGAATGCCGACGACCCCAGAAAATGTGCAAAGGCCCGCCTATGACACAGTTTTGTCAATCCGCGATCATTTGGATGGAATGGCAGACTCGCGCGCTTTGGCCATTGAATGATCAGAGGTTTTGGGGGGTCACATCTTGACCAGCCGTCCGTCTGCCACCCTGATCCCCTGCTTTTCAAAGACGTTGCGCGTGTCGAAGACCAGCGCGGCCTCGCGCGCGACAAGACCATAATCCGGGGCGCTGTGATCGGTGATTACGGCCACTGCCGCATAGCGTTTCAGGGTGTCTGCCGTCAGCGGCTGCGAGGTCCGGCCCGCCAGCTGCGGGTATTCGCCGCCTTCGGGCAGGCGGGGGAAATACGGATCGTGATAGTCAACCTCGGCCCCCAGCTTCTCCAGCTCGTCCAGCAGCACCAGCGCCGGGCTGCGGCGGGTGTCCTCGACATCGCGCTTATAGGCGATGCCCATCAGCAGAATGCGCTGTCCGGTCAGGGGTTGCCCGGTTTCCGCCAGTGCAGACCCGTTGCGCGCGGCCAGTTCCGCCGCCATCCGTGCCGCCAGCATTTCCGGCACCGCGTCATTGCTGGCGCGGGCCAGATTGATCAGCGGCGTATCAGATCCTGCATCCGCGGCGCGCCAGGCCAGATAGGCCGGAGACACCGGGATGCAGGCCCCACCAATTCCAGGACCGGGATAGAAGGGCATGAAGCCAAACGGCTTGGTCGCCGCCGCCTCGATCACTTCCCAGACATCCACGTCCATTGCTTCAAGCGCGGTCTTCAATTCGTTGACCAGCGCGATATTGACGGTGCGAAAGCTGTTTTCGACCAGCTTCACCGCTTCGGCGGTGGCGGCCGAGCTGACCGGTACGGCGCTGGTGACGATGGCGCGATAGAAATCTTCGACCAGTTGCCGCGATTGCGGATCGTCGGCACCGACCACTTTCGGGATGCTGTGCGTGTCGAACTTGTCATTGCCGGGGTCTTCGCGCTCGGGCGAGAAGGCCAGGAAGAAATCGGAACCTGCCCGCAACCCGCCCGCTTCGAGGATCGGCTGAACCAGCGTGGTCGTGGCTCCGGGCCAGACGCTGCTTTCCAGCACCACCATCTGACCGGGGCGCAGATGCTGTGCGATGGTCTGCGCGGCGGCGGCGACAAAACGCATGTCGGGATCTTGTGCGTCGGTCAGCGGGGTCGGCACACAGATCAGGATGATATCGGCCTCGGCCAGTGCTGCGGCGTCCTGCGTTGCGCGAAAGCGCCCACTCTCCACCGCGTGTGCGATCCGATCCGGTGCCAGATAGGAGATGACCTGACCCCCCTGATTGATCCGCGCCACCCGGTCGGGGTTGAGATCAACGCCGGTGGTATCAAACCCTTCATCATAAGCCGTCAGCGCCAGCGGCAGGCCGACATAGCCCAGCCCGACCACGGCAACCCGCGCATCGCGCGCCGCGATAAGCTGCTTGAGGGATTGATGGTGCGAGGTTTCGTAGTTCATAATCTATCCTGATCGTACAAAGTCACACTGAATTAAAATTAGCTTAGCAGATTGGAAACCTTCTCTCTTCATCGGATAGGACAGATCGGGAACGAAGCCAACTAATTTGTCTTTCCCGGCAAAGACCCGGAATGGGTGTTTCCAAAAACAAGGCAGTCTTGAATCAGCGTGCCGATTGTTTTCGCATATGCTCGATCCATTCGTCGAAGGAAACACGAGGCACATACCCGATCTGATCCTGTGCATATCGGGTTGAAACCTCTGGCTGACCGGCAAAAAGCCTGCGTCCCGCCATGTCAGGCATCACGGGCCGGGGTTTTGCCAGCCGGGCCTGAACGGACCGTGCCCAGTCTGCGGCGGCCTCGACCCGGCGGCGCCCGACAAGGCGGCGCAGATGCGCGCTGAGCTGCCCCGCCAGAGAGGGGCCTGAGGGCGCATTGCCATTGGGCGACGGCGGCGGGGTCGGGTTCGCAGCCGGATCAATCCGAACCTCTCCGCATCCGGCAAGGTGGGCATAGCCTTCGAAAAACGTCTTCCATCCCAACATGTCCGGCCCGCTGATCAGGTATCGCTCGACCCCGGTCCGGGGTGATGAGGCCGCGCGCAGGGCGGCCTGCACCACGTCATCGACATGCACGGCCGGGCATTGTCCGGGCGGGTCGGGCAGGATGATGCCGCCCCTGCGCATCATCGCCAATGGCCCGTTGGTCCAAAGCGCACTGCCGGGCCCATAGACGATGGTCGGCTGCAAGATGGCGGCGTCGCATTTCCCCTGCAACAGTCTCTGTTCCATCGCGATTTTGGCACCGCGATAGCTTTGCACATCTTCCGGCGTGATCGGGTTGCGTTCGGTGATCGGCCCGTTGGGCCAGCTGTCATAGACCACGGCGGAACTCAGATGCACGATACGGTTGCAAGACCCGTCTTCGGCGGCTTTGGCAAGCGCGTCGAAGGCTGCAAGGTTGTCCGCGCCGGAGGCCCGGAAATCGTAAGCCAGATGAAACAGAGCCGCCGCACCGTCCAGCGCCTGCGTCAGGGTCGGGCCGGGGTGCAGCGGGCAAACCAGTGCCTTTGCTCCGGCCTGTTCCAATGCGGCAGCCCCGTGGCGCGTGCGCAGCAAGGCGGTCACGTCACATCCCAGTTTCAGCAGCGCATCGATCAGGCGCCGGCCGATAAAGCCGGTGGCGCCGGTCACGACCACGCGCTGGCCTGCAAGGCCGTCGCCGGGGCGGGGGTCCACGTGTTTTTCGGTCATGTCCGCAGGTTCAACATTCTTAATGCGTTGTGCAACAATTCAGCCCTTTTTCCAAAACTGTGCAGGCCCGGCCTGTCAGCGCACCATAGCGGTATCTACCATTTGGTGGCCACCGATCCCTATGCTAAGCCTGTGGCATTAGAGTGGATTCTGTTGGTACGAGGGTTTTTCATGCAAATATTGATCACGGGCGGGGCCGGTTTTATCGGATCACATCTGGCCGAGCGTCTGATTGGCAATGGGCATGAGGTGACGGTGCTGGATGACCTGTCCACCGGATCGCTGCAAAACCTGTCTTCCGTTCAGGATCATTCCGCCTTTCGTTTTGTCGAAGGCAGCGTTCTGGATGCCACATTGGTCGAGGAACTGGTCGGGGCTGCTGACGCGGTGTTTCACCTGGCTGCCGCTGTCGGGGTCAAGCTGATCATGGATCAGCCCAGCCAGTCGATTGCGACCAATGTCGACGGCACGCAGAACGTGTTGCGGGCGGCGCTGCGCCACAAGCCGCTGGTCTTCATCGCCTCCAGTTCCGAGGTTTACGGCAAGGCCTCGAAATTCCCGTTCAACGAAGATGACGACCTGACGATCGGCGCAACCAGCGTGCTGCGCTGGTCCTATGCCTGCGCCAAAACGCTGGATGAGTTCATGGCACTGGCCTATGCGCGCGAGGTGGATCTGCCGGTGGTCGTGCTGCGCTTTTTCAACACGACTGGCCCGCGCCAGACCGGGCGCTATGGCATGGTGGTGCCGAACTTCATCGAAGCGGCCCTGGCCGGTCAGCCGATTCAGGTTCATGGCACCGGCGAGCAATCGCGCTGTTTCAGCCATGTGGCCGATGTGATCGAGGCGCTTGTGCGTCTGCTCGATGTCCCCGAAGCCCGGGGGCAGGTCTTCAATATCGGTGGTGAACAGGAAGTGACGATCCGGGGGCTGGCCGAAAAGGTGATTGCCGCAACGGGCTCAACCTCGGAAATCCGGCTGGTGCCTTACGAAGAGGTCTATCCCGAAGGGTTCGAAGACATGGCCCGCCGTCTGCCGGATGTGTCCAAGCTGCGGCGCTATACCGGGTTCAGCCCGGCGCGCACGCTGGATGATATCATCGCCGATATCATGGCCGAGAAACGCGCCAAAGCCTACGCATGAAGGGCTGATCACGATGACACCGGGACAAAGAGTTGAAAAGCTGGTGCGCGACACCGCGACTGTGCTGCTGCCCGAAAGGCTGCGGAAATGGATCCGCAAACAGCAGCGGCTGCACAATCTGCAATCGACCCCCGTGGGGTCGGTGGATTTCGGCGGGCTGCGGCGGCTGTCGCCGATCAGTGCCGTGTTCGGCCAGGACCGCGATCTGCTGACCATCGAGCGCTATTACATGGAAGAGTTCCTGCAAAACCACAGCGACGACATCCGTGGCCGGGTTCTGGAATTCGGCGATCCGGCCTATACGAAGAAATTCGGCGGTGACCGGGTCACGCAGGCGGATGTACTGAGCTATGTCGAGGGCAATCCACAAGCGACCATCGTGGCGGATATCACCGATGCGCCGCATATTCCCGACAACAGTTTCGACTGCATCATCATCACCCAAACCCTTCAGATGATCTTTGAGGTCGACAAGGCGATCGCAACGCTGGAACGCATTCTGAAACCCGGTGGCGTGGTGCTGTGCACCTCGCATGGGATGACCCGTGTGGCGCGGCGCGAAGGCGTGGATGACTGGGGCGAATACTGGCATTTCACCAGCCAGTCCAAGCGCCGCCTGTTCCGGGCGGTCTTCCCGGCAGAGAATGTCGAGGTGTCGACCGTTGGCAATGTCTTTACCTGCATCTGCAACCTGCACGGCCTTGGGGCCAGTGAAATTGCGCCCGAAGAACTGTCCACCCATGATCCCAACTATGAAATGCTGGTTCTGGTCCGGGCAGTAAAGGCGCAGTGAGCGATCTTGTCATAGGGTCCGGGCCTGCCGGGGTTTCCGTCGCCCGGGCCTTGCTGGCGCGGGGGCGAAACGTCACGATGCTGGATGTCGGGGTGGAACCGGAGCCCGAGGTCACGGATCGGGTGCAGCAGATGTCCCGAACCCGCGCCGAAGACTGGAGCGCCGAGGCGCGTACAGCCTGGATGGAGCCTCAGTTTCAGGCCCCGGAAGGCGAGGTGTGGCGCTATGGAACAGGTTATGCGCTGGCCTCACCTGCGCGTACACTGGCGGAAGGGGCGGATTGGTTTGCTTTGCGCGCGTCGCGGGCGGCGGGCGGGCTGTCCAATGTCTGGGGCGCTGCGGTCTTGCCGTATCGGCAGGCGGATATCGACGACTGGCCTATAACAACCGGCGATCTTGCCCCACATTACAGGGCGGTGGCGGAAATAATGCCTGTGTCCGGGCAACAGGACGGGCTGCAAGACCTCTTTCCCGCCTGCGATATGACAGGCCGAACACCCGTTCCACCAACCGCACAGGCCGAGATGCTGCTGGCCCGTTCCAGGCAGAAGGCGAAGGCATTGCAGGGGGCTGGGATGCATGTCGGTCTGGCGCGGCAGGCGGTTGGGCCGGGCTGTCAGACCTGCGGGCTGTGTCTGCACGGGTGCCCGTGGTCGCTGATCTGGTCTGCAAGACAAACCCGCATGGCGTTGCAGGCAGAGCCAGGCTTTGCCTACCGCGCGGATCACGTGGTGCGGCAGGTCCGCGAGGAAGGCGACGAGGTTGCCGTCACTTTGGCAGATGGCAGCGATGTCCGCGGAAACCGGGTGTTTCTGGCCGCCGGGGTGCTGGAAAGCGCGCGTATCCTGTTGGCGTCACCCGGCTTGCGGGGCAAGGAGCTGGTGTTGAAAGACAGCCAGCAGGCCTTTCTGCCGATGCTGCACCGCTGGCGGGCGTCAAGGCGGCCCGATGTTTTGCCCTATCAGACGCTGCCGCAGCTTTTTGCCGAACTGGATGACCCGACCGTGTCGCGGCAACTGGTTCACGCGCAGATCTATACCTGGAATGAATACTATGCCCGCGATCTGAAACAGAACTATGGAAACCGGATACCCGGCAGCGGGCCGCTGCTTGAGGCGCTGGCCCGACGTCTGATCGTGGCGCAGGTTTTCCTGCATTCCGATCATTCGCATGAAATAGCCTTGCGTCTGGCAGAGGATGGGCGGCTACGCCCGGAACTGAACGAAAATCCCGCAACCGCCGAGACAATGCGGGCAGCGCTTGCGCGCTATGGCCGGACCTTGCGGGGGCTTGGTCTGACCAGCCTGTCTTTTGCAGCGCGGTTCGGGGCGCCGGGGGCCAGTTTTCATGTCGGAGGTGATCTGCCGATGTCGGATGACCCGGGCCCGGGTGAAAGCGATGTGCTGGGGCGCCCGTATGGTGCGACGCGCATTCACGTCGTTGATGCCTCTGTCCTGCCGACCATCCCGGCGACGACAATTACATTCAGTGTGATGGCGAATGCCCACCGGATCGGAACGCTTGCACCCGAAGCCTGACATTCAGTTGATGGGCAGCACCCTGCTCAGCCCGCTTCGCACGCCGCGCATCAGTTTGCGGGCCGCCAAATAGGGGCCGCCCCGCCCGGCCAGATGCGCCTGCCAGCGGGCGATGTCGGTGAAATAGAACATCTCGAGCCGCGGCAGGTCGTGGGTGTCATCCCCTGGCCCGGCTACGCCCAGACGGGTGCCGACCGAGGTATCGTAGTGCCGGGCAATCTGTGCGCGTACACTCGGGTTCGACGCGCCATAGGGCGGGGCGAAATGCCGGACGGGTTGACCAAGCCGGGCGGCAATATCCTGACCGGATCCGGTGACTTCTTCCTCCAAGGTCTCTGCATCCAGCGTCGACAGATCGGGATGGCTGACACTATGCGCGCCAAAGCTGACCCCTTCCGCTGCCAGCGCCTTGACCCTGTCCCAATCCATCAGCGGGCGGGGCGGGATATTGCCCCCGGCCCAGCTGTCGGTGCCACCCATCAGGCCCGAGGGCAGATAGACGATCGGGCAGAAGCCATGTTCGCGCAGGATCGGCCAGGCGGTATCGGCGAAATCTTCAAACCCGTCATCGAAGCTGATGATGACCACACGGGGGGCAGGCGGGTTGGCGAGCGCGTCCGGCGTCACCACCGGCAGGCCGGACGCCGCCAGCGCCCGCATCTGTGCCGCAAAGATGTTGGGCGCGATCGAGGTTGGTCCCGGCGCGTCCGAGATCGAATGATACATCAGGATATCGGCCTGCCAGGCGGGCATGGGTCAGTCTTCCACCACATGGGTGGCAAAGACCTCGCGATAGCTGTTCCATTTCGCGCGGTCGACATTGCCCTTGTCGTCGATGCAATCCGCCGCGCCATAGGCCATGGCAAAGGCGTGGTGCGTGTTGTCGTGGGCGAACAGGCCCTGCCGTCCAAATACGAGCAATCCGTCCATATCTGAGAGCCACTGATCAACCGTATCGAACCGCTCTTCATAGCCCACATCGTAGACCGGATAGGCATGGCTCAGCCGCCGGGTTTCGCAGCGGCGCACCGGCACGGTGACGGGCAGGCCCAACTGACCCAGCCATTTGGTGAATTCCTGCCCCAGGTCCTCGTCGGACATGGACCACCATTTTTCATCCGGGTCGCAGGGCAGTTCGGCGCACAGAACGGTGACGCCCTTTGGCGCGCCACTGGCGTTATAGTTCTTGGGCTCCGACATGCGGCTGATCGGGATCGACAGTTCCGGGAAATAATGGGCATCGAACTCGGTGAACTGGTCGGTCTCCAGCACCAGATACAGCAGGATCATGCCGCGGAAGCGGATGGCGCGGGCCGCCTCGACCACCTCTGCCGGAGGGTCGCCGATCAGGCGCGTCAGCCCGGTTAGCGGGATGGTCGACAGGATCAGATCGCCGGTCAGGTGCCGCTCGCCCGCTTCGTCGCGGATCGTCAACCCGGTGATGCGATTGCCGTCCCGTTTGATGGCGGTGATTTCGGTGTTGAACAGGAAGGTGGCGCCATTGGCCTCGGCACTGTTGCGCATCGCGTCCGAGATCTGCCCGAACCCCTTGCGCGGATAAAAGAACCGACCCGCCGTTTCGCTGCGCAGCCCCGGCAGCAGGCGCAGCATCTTCATCAGGATCTTGCCGACCGAGCCGCTGCCCACCCGACGTTCGGCCAGTTTCACCGCCAGCTTGTCCGGATCCAGACCCCACAGCTTGCGCACGTATGGGAAATAGAAATTGTCCGAAATCGTCGGCCCCAGCCCGTCATACAGCACGGTCGAGAACGTCTCGGGGCCTTCGCTTTTCTTGCGGAAGGGTTTCAGCACCATGTCGCCGATCAGCGACGCGGCAAAGGGTTTGGGCAGGCGCATCAGCGCGTCGGTCAGTTTCAGCGGAAAGTGAATCCATTTGCCGCCCAGCCGGATGCGCCCGTGGCGCGGGCGCAGCAGCAGATCGTCGCCCAGCAGCGCTTTCACATCGGCCAGAACCTCGGGCTCTGCCGCCGGATGAAACCTGTGCGAGCCGTAATCACAGATCACGCCCTCAATCGGGAATGAGGCCGAATTGCCCCCGGCACTGGGCGCGCGTTCGATCACGGTCACTTTCGCCTGCCCGGTCAGGGCATGGGCTGCGGCCAGACCGGCCGGCCCGGCGCCCAGAATGATGATTTCAGGCGTGTCGCCGCCATTGGGTCGGGAAACATCCGTCACTTGCACTCTTCCTTTTGGGAATTTGCCGGGGCGCTGAACCGCATTCCGGACATGGTCAGAACCAGCGCGCCAAACCCGCCCGCTGTAAACAACACAACCTGCCAGACCAGCCCGGCGGCCACGACAGCCGGGGCGCTGGCGCCGAAGGGGGCCAGGAAACCGGCCAATGTGGCCTCGCGCAGGCCCAGCCCGTTCAAAGACACGGGCAGCACGGCGATGATCTTGGCCAGCGGCCAGGCGAAGATCCATGGCCCGGCGGCCACATCGACACCCGCCGCCAGGGCCAGCCACCAGGCCAGCAGGACCAGCAGCAACTGGATCAGCACAGATGCGATGAAAGCGACTGCCAGCGTGCCGGGTTTGCGGCCCATCCCGGCCAGTGCATCGGCCAGACGATGGGCAAACCCCTTGCCGGGCAGGGACGGGACATAGCGCCAGGGCAGGGGCAGCAGGCGCGGCAAGGCGACCATACCCGCCAGCGCGGCCAGCAGGATCAGCGCCACTGGCCAGATCATATGCCCGCCCGCCGCGCTTTCCCATGTCAGGACCAGGCCCAGACAGGACAGGGTCAGCAGCGCCACCATGTCGATCAGCCGATCAACGGTTGCGCCCGCAACAACCTGCGCGCCGTCTTTCATCGCCGCCTGCGCCAGACCGGCCCGCACCGTATCGCCGCCAATAGCTCCGGGCAGGCACAGGTTGGCAGCCAGCCCGGCAAAATGCGCCCGGATGGCCAGCAGGGGCGAAAGCCCCCGGTTCAGCAGCAGCCACCATTTCAGGGCCGCGCCAACATGGGCCAACAGGAACAGAACGAACACGGACAGGAAAACCCAGATCGGGATCGCCCTCAGCGCTGTTACGATTGCGTCGGCCGGCAGAATCCAGAACAGGATTGCCAGCACCAGAGCCGACCCGGCCACCCGGACCAGCCAGCGCCGTTGATTTGGGTCGGAAAGCATACCGCCGCTCATGTCACGGTCTGAGATGCAGCCGCGAGATCATGTCGGCGATCAGCCCCAGCGACCAGATCATGATTGCGGCCAGGAACGAGAACACCGCCGTTTCGCTGAGGTTCCAGTAGAACATATCGATAATGAACTTCACCGTGCCCAGCGTGAAAAACGCCAGCCCCAGTGGGATGAACACCCGCAGCGGGTTGAACAAAGTGCTGATACGCAGGATCAGGATGATGAAGTTCAGAAAGTCGATCGGCCGGATTTTCGATTTGCCCACCCGCTTGCCGTATTCAATCGGCGTATAGATCATCCGCTTGCCGTTCGAGGTCATGCACAGCGTGATCGTGGTGGTGAACGAGAAATTCTGTGGCAAGAGCGGCAGGAACGGGATCAGCTCGGATTTGCGAAACACCCGCAGGCCGGAATTCAGATCGTTGATCTTGCGCTCGGCCAGGAACGAGGCAAAGGCGAACAGGAATTTCTTGGCCGGACGGCGCAGAAGCGGCACGTTCTTCATCGCCGCGCCCCGGTCGCCCACGACCATGTCCTGATCGCGGCACATGGCCAGCATTCCGGGCAGGTAGCGCGCGGGATAGGTGCTGTCGGCGTCCAGAATGGCCACATATTCATGTTGCGCCATCCGCACCCCGCGCTTGAGGCTGGCGCCATAGCCGGAATTGACATCGTTGAAGGTGACGGTGGCACCGCTGGCCTCGGCCTCGGCGCGGGTGTTGTCCTGGCTGGCATCGTCCACCACGATGATTTCGTAGGGAATGCCCAGCGGTTCGAGATGGGTGCGTACATCCTCGACCGTGTGGCGGACGGCGTTTTCCTCGTTATAGGCGGGGATGACCACGCTCAGGCTCATGCCGGCGGTTTCCGATGCGATCAGCTCTTCGGGTGTGGTGCTGTTCGTCTCCATCGGCTCTGCGACTTTGTTCATGAAAATGAAAACCTTTTATTCACTCAATATTCCCTGCCCCAGCCCCCGCTGCAAGAATTGCGTGGCGCCTGGAACATGACGGGCATAATTCCCTGTATTGCGTATAGTATTCGAACACGTACAGACTGAACATAGACAATAAATTTGACCAAATTCGACCGTTAAGGCGTCAAGTTTGCAATTGCGCATACTGTGCGCAACAGGTGTGAGTGTTTGAGCCATGTGTCCATCGGCACTTGGCGGGGTTCGGGCAACAGGAAGGAAACGGGTGTCAGGGCGGCAGAGTTTCAGCAGCGGAGTTGCCTGGATGTCGGCCGGTATCTGGGTCGAGCAGGCGTTCAATTTCATCATTTTTGCCATTCTTGCCCGTATTTTAGGGGTCGAGGCCTTTGGTCTTCTGGCGATGGTTGCAGCCTTTGTGCTGTTTTCCGAATTCCTGGTGCGCGAAACGATTTCCGACATTCTGCTGACCCATGAGGCGCTGTCACCAGAGCGGTTGAACTCGGTTTTCTGGTTGTTGGCGCTGCTGGGGGGTATGTTGACGGTTGCGCTGTATCTGGGCGCGGGGCCGGTCTCATATTTCTACAATGAGCCGGTTGCGCGTGAATTGTTGATCGGATTGTCCCCAACGGTGCTGATGATTTCCCTGACGGCGGTGCCGGTTGCGATCCTGCGCCGGGAAATGCGGTTCCGTGTTCTGGCCATCCGTGCAGCGCTTGGTGCGGCGGTCGGAGGGGTCGTGGGCATTGGCATGGCGCTGGCGGGATACGGGGTCTGGAGCCTGGTCGGCCAGCGGCTGGCGATGACGGCCACCAATATCGTGATGGCCTGGGGGGCGGTCTCCTGGCGCCCGGCATTCCATGCGTCACGGGATCACATGCGCAGGGTCTTGCATTTCAGTCACCGGATTCTGGGCCTGCGCGCGGCCGAACTGGCTGCGGTGCAATCGCCTGCGGTGATCATCGGCGCGATGCTGGGGCCGGTTCCGGCGGGGTATTACGCAATCGCCTGGCGCGTGATCGAGACCGCCTCGTTCCTGATTATCACACCGCTGCGCACCGTGGCGCAGCCTGCCTTTGGTGCGGCGGCGCGCGATGGTGGTCCGGCGACGGATTTGCTGATCGACGTCATGCGCCTGACCGGGTTTCTGGCCTTTCCGGCCTTTGCCGGGCTGGCGGTTCTGTCGGAACCGGCGCTGGTGCTGCTGTTCGGTCAGAAATGGGCTCCGGCGGCTCCGGTCCTGAGCCTGATGTCGGTGTTTGGCATGTATCTGTGTGCCGAAAAGGTGCAGCAGACCTTTTGTCTGGCGGCCGGTCAGCCCGGTCGTCTGGCGGTTCTGTCCTGGGTCGAGGTGGCGCTGGCGGCGGGGGTGATTGTGGTGCTGGCCCCGTATGGGTTGCCGGTCGTCACAGCCGGTTTTGTGGCTGTCTTTCTGCTGGTCTGGCCGCTCAAATTTGCCAATCTGGGGTATATTGCCGGGCTGTCCGGCCCGGCTTTGATGCGGCAGCATCTTGCGCCGCTTCTGCTGTCAGGGGGGATGGTGGCGGCAGTGCAGGGGGTCATGTGGCAACTGGGCGGCCTGTCCCCGGCTTTGCTTTTACTTGCCGGTACGGTGACGGGTGTTCTGGCCTATGGTTTGCTGGCTTTTCTGCTCCAGCGGGACAGGCTGCGCCTGCTGGTTTCGATGCTTGGGCCGCAAGGCGGACACCTGCCTGCGGCTGACACTCAAGGAATTGAGAGATAGATGAAATCGTTACGCATTTTGATGTTCACCACATTTTATCCCCCCTATTCCTTTG
The DNA here is from genome assembly GCF_013034175.1 of Ruegeria sp. HKCCA5463. Lineage (NCBI taxonomy): Bacteria > Pseudomonadati > Pseudomonadota > Alphaproteobacteria > Rhodobacterales > Roseobacteraceae > Ruegeria > Ruegeria sp. HKCCA5463. The sequence continues at coordinate 103,164 of NZ_WQFL01000013.1, forward strand.
GCGGTGACGCCATCGGCATTCAGCGCATGGCGCGGGCGCTTGTGGCGCGCGGGCATGACGTGACGGTGGTGCATGACGAAGACAGCTATCTGATCCTGGGCGGCAAGCCCCAGCCCGAGGGCGACCCCGACGGGGTGCGGCGGATCGGCCTGCGCAGCCGCAACGGCATGATGTCGAACCTGCTGACCCAGCAACTGGGCCGCCCGGTTGTGCACACCGCCCGCATTCGCGAGATACTGGCCGAGCGGAAGCCGGATATCATCTGGCACAACAACACATCCCTGATCGGCGGGCCGGGCCTGTTGCCGATGGGCGAGGGGTTGAAAATCTATGAAGCGCATGAACACTGGCTGGTCTGCCCCACCCATGTTCTGTGGCGGCATGGGCGCGAGCTGTGCGATGAGCGCCAGTGCCTGCGCTGCGTGTTGCACCACAAGCGGCCACCGCAGCTGTGGCGGTATACCGGTGCGCTGGACCGGGCGCTGGATCACATGGATCTGATCATTGCCAAAAGCGAATTCAGCTGCGCCAAACATCGTGAATTCGGCCTGCGGCAGGACATGCAGGTGCTGCCCTATTTCCTGCCCGACCTGGATCAGAGCGCCTTGCCGGAACCGGCGGCGCATGACCGCCCCTATTTCCTGTTTGTCGGGCGGTTGGAAAAGATCAAGGGGTTGCAGGATGTGTTCCCGGCCTTTGACCGCTATCCCGACGCGGATCTGCTGATCCTGGGTGATGGCGATTATGCGGATGAGCTGAAGGCACAGGCCGCAGGCAATGACCGGATCAAATTCCTGGGCCGCAAGACGCCGGACGAGTTGAACGCTTACTATCGTGGCGCACTGGGGCTGATCGTGCCCTCGGTCTGTTATGAAACCTTCGGCATCATCCTGATCGAAAGCTTCCGGCTGGGCACGCCGGTGATCGCCCGGCGGCTGGGTCCGTTCCCCGAGATCGTCGAGCGGGCAGGGGGCGGGGAACTGTTCGAAACCGAAGATGATCTGATCGCAGCCATGCGCCGTTTTCAGAACGGAGGTGCCGCGCGGGATCAGATGGCCGCAGCGGCGCGGCACGGGTTTGAGACGCTCTGGCGTGAAGATCAGGTATTGGGCCGGTTCGGCGCGGCTTTTGCGCAGGCCGCGCATCGTGCAGGGCGGGCCGATCTGGCCCATGCCTTGGAAGCTGGTGCTTTCGAGAACGGCGCGGCGGACTGACCGGGGGTTATCCCCGCCCGGCCAGTTGCCGATACAGCTTTTCAAACCCGCTATGCACATGGGCTGGCGAGAACCTGTCTTCTGCACCGCGCGCCGTGGCATTGGCGCTTAGCCGGTCATATTCGGCGCGGTCGGTGCAAAGATCGCGCAGCGCCTGAGACAGGGCATCAAGATCATCGACCGCACACAGGCGCCCGACATCGCCATCCACCAATTCACGCACACCGCCGCAATCGGTGGCGATCACCGGCAGC